>NZ_JAIQXV010000002.1:0-300000 GCF_020166415.1 Deinococcus multiflagellatus
GACGTTACCCAGGGGCTGGGCTCTTTTCCCGGCCAGCGGCAACCAGGGAAAGTGCCAGCGCAGGTACGCCTGCACAATGGCCTCGCGGGTCGGGGCGGTGTGCACGACCTCTATCTCGCTGTAGCCCCCCTGTCTCAGCAGGCTGAACCCGCCGTCCATCTCCACCATGAGGGGCAGCGGTCTGTCGGCGGGGGTCCGGTGGATATGTCGCTCGCTCCAGCCCGTCGCGCAGGCATAGGCCGCCACCTGCTCGGCCGTGACGGGAAAGGCCCGGCGCAAATCCTCGCTGGTCAGCTCCCTCCAGGCCTGGACTGGCAGGCCGTACAGTTGAGCCGCCGTGTGGGCGGGCGCTGTGCCGCCCAGTAGCACTTTGCAGGCTTCGACCTCGCCCAGCTGCCGCTGCAATTGAAGCGGCGGTGCAGGACGCAGGGCCGGCAGGCGGCACTGGGCGCGCCCAGCCCCGACCGTGACGGGGCCTGCGGGAACTCGCCGGGGCAGACGGGTGGTCAGGTCATGCCACTGTTCTTCGCCCTGCTGCGAACGTGTGACGGCACAGAGAGGAAGCGGAATGGTGTGGCCCGGCACCTGAAGCCAGAGGGTCAGGTCTTTGGGGGTAGGTGCAGACGGGGGTGAAATCTGCAGGCGCAGGTGCAGGTCTTTGCCCAGCTGCGGCTGTTCGGTGATCAGCCGCAGCCGTCGGCGCGGGCGGGGCGCTGGGGCCGGTGAAGGCTCAGGCGAGGTCTTGCGCAGTGACTGGGCCGGCACCCTGTGCACTGCCTGCCAGGCCCCCCAGCCTATCGCCAGGAGCCCTGCGCCAAGGACCGCCCAGGCCAGTGGCGCCCCCGGCTGGCTCAGCACGCCCACGCCCCCCAGTGTTCCCACCACAAGACCGCCGCTCAGCACCGGGTTCAGCGCGGTCCAGGTGCCAGGGGGCGGCGTTTCGTTCCGCTGTCCCTGAGCCTGCCGAGTCCGCCGGCGTTCAGTGCGTGGGTTCATAGGGCCGGCGGGCCGCCACCGGCCCCGGCCGGGGCCCAAAGGTCAGCTCGGCGTGGCCCGGTACGGCCTTGGCGGCGAATTCGTGCAGGCCCAGACGATCCGGCGCTTCCAGGTGGTAGCGGAAGTTCCACAGGTAATGCTGCACCACGCGCTCCGGCAGCCCCAGGCGCGGGGCGTGGCGCCGGGCCACGGCGGCGAGGTGCCCCAGGCCCTCCCGGCGGGCCTCGCGCATGGCCTGAATCAGCGCCGGGGGTGGGGGGTTGTCCTTGCGGTAGGCCCACACGGCAAAGGTGAAGGGGTGCCCGGTCAGGTCAAACCACGCGCAGGCCAGGTCCGTCACGGTGATGCCCCGGCCGGTGTTGGGCAGGCTGGTCATGGTGGTCTGCGGGGTTAGCGGCCCGGCCACGCCATACCACTCGCGCAGGGCGCTGTCGCCAATGCGCAGCACGCCGTCGTAACCCCCCTTCAGCAGCGTCTCGGCGTCGCCCTCGGCGCGCTCCAGCACTGGGCTCAGGCCCCACTCGCGCAGCAGCACCTCCAGCAGCGCCACGCTCATGGCCGACTGCGCGGTCAGGGCAATGCGGCGCACCTGGCGCAGGGGCCGCGTGTGAAACAGGTTCACCGAATACACCGGCCCCAGCACCGCCACGCTGAAATCCGGCAGGGCTTCCAGAATGTCGGCATGGCGAATGAACTCGACCGCGCTGATGTTGGCGATGTCCACCCGCCCCGACAGCAGCGCCGCGTTCATCTCGGTGGGCACGCCCGTGATGGCCGTGACGCCAGATGGCAACGCCAGGGTGTCAAGAATGGGGGCCACGTTGGTGTAGTGAATCCAGCCGGCGCGGTAGGTCATAGCGCACCTGCGGTGCGCGTTGATGGGTGAAGGTTGAAGGTGGATGGAGAAAATCCCTGCGCAAGGCCAGAGGTGCCTACCGACCCCTCCATCAACCATGAACCATCAACCATCACCCCCCTCACGGCACCACCTGCACACTCACGGCCTGCCACCCTCCCTCTCGGCGGGCATACACGCGCAGGAAACTTTGCACGCGCTCGCCGCCGGCGTACAGGGTGCCCCGGGTAATGGCCGCGTCGCCGTACACGCGGCTGGCGTGGCGCTCGAAAATCAGGCCGGGGGGCGGGGTGCGGTTCATGTTGGCCAGCAGGTCGGCCTTGAACACGGCGGTGCCGTCGGGGAAAAAGGCCAGCCAGTCCTCGGCCAGTACGGCGGCCATGCGCGCCGGGTCGCCGTGGTGGTAGGCCGCGTTCCAGGCGTCGTCCAGGGCCAGCACGGCGTCCAGGTCGGTGCCCACGGCTCAGTCCGCCGCTTCCGCGCTGCGGGGAAAGGTTTCGAGTTCATGGTAGTAGGCGTCGCGCAGCACTGGCACGCGCCCGGCGTGCTGAATCATGCGGATCATGCCCGCCTGCGACAGTGCCATGGGGCTGGTGGCCCCGGCGGCGTGCGCAATGTGCTCTTCCTGAATGGTGCCGTCAATGTCCGACACGCCCCAGTCCAGGCTCACCTGGGTCAGCTCCGAGCCGATCATCACCCAGTAGCCCTTGATGTGCGGGAAGTTATCCAGGTAGATGCGCGCCACGGCGAGATTGCGCAGGTCGTCCAGGCCGGTGGTGAAATCGGTCTTGCCCAGGTTCTGTGCCAGGGTGTTGCCCAGCGGCTGAAAAGCCAGCGGAATAAAGGCGTGAAAGCCGCCGCCGTATCGGGCCACCGAGTCGTCTTGCAACTCGCGCAGGCGGTGCATGTGGTCCAGGCGCTCTTCCAGCGTTTCGATGTGCCCATAGAGCATGGTGGCGTTCGTGCGCATGCCCAGCGAGTGGGCCTCGGCGTGAATCTGCAGCCACTTCTCGGCCTTGACCTTGTTTTTGGCGACCTGTTTACGGACCCGGTCGGCAAAGATCTCGGCGCCGCCGCCGGGCATGGCCGCCAGCCCGGCCGCCTGCAACTCGCGGAGCACCTCCAGGGTGGGCTTTTTGCTGATCTTGCTGAGGTGCTCGATTTCGGCGGCCGTGAAGGCCTTGACCTGCAGGTCCGGGTAGGCCTCACGCAGGCGCTGCACCATTTCCGGGTAAAAGGCCCAGGGGTGGTTGGGGTGGTGTCCGCTGCTCATGTGCAGTTCGGTGATGCCGGGCAGGTAGCGCCGCCCCACCTCGGCCACCACTTCTTCGGGGCTGTAGTCCCAGGCGCGCGCCTCGCCCTTGCGGGCGGCAAAGGCGCAGAAGGTGCAGCCCACGTAGCAGATGTTGGTGAACTCCAGGCGCATGGAGTGCACGAAGTACACCTTGTCGCCGTGCAGCGCCCGCTTGCGCCAGTCGGCCAGGCGCATCAGGGTGTTCAGGTCGCGGGTTCTGAACAGCTGCATGCCTTCGTCAAAGCTCAGTCGGGCCCCGGCCTCGACCTTCTCGGCAATGGGGGCCAGCGCCGGATCGGAGAGCCACTTCATGGGGGCAGGATACGCGCAGGCGGGGGCTGAAAATGTCCCCCTGCCCCCGGTGAACGCCCCCGGGGGCAGGGGGCGCAGCCTGCTCCGCGCGTGCCACAATGGGCGCCAAGGTGAGCACCCCCACCGCCGACGCCCAGCGGCAGATTGCCCGGTACCGTTCCCTGGTGCAGGTCACGGCGGCCCTGGCCCGGCACGCGCGCACCCCGGACCTGCTGCGCACCATGCACGTGGAGGTGCAGCGCCTGTTTGCCATGCCCGTGACCCTGCTGGCGCGGCGCACCCCGGAGGGCGGCTGGCACTGCCTGACCCTGGAAAGCCACAACATGGCCGAGCAGGTCCTGGCCCCGCGCCGCGACGGCCTGCTGGAGCGCGTGCTGGGCGGCACGCTGCGCCTGGAAAACGACCTGCCGGCCTACCTGCAGCGCGAGGGCCTGGGGGTGGTGCGGGTGCACTACCGCCACGATCTGCCGCACACCATGTCCTGGATGGGCGTGCCGCTGCAGGTGGGCGGCGAGGACGTGGGGGTGCTGTCGGTGCAGAGCTACGACCTGCACGCTTTTGTTCCCGAGGACCTGGAATTTCTGGAGCTGCTGGGCGTGCACCTCAGCGTGGCGCTGGAAAACGCGGCCCTGCACGAGCGCATTGAGCGCGAGGCCCGCACCGATCCCCTGACCGGCGTGGCCAACCGCCGCCACTTTACCGAGCAGGCCCAGGCCACGCTGCGCCGAGGCACGCACGGGCCGCCCTGCACCCTGGCGGTGGTGGACGTGCAGGAATTCAAGGTCATCAACGACACCTACGGGCATCTGGCCGGCGATCAGGTGCTGGTGGTGCTGGCGGGCTTGCTGCGCGACCTGGGGCCCGGCAACCACGCCTTCCGGCTGGGCGGCGACGAATTCGCCGCGCTGCTGCCCCTGCCACTGCCCCGCGCCGAGGCGCAGCTGGACGCGTGGCTGGGGCAGGTGGCGGCGGCCGCGTGGCCGGTGCCCCAGCCGCCACGCCTGAACGTGGGGTTGGCCGCCGCGTGGCCCGGCGCCACCCTCAGCGAGTGGCTGCGCGAGGCCGACGCACGGATGTACCGCGCCAAGCGGCGGCGCACCCCCCGCCTGCTGGACCTGGAAGCGGACGACGGCAGCTGACCCCTGCCCGCCGTGGCCCCGCCCACATCCCTAAATCCACCCCGGACCACGCCCAGGCCCGGTGGCGCTGCGCTACGCTGAGAACATGACCCAGAGGAGTGATCCGGCACAGACAGAACTGCCCGCCGAACGCTGGATCGTGGACGGCCTGGAAGCCACGCCGCGCGGCCCGGTGGCCCGGCTGGAGCGGCCCGACGGCCGCACGGTGGTGCTGCCGCTCACCCAGCTGCCGGACGGGGTGAAAGAAGGCGACGTGCTGGCCCTGCACGACGGCCCGGACGGCGCGCGGCTGCTGCCCCTGCCCGGCGAGACGGCCGCGCGCCGCGCCGCCGCCCAGGCTGCGCTGGACACCCTGAACGAGGCGGGACGCGGCGCCCTGCCCCTGAACGATGACGGGGAGATCACGCTGTGAGCGGCGGGGACAAGCCCACGCCGAAGAAGCCCGCTGCCCGCGCGGCGAAGAAGGCGGCCGGCGACCACGGAAAAGCGCCAGCGGCGGCCAGGAAACCCGCCGCGAAACCAGCCGCCCCCCGGACCAGCCAGACCCCCACCCCAGGCCGCGCGGCGCGCGCCCCGAAACGCCGCGCCGGCCGTGGGCCCAGCCCCTCAGACCTGCTGGGGGTGCTGGTGCTGCTGGGCACTGTGGGGCTGGCGGCCTGCGGCTGGATGCGCCAGCAGGGCGGCACTGAGGGGGGCGGCCAGCCCGCCCCGGCGCAGCCCGGCGGCGAGGTGGTGATCCGCTTTCTGGACGTGGGCCAGGGCGACGCCATTCTGATCCAGAGCCCTGAAGGCAAGACCCTGCTGATAGACGGTGGCCGCAGCAGTGAGCGGATGCGCGAGCACTTAAAAGCCCTGGACGTGAAGAGCCTGGACCTGATGGTGGCCTCGCACGCCGATGCCGACCACATCGCCGGGCTGGTGCCCGCCGCTGCCCTGAAGCCGCGCGTGTTTATCAACAATGGCCTGGGCGGCACCACCCAGACCTGGGAGCGGCTGGTTGCGGCCCTGCAGGACGCTGGCACCACCTTTACCAAGGCCAGCAACCAGACGGTCAACCTGGGCAGCGTGAAGCTGCGCGTGGTGGCCCCGCCCCCCGGTATGGGTGACGACCAGAACGAGAACAGTGTGGGCATCGCCTTGCAGTTCGGCGCCTTCCGCGCCCTGATGACCGGCGACAGCGAAACGCCCGAAACCGAAGGTTGGCTGGCCCAGGAACGCGACGACCTGAAGGGCCCTTTTCAGGTGTACAAGAGCATTCACCACGGCGCGGCCAATGGCGACAGCGCCGCGTGGCTGGCGAATGTGCGCCCCGAGAACGTGGTCATCAGCGTGGGCACGCCCAACTCTTACGGGCACCCCACCCAGAAGGCGCTGGCCCTGTACAAGCAGGCGGGCGCGCGGGTATACCGCACCGACCGCCAGGGCACCGTGACCTTCCGGGGCCGGGCCGACGGCACCTACACCGCCGAAACCGAGCGCTAAGTCTCTCGCCGTTGATCTGAAGACTAACCAAGCGGACGAAGACAGCGGCGCCGCAGCGCGAGGGCCCTAACGCAGTTCGGGGGGTGGCGGGGCTTCCAGGGTCAGGGGCTCGCCGGTCAGCGGGTGGGTGAGGCTCAGGGTCCAGGCGTGCAGCGCGTAGCCCAGGTCGCCGGGCAGGCCCGGCAGGTCTGAGTGCGGCGTGCCGCCGGGGCCATACAGCGGGTCGCCCACCAGCGGGTGCCCAATGCTGGCGAGGTGAATGCGGATCTGGTGGGGCCGTCCGGTGTGGATCTGCACGTCAAAGAGCGTCTGCCCCGGGCGGCGCTGCCGGACCTGGGCGTGGCTGAGCGAGGCCTTACCCCCCGCCGAGGCGGCATGCACCGTGCCCAGGCGGGGGTGGGGCACCGGGCCGATGGGCGTGGTGATCGTAAAGGCGTCCTGCGCGGCCTCGCCCTGCGCCAGCGCGCGGTAAACCTTGCGCACCTCATGTTCGCGCCACGCCTGGGCCAGGGCCGAGCCCGCCGCCCCCGTGCGGGCAAACAGCACCAGCCCCGAGGTGCCGCGCCCCAGGCGGTGCAGCGGGTGGGCGCCGGGGAAGTCCTGCTGCACCAGGGTCAGGAGGGTATGGGCCAGAAAGCCGCCGCCCGGCAGGGTGGGCAGACCGGCCGGCTTATGGACCGCCAGCAGGCCCTCGTCCTCGTGGAGCACGGCGTAGTGCAGGGGCGCGGCCTCCTCCTGCCAGGGGGGGCGGTGCCAGGTCACCGTCTGTCCGGGGCGCAGGGGCTGGTCATGGGTGAGGCGCACGCCGTCCACCTCCAGTTCGCCCCCCTGCAGGCGCGCGGCCCAGGTGGCGGGGCCAGAGTGGCGGTATTCGTGGCTGAGAAAGGCCAGCACGCCGGGCCAGGGGCGGTGAACCTGGGTTCGGTAGGCGTAGCCGGGGTTGGGGGGCATGGGGGTAGGGTAGAGGGGCGGGGGGGTTGTTGGATGACGGTTGCTGGTGGCTTTGCCCCACCCCCCAGCCCCCTACCCCAGAGGGGCAGGGGGAGCGGCGCTGCGCTGGCAAACGTTGACTGACGATGCGGGGCGGCCCGGCTTCGTCCCGCGCTGTACGCCGTGGCCTTTCTCCGCCCATCGCCCCACGCCCGCGCGCTGCGCGCACGACGGCTTCGTTTGGACTTGGGCGGGAGAGGGGCAAGCGGTCTTGGTGCGGCCTAGAAGGTTCTACTTTTGAACAGATAGGGTGGTGTTTCGACCCTCTCCCCCCGTGGGACTCGAAGAGCTGCGCCGCAGAGAGGGCCTTGCGCAGCAAGGGGTGGCTCGAAGAGCTGCTTGCAGAGGGGGCCCACAGACCACCTAAGCCGCCCACCACCCACTCTCCTCTTTTCCCGCGCCCCGCCTCCTTCTTTTCCCACTTCCCACACCCCACTCCCCACACCCCATTCCCCTACACTGGCCCCCATGTTTGGTCCCGCCTCTCCCCGAAGCCGCCCGCAACCCGGGCACCTGTACGACGTGGCCGTGGTGGGTGCCGGGCTGGCGGGCACGGAACTCGCGTGGCGGCTGGCGCACGCTGGGCAGGATGTGCTGCTGGTCTCGCAGGCCCTGGACCACCTGGGCAACCTGTACCAGCCCACCACGCAGGGCGTCACCTTTCCGGCCGGCAGTCTGTTCGAAGAGGTCCGCGCGGGTATGGTGCAGGGCACCGACGGCTGGACCTTTCACCGCCTGCTTAAGGCGCGCATTGAGGAAACCGCCGGCATTCACCTGCTGCAAAGCACCGTGACCGCGCTGGACGAGGAAGACAGCGAGGTGGTGCTCTCCACCTGGGAAGGGCCAAAGCTGCGCGCCCGGCAGGCGGTGCTGGCGGTGGGGGCCTTCCTGAAGGGGCGGCTGCTGGTGGGCGACACGATGGAAGAAGCCGGGCGCCTCTCTGAAGTGGCCTACGACTTTCTGGCCGACGACTTGGCGCGCAGCGGCGTGTGGCTGGTGGGCCAGGAGCGCCGCGCCGAGGGCGAGGGCGTGGAGCCCCCCTACGACGTGCGCTTTCTGGTGCCGGCCCCGGGCGAACTGGACGGCTTCCGGGTGGGCCGCTTTGAACGGGTACGGATGCTGGGCCAGTGCACCCCCGGCGAGCACACGTACGCCAGCGTGCTGGAAGGCGCCGCGCGGCTGGCCGCCGAACTGCTCGAGGAGCGCGCATGATTTTCCGCCTCTCGGATTTTCAGTTTCCAGACCATGCCGCGCGCCTGTACCCCGACACGCCAGAGCGCCCCTGGGTGCTGGAGGTCGGCTTTGGCGACGGCCGCTTCTGGCCGCACTTTGCCGAGACGTTCGCAGAAGCGCCCAATTACCTGGGGGTGGAACTCTCGGGGGTGTCCCTGCTCAAGGCGCACCGCCGCCTGAAAGCCGCCGGGCTGACGAACGCCATCCTCACCAAAATGCCCGCCGACGTGCTGGTGCGCGAGGTGGTGCCGCACGCCGGGCTGGACCTGATCGTGGTCAATTTCCCCGATCCCTGGCCCAAAGCCGGGCACACCGACCACCGCCTGCTGCGCGCCCCCTTTTTCCAGCTGGCCGCCAGTCGCCTGAGGCCGGGGGGTGCTTTGCTCCTCACCACCGACCACGACGAGTATTTCGCCTTTGCCTGCGCCGAGGCCGAAGCGAGCGGCGTGATGCGCGTGGACCTGGGCCCGCCGCCCCCGGCCGCCCTGGAAACCAAATACGCCCTCAAGTGGCGCGATCTGGGCCTGGGCGTGAACCACGCCCGCTTCGTGCCGGTGGCCCACGCGCCGGTGCCCCACGGCGAGACCGCTGCCTACCCCAATTCCCCCACCCCGGAGACCCCCGTGCCCCACGCCGTGCTGACCCTGCCCGCCACCTTCGAGCCCCAGACCTTCGAGAAAGTCACCCAGCGCAGCCCCCAGGGGCGCGGCCCCGAGTGGACCGTGGTGCTGCTGGAGCTGTATCAGGGCCTGCGGCGCGACGGCTGGGTGGCCCTGGCGCATGTGGTGGAAGGCGAGCTGACCCAGGAGGTGCTGGTGGGCATCACCGCGCGCGAGGACAGCACCCATCTGGTGCGGCTGGCGAAGTTTGGGGGCCCGATCATCACCCCGGGGGTAAAGGCTGCTGTGGGCACCGTGACCGGGTGGCTGGAAAGCCAGGGCGCCGTGGTCAAGCACCGGGGGTATTAGAGCGGTTGGCCCTGGCCTGGGGGCATCTCTTGACTGTCCCGCCGTGACTGCGCCTGCCCAAGAGAAGAGGCAAGGCGGATTTTGACGACGGCCGGGCTAGAGGCCCGCTGTCGCCTCCCGGTACGCTGCCTGCACCTGTTTCAACCCGGGGGCCAGGGCCAGCGCCCGCAGCAGCGGCCCCTCAATCCGGAGCACCCCGCCCGTCATGGCGGCCACTGGGTTCAGGTCGCCGCGCCAGAAGGCGTGGGCAGCCTTGCCACTCAGCACAAACGTAAGGTCAGCGGGGCCCTGCCGGGCGGCGGCGCCGCTGCGTATCTGACTCTGCCCGCTGCGGCCGTCCACCAGCACACAGGCCTCCGGCTCTGTATGCACAAAGCGCAGGGCCAGCCGCGCCTGGGCAGGGCCGGGGTCGGCGGCGCGCAGGAAGACAGCGGTCAGCCGCGCTTCAAGCTCGGCGCCTGTGTGGGGCCAGGAAGGAGACATAAGGTCAGGTCAGCGTGATCGCCCGGCCATGACCGTCAGAAGTGCTGCAAAGTGGCGGCTGGGCGCGGCAAAAAGCACGGTCGCTTGGCGCTTCATGAAGCGTGCGCGCCTACACTCGCCCCACCCAGGGCTGTGGTTTGCTGCGCAGGCAGGACAGAGGCAACGAAGCCGCTCGGCGTGCGCCCAGGCGCCGGCCCAGCGGGTCCCGTTCCCTGCCCGCTTTCAGGAGGTGTTGCCATGAACCAGCAGTTGCAGCAGACCCTTCAGGCCCTGTCGGGCGGTCTTCAGGGCGTGCCCGCCAGCGCGGCCGTTCAGAACGTCACGGCGTGGCATGAGACCTTAGGCGGTGTCCCCGGCGCCGAAACCGTGGTGGAGCATCTGGCCAGCCTGAAGTCGGCCCTGGAAAGCGGCGATCTGGCCGGCGCCGCTGCCCTCCTGCCCGACCTGGGCGCCGCCACCGAGTCGCTGGCCGCCGACGCCCCCGAGGCCGACCAGGACGGCCTGCGCCAGCTGGCCGCCGCCCTGCAGGGCTAAGCCACCCGCACGCCCAAGCGCAGGCCCCGTCTATCCTGGCGGGGCCTTGACCCGTTTTGCTCCGCTGCACTTCACCCACGAGCCCCTGAGCGCCATCCTGCCCGCCGTGCGAGAGCGCCTGCGCGCAGGGGGCGAGGTGCAGTTCACCGTGCCCGACCCGGACCTGGGGCTGGGGCTCTACGCGGGCGAGGCCACCCCACACGGCCGCCACCGTCCCTGGGCGGTCTGGGCCGATCTGGCCGATCTGCTGGGCGCGCATCTGCTTACCCCACAGCCGGCGGGCCCGGGGCGGGTGCGCGTGACCCTGCGCACCTGGGCCCCCACGCCCGACCCCGACGCCGGGGGCTACGGCCCGGCGGGCACCTGGGGCCGGGTGGATAAACTGGAAGACCCGGTGTTTCTGGCCACCTTTGTGGAGGCCCTGCGCCGGGTGGACCCCCCGCCGGGTGGGCGGGTGCTGGCGCTGGGCGTGAATGCGGGCCGCGAACTGGACGCCCTGGCGCTGGCTTTTCCCGGGCGCGAACTGGACGTGGTGGGCATAGACCTGCAGGCAGACGCGCTGGCGGCGGCCCAGGCCCGCTGGCCCCAGGCCCATTTTCTGGCCCTGGACGTGAATGCCCTGCCCGCCAGCCTGGGCCGCTTTGACCTGGTGCTGGCCCTGAGCCTGCTGCAAAGCCCCGGGGTGGTGCAGGACGTGCTGCTCGCCCGCCTGCGCCGCGAGCACCTGACCCTGGGGGGCGGCCTGATTCTGGGCTTTCCCAATGCCCGCTACCGCGACGGCACCCTCAGCTACGGCGCCCGCATGCGCAACTACGCCCGCCCGGACCTGAGCCTGCTGGCCGCTGACCTCACGAATGCCCGGCGCGGCCTGCAAAAGCACGGTTACAAGGTCTTTGTGACTGGCAAGTACGAGGTGCTGCTCACTGCCATTCCGGCGGGCCGGCGCACGCCGCTTGAGCTGGAGCTGTAGGCAGGTCGGCTGCCAGGCCTCTTCCGGGCGCACATCTGCCCACCGTCTCTTCACGATTGCGCTAGGGTGTGCAGCCGTATGCGCGCCCTGTTTTTACTGCCCGCCCTGTTTCTTGCCGCCTGTGCCCCCGCCGCCACCGGCCCCGAAGACCTGCAAGGCCCCCTGGCTGAAGGCGAACGCTGGACCATCACCGGCTTTGACCAGAACAACGACCCGATGAACGGCGAAGTGGTGGTGCCCAAGACCCCCCGCTACGACCGCCTGGACCGCGATTGGACCTACAGCAGCGGCCGGTCGCTGATCTTCTACACAGAAGCCACGCGCTATTTCCAGGTGCAGGACATTCGCGACCCGCTGCGCATCCTGGTGTGCATCGTGCGCCAGCCCTACGATGCCAACATTCGCGAGTACGCGGGCGTGAGCGTGGCGGGCGCCCGGGACGAGCTGAAGGCGGTGTTCGCCAAGCTGAGTGGCAGCGGCACGCAGCTGGTGGGCGGCGACTGCACCGTTCAGCGCGAAGCGGGGAACTGAGCGTAAAGAGGAGGGGCCCCGGCAAGCGCTTGCTGGGGCCCCCTCCCTCTGCCGCTACACGCGCGGCGGAAAGCGCACGAAGGTGAGCCAGAAGGCCTCGAAAGCGCGCATGGCGCCCAGAAAGTTCTCGAAGCCCACGGGTTTGACCACGTAGCCGCTGGCGTGGCGCTCGTAGGAGGAGCGCACGTCGTCGTCGGCCTGGCTGGTCGTGAGCATCACCACCGGAATGCTGCGCAGCTCGGGATCGGCCTTCAGCTCTTCGAGCACCTCCAGCCCCGTCTTGCGCGGCATGTTGATGTCCATCAGGATCACGTCGGGGCGGGGGGCCTGGGCGTGTTCGCCCTCGCGGCGCAGGAACCGCAGGGCTTCGACGCCGTCGCGCGCCACATGCATGCGGTTGGGCACCCGGGAATCCTCAAAGGCTTCCAGGGTCAGCAGGACATCGGGCTCGTTGTCTTCAACAAGCAGAATTTCAATAGGAGCAGACATGGCGGTCATGGTGTGGGCACCCCCGGCAGAAGCACATGAAACGTACTGCCCTGTCCAGGCACAGACTCGACCCAGATGCGCCCGCCGTGGTGCTCCGCAATCTTACGGCAGATGGCCAGCCCCATGCCGTTGCCCGCAAAGGTGTCGCGGTGGTGCAGGCGCTGGAAAATCTCGAAGACCCGGGCGTGGTACTCCGGGGCGATGCCAATGCCGTGGTCACGCACCCGCAGGTGCACAAAGTGGCCCTCCTGCGCGGAGGACACGTGCACCTGGGGCGGCTGGCCCGGCGCATGGAACTTCAGGCCGTTGCCCACCAGATTGGTCAGCAGCTGAATGAGCAGCGAGGCGCGCCCCAACACCCGGTGCGGGGTGTCCCAGCTCAGCGTGCCGCCGCCCTGCAAGCTGCCCTGCAGGTTGGCGGCGACCGCCTGCAGCAGCTCGTCCAGGGCCAGGGGGGTGGG
This sequence comes from Deinococcus multiflagellatus, assembly GCF_020166415.1. Classification (NCBI taxonomy): domain Bacteria; kingdom Thermotogati; phylum Deinococcota; class Deinococci; order Deinococcales; family Deinococcaceae; genus Deinococcus; species Deinococcus multiflagellatus. The sequence goes on from NZ_JAIQXV010000002.1 coordinate 12,739, forward strand.
GGGCGCGAGCTGCCGCCCGGTGCGGGCAAAGGCCAGCAGGTCCTGAATGAGGCTGCGCATGCGCTCCACCGCCGCCTGCGTGAACTGCAGGTACTGCCCGGCGCGGTCGTCCAGTTGTCCCGCGTAGCGCCGCGAGAGCAGCTCGGTGTAGCTGCCGATGGTGCGCAGCGGTTCTTGCAGGTCGTGCGAGGCCACGTAGGCAAACTGCTCCAGGTCGTGGTTGCTGCGCTCCAGGTTCTCGATCATCTCGTGCAGCTGCGCGCGCGCCTTTTCCTGCTCGGTGATGTCCTGCACCATCACCACGGCGCCGCTCACCTGCCCCTGCGCGTCGTGGGTGGGCGTCACCACGTACCCCACGGGCACGGCGCGTCCAGAGGCGTGCCACATCACGTCGCGCTCGGTGCGCCGGGTCTGGCCGTCTTGCAGGGTCTGGTGAATGGGGCACTCGGGCAGCAGGTAGGGGCGCCCGTCTTCGTGGTGGTGGTGCACCAGCGCGTGCTGCGCCTGCCCAATCATCTGCTCCACGCTGTAGCCCAGCATGCGCGCCGCCGCCGGGTTGGCAAAGGTGGTCACGCCCTGGGCGTCCAGGCCAAAAATGCCCTCGCCCGCCGCCGTGAGCAGCAGCGTGGAAAAGCGCGTGACCTGCGCGAGTTCGGCCGTGCGGTCCTGGACCCGCTGTTCCAGCGCCGCGTTGGCGTCCAGCAGCAACTGCTGCGCCGCCTGCAACTCGGTGACGTCCGTGTTGGTGCCCACCCACTCCAGAATCTGGCCCTGTTCGCCGCGCACCGGCACGCCGCGCGCTTCCATGGGCACGTACTGGCCGTCGGCGCGGCGCACCCGGTACGACACGCTGTAGCCGCTGCGGGTGTCCACCGCCCGCTGCCACGCGGCCAGGGCGCGCGCGCGGTCATCCGGGTGCAGGGCCTGCGTCCAGCCCCCGGGGCTGTACTGCTCGGGGGTCTGGCCGGTAAAGGCTTCCCAGTCCGGTTGCGGCGGCACAAAAGCGCCGTCGGGCCGGGCCGTCCACACCACCTGGGCGGTGGCCTGCACCAATGAGCGAAAGCGCTGCTCGCTGGCCCGCAGGGCCTCTTGCGCCGCGCGCAGTTCGGTGACATCGGCAAACACGGTGGTGACCTGCTTGGGCGCTGGGTTCCCTGCGGCAAAGCGCGGAATCGCCGAGACGTCCAGCCAGCGCCACGTCTCGCTGGGCGGGTGAAAGATGCCCATGGGCACGTGGTGCAGGGCCACGCCGCTGCGCAGCGCCTGCATGGCAGGGTGGGTTTCTCCGGGAAAGGGCGAGCCGTCCGGGTGAATGGCCTGCCAGCGCGGGTCCAGGGAGTCGCGGCCGGTCAACTGGTCCAGGCTTAGGCCCAGAACGGCGGTGGCGGCGTGGTTGGCCTGCAAAATGCGGCCGTCCGGGGCCTGCACCGCCATGCCCAGGTGCAGGCTGTCCATCAGCTCCATGGCGACCTCCAGGGGGTCGCGCGCCACATGCAGGTGCACCAGCGCGCCCCCCCCTGCGGGCGCCACTGTCACCAGCGCCGGGGCCACGGTTTCCAACAGCCGCACGGTGACCTGCGCGCTGTGTCCGGCCATGGCCTGCTGCGCGGCGGCGCGCAGCGCCTCGGCGCTGGCGGCGTCAAACAGCGCGCTCCAGTCGCCCTGCGCCGAGACGCCCCCAATGCGCTCGCGGGCGGCGCGGTTTAGGGCCACGTGCCCGTCGGGGCCCATCCAGGCCACAGGGTCGGGCAGGGCCGCCAGCAGCGCCCCGGCGTCCAGGCCCGAAAAGGCCTCATCACCCAATGTGGGGGTCAACGGTGGGGTCCCGTGTCAGCCGCGCAGGGCGTAGCCCACGCCGCGCACCGTGCGCAGCAGCCCGTAGCCGTCCAGGTCGCGCAGCTTGGCGCGCAGGTTGGCCATGTGCACGTCTACCACGTTGCTGCCCTCGGGCAGGCGGCCCTGCCAGATATCCTGGCCGATTTCCTGGCGCGAGTACACGCGCCCCGGCTGGCGAATCAGCAGGGCCAGGATGTCGAACTCCTTGGGCGACAGGCGCAGTTCGTCGCCCTTGTAGGTCACCAGGCGCTTTTGCGGGTCCAGGGTCAGGTCGCCCATGGTCAGGCTCTCGGTGGTGCGCTGGCGCAGCTGCACCTTCACGCGCGCCAGCAGTTCATCGGGGTGAAAGGGCTTGATCAGGTAGTCGTCGGCGCCCAGGCCCAGCAGGCGCACCTTTTCTTCCACGGTGTCGCGGGCGGTCAGCACAATAATCGGCACGGCGCTGTTCTTGCGCAGTCGCTGCACCACGTCGCCGCCGTCGAAGTCGGGCAGGCCCAGGTCCAGCAGAATCAGGGTGGGCTGATCCTCGCGGGCCTTGATCAGGCCGTTCATGGCGCTGTCGGCGTGGTCCACCTCGAAGCCGGCGTCCGTCAGGTCCATGCGCAGGACGTTGGCAATGTCCAGATCGTCCTCGATGACAAGAATGCGTTGCGTGCTCACGCCCCCGATGATACCGCTTCATGAAGCGGGTCTTCACGCGCCTGCCCGCGCGCTGCGGGGCCCCGCGCCCATGCCCCTGCCGGGGGGTGTGCTAGCTTGAACGTACCGCGTCTCTGGACCCAACCTGCCCGGCAGGCTGGCCCTGAGCGACACAATCCATCCTCCCCCTGGCCGTGCCACTGCGGCCCCGCCTTCTCTCACAACCCGCCTGCAGCACGGACCCTGGCTTCAGGCGCGGACGTACGGAGTGTTCATGAGCAACCCCAGCAAGGCCCGCCCCGAGGGTTCGGCCCCCCCCGCCCCCCACCTCGAAGTGATTCCGCTGGGCGGCATGGGCGAGATCGGCAAGAACATCACCGCCTACCGCTACGGCGACGAAATTATGGTGGTGGACGCCGGTTTGGCCTTTCCCGACAGCCACCAGATGGGCATTGACCTGATCATCCCCCGCATTGATTACCTGCAGCAGCACGCCGGGCTGATTAGGGGCTGGATTCTCACCCACGGCCACGAGGACCACATTGGCGGCCTGCCGTACATCCTGCCCCGGCTGCCCAAGGTGCCGGTGTACGGCGCGGGGCTGACCCTGGGCCTGGTGCGCGAGAAACTCAGCGAATTCGGTATCCGCGACGTGGACACCGACCTGCGCGAAGTGCAGATGGGCGACAAGGTGCGCATTGGGACCCACTTTCAGGTGGAATTCCTGCGCATGACCCACTCCATTCCCGATAACGCCGGGTACATCCTGACCACCCCGGCGGGCGTGGTGCTGCACACCGGCGACTTCAAGCTGGACGAGGAACCCAGCGACGGCCGCCCCAGCGATCTGGCACGCATTGAGCAGGCGGGCAAAGACGGCGTGCTGCTGCTGATTTCCGACTCCACGAACGCTGAGCGCCCCGGGCGCAGCGTGAGTGAGGCGGAAGTGGCGCGCAACCTCGAACAGCTGATCGCCAGCTGTAAGGGCCGCGTGTTCCTGTCCACCTTTGCCTCGAACGTACACCGCATGCAGAACATCGTGCAGATTGCCCACCGCCTGGGCCGCCGCGTGGTGCTCGAAGGCCGCAGCATCCTGAAATACGCCCAGGTGGCCCAGAGCGTGGGCTACATGGAGCTGCCCGAGCCCTTCCTGACGAACGACGAGGTGGGCACGCTGCAGGACCAGCAGGTGCTGTACATCTGCACCGGCTCGCAGGGCCAGCCCATGAGCGTGCTGCCGCGACTGGCCTTTGGCAACCACGCCAAGATTGCGCTGCGCCGGGGCGACTCGGTGATTCTGAGCAGCAACCCCATTCCCGGCAACGAGGAAGCGGTGAATCTGGTCATCAACCGCCTCTACGAGATCGGCGTGGACGTGTATTACCCGCCGGCCCACAAGGTGCACGCCTCGGGGCACGCGTCTCAGGAGGAACTGGCCACCGTGCTGAACCTGGCGCGGCCCAAGTTCTTCCTGCCCTGGCACGGCGAGCCACGCCACCAGATCAACCACGCCCGGCTGGCCCAGACGCTGCCTCGCCCCCCCAAGCGCACCCTGATTGCCAAGAACGGCGACATCGTGCGCCTGGGCCAGGACGAGTTCAAGGTGACGGGCACAGTCCCTGCCGGCGCGGTGTACGTGGACGGCCTGGGCGTGGGCGACATTGGCGACGACGTGCTGCTGGACCGCGTGAACATGAGCCAGGAAGGCATCCTGATCATGACGGCGGTGCTGCACCCCACGCCCCATGTGGAAATCGTCTCGCGCGGCTTTGTGCGCGCCAACCGCGAGCTGGACAACCAGATTCGCAAGGTGGCGCTGGACGCGGTGGACCAGGGCATGCGCGAGAAAAAGCGTCTGGAAGACGTGCGCGACGACATGTACGGGGCCGTGCGCCGCTTCGTGCGCAAGGTGACTGGCCGCAACCCGGTGCTGATTCCGCTGATCGTGGACTGAGGGGAAGAAAGGAGAAGGCGCGCCAGACAGTTGCTGGCGCGCCTTTTGCTGAATACGACCGGCTTACTCCTCCACCACCGTCGTGGTTGTGGTGGTCTGGGTCACGGCGGGCTGGGGCGCTGGCTGCTCTTCCTGCCGCACCTCGTGGCGCTCGTGGTGGGTCTCGGTGCCGGTCATGGGGTCGCGGGTTTCGGTCACTTCGGTGACCTCGGAACGCTTGGCGGTGTCGTCTGCGTGCATGGCTGACCTCCTGGGAATGAATTGAGGGCCTTAGCGTACTGCGGCCCCGCGCTCGCCCGGCCTCAGATAAACCCTTGCGTAAGCCCGCGCGAAGGGTTCAGGCCTGGCGCGCTTCCCAGCGGGCGCGGAAGGCCTCTTCGGCGGCGCCCAGCTGTGCCAGGGCCGGTGCCCGTTCGGCTAGAGGCAGCAGCGCTTCAAGGACGAGGGCAGCGCGGCGAAAGGGAAGAAACAAGCTGGGCGAGACCAGCATCAGTGGCTGATAGTCCTCAGCCATGAAAGCCAGGAGGCCTGCTGGCGTGCCGACACGGTTGAGAAACGGGAGCAGGGCTTGACGGCAACTCGCCTCTAGTTCTGTGGCCACACGGTCAATCTTGGTTTCTGTGGCTTTTGCAGGCAGAAGCCACCTGTCGGGCTGGGCGGGGTCTAAACGGTGCGGCACACTGCGGAAACCCAGCTCAAGATGCTCGCCGCCGTGAACCACATGAAAGGTCATGCGGCCCAGAACGTTGAAAAAGCAGCCGTTCTGACGCTGGCTGACGTGGTATTCGAGAGCTTGAGTCCCGTACCCCACCCGTCGCTGGAAGACTGGGCCCCAGGTCCCCGCTTCTCCTCCCTCAAACCCCCACCCTCTCGCCTGTGCCGCCAGCCGGGCCAGCAGCGCGTCCCGGGCGCGCGTGTCGTCCGGCGCTTTCCCACCTTGACCCCCCACACTGACACTTTACTTTTTCCATCGCGTGCGATAATCGCCCCCATGAGCGTGATTCCCTACGTGATCGAGCAGACCGGGCGCGGCGAGCGGATGTACGACATCTACTCGCGGCTCCTGAAGGACCGGATTATTTTCGTGGGCACGCCGATCGAGTCCCAGATGGCCAACACCATCGTGGCGCAGCTGCTGCTGCTGGACTCGCAGAACCCCGAGCAGGAAATTCAGATGTACATCAACTGCCCCGGCGGCGAGGTCTACGCGGGCCTGGCGATTTACGACACCATGCGCTACATCAAGGCGCCCGTGTCCACCATCTGCGTGGGCATCGCCATGAGCATGGGCAGCGTGCTGCTGATGGCCGGCGACAAGGGCAAGCGCATGGCCCTGCCCAACAGCCGCATCATGATTCACCAGGGGTCAGCAGGCTTCCGGGGCAACACCCCGGACCTGGAAGTGCAGGCCAAGGAAGTGCTGCACCTGCGCGACAAGCTGGTGAGCATCTACCACAAGCACACCGACCTGCCGCACGACAAGCTGCTGCGCGACATGGAACGCGACTACTTCATGTCGCCCGAAGAGGCCCAGAAGTACGGCCTGATTGATTCCGTCATTGAAAACACCCGCGAACTGGGAGGCGTGCAATGACCAAAACCGGAGGAGACCGCTGCTCGTTTTGCGGGCGGCAACATCCGCAGATTGCCCAGCTGATTGAAGCGCCGGGGCGCGCGGCGTTTATCTGCAACGAGTGCACCGAACGGGCGCACGAACTGGTCAAGCAGAACAAGAAGTCCGGCGGGGAATTCAACCTCACCGAACTGCCCACGCCCAAGGAAATCAAGGCCTACCTCGATGAGTTCGTGATTGGGCAGGACGAGGCCAAAAAGGCCCTCGCCGTGGCCGTGGTCAGCCACTACCAGCGCCTCGCCCACCCTGACGTGAACCTGCAGAAGAGCAACATCCTGCTCATTGGCCCCACCGGCACCGGCAAGACGCTGCTGGCCTCCAGCCTCGCGGAGATGCTGGAAGTGCCCTTCGCCATCGCCGACGCCACCACCCTCACCGAAGCCGGCTACGTGGGCGACGACGTGGAAAACGTGATCGTGCGCCTGCTGCAGGCCGCCGAGTACGACGTGGCAGCGGCCGAGCGCGGGATTATCTACATCGACGAGATTGACAAGATTGCCCGCAAGAGCGAGGGCACCAGCATCACCCGCGACGTCTCCGGTGAGGGCGTGCAGCAGGCGCTGCTGAAGATCATTGAGGGCACGGTGGCGCAGGTGCCGCCGCAGGGGGGCCGCAAGCACCCGCAGCAGGAACTGGTGCAGGTGAACACCAAGAACATCCTGTTCATCGTGGGCGGCGCCTTCGACGGCATTGCCGACATTGGCCGCAGCCGCACCAACGTGCGCGCGGTGGGCTTCGGTGCCGAGCACAAGGGCGACGAGAAGGAAGAACTGCGCTTCCTGCCCGAGGACCTCGTGAAGTTCGGCCTGATTCCCGAGTTCGTGGGCCGCCTGCCGCTGGTGGTGCAGCTGCAGGACCTCGACGAAGGGGCGCTGGTGCGCATCCTCACCGAGCCGCAGGGTGCGATTGTCTCGCAGTATCAGGCGCTGTTTGGCTTTCAGGACGTGGACCTGAGCTTTACCGACGCCGCCCTGCAGGAGGTGGCCCGCCGCGCCCGCGAGCGCAAGACGGGCGCCCGTGGCCTGCGCGCGGTACTGGAAAAGGCCATGACCGACCTGCTGTTCGAACTGCCGGTGGAGGGCCTGCGCGAGCTGCGCTTTGACGCCGAACATATTGACCACCCCATGACCTTGCTTGAGTCGAAGGGACTCAAGAAGTCTGCGTAAACGCAACAGAGCTTACAGCATTCCCCCGCGCCCGTCCCTAGACTCTGGGGACACCGTGCGGGGGTGTTTTCTTCTTTTCCCTCCGCGATACACTGATCCATTCACGCGCGCTGCGCGACCCAAGGAGCAAGCATGATCTGGGAACTACCCGTCGTCGCCCTGAGAAACATAGTGATCCTGCCCGGCGTCACCATGAACGTGGACGTGGGGCGCCCCAAAAGCAAGCGGGCCGTGGACGAGGCCCAGGCCAGTGATCGCCGCGTGCTGCTGCTGACCCAGCGTGACGCCCGTACCGATGACCCCACCCGCGCCGAACTGCACGACATGGGCGTGCTGGCCGTGATCAAGCAGGTCGTGCGCATGCCCGACAACACCTATCAGGTGCTGGTCGAGGCCCAGGAGCGCGCCGCCGTGCTGGACGAGGTGCCGTCGAGCTACATGCGCGTGCGCGCGGAGACCCAGCCCACCGCCGCCGACGGCAGCCGCGAAGTCGCCGTGCTGGCCGGCGAGGTGAAGGCCGCCTTTGAGGAGTACCAGCGCCAGAACAAGAACCTGCGCCTGGACAACTACCAGCTCGAGGGCATCAAGGCCCTGACCGACGCGGGCGCGCTGAGCGATCAGGTCACGCACCACGCCACCTGGACCCCGGAAGAGAAGCAGGAGATCCTGAACGCCGTGGAACTGCGCCCCCGCCTGGAGGGCGTGCTGAAGCTGCTCTCGCGCGACACCGAGCGCTTCAACATGGACAAGAAGATCGCCGGGCGCGTCAAGGAGCAGATGGACGCCAACCAGCGCGAGTACTACCTGCGCGAGCAGATGAAGGCCATTGGCAAGGAACTGGGCGGCGGCGAGGACGGCCCCGCCGAGGTCGAGGCCCTGCGCGAGAAGATTGAAGCGGCCGGCATGCCCGACAGCGTCAAGGAAAAAGCGCTGAAGGAACTGCAGCGCCTGGAGCGCACCCCCGGCGGCAGCCCCGAAAGCACGGTCGTGCGCAACTACATTGACTGGCTGGTGGACGTGCCCTGGAACAAGCGCGACGAGGAAATCCTCGACATTGGCCGCACCCGCGAGATTCTGGACGCCGACCACTACGCCCTGGGCGATGTGAAAGACCGCATTCTGGAGTTCCTGGCGGTGCGGCAGTTGACCCACACCCCCGGCGAGACCGAGGACGCCCGCAAGGAGCGCGCGGCCGAGGAGCGCACCGACGACGCCGAACTGCGCGCGCCGATTCTGGTGCTGGTGGGCCCTCCCGGGGTGGGCAAGACCTCGCTGGGCAAGAGCATCGCGCGTTCTCTCAACCGCAAGTTCGTGCGCATGGCCCTGGGCGGCGTGCGCGACGAGGCCGAGATTCGCGGCCACCGCCGCACCTACATTGGCTCGATGCCTGGGCGCATCATCCAGGCGATGAAGACGGCGGGCGTGACCAACCCGGTGGTGCTGCTGGACGAAATCGACAAGATGAGCAGCGACTGGCGCGGTGACCCCAGCAGCGCCATGCTGGAAGTGCTGGACCCCGAGCAGAACCACACCTTCCAGGACCACTACCTGGAAGTGCCCTACGACCTGTCGCAGGTGATGTTCATCACGACGGCCAATAGCCTGCAGACCATTCCCCGCCCGCTGCTGGACCGCATGGAAATCATCCAGATTCCTGGCTACACCCAGCCCGAGAAGGTGGAAATTGCCAAGCGCTACCGCGTGCCCCGCCAAATCAAGTCGCACGGCCTGACCGGCAAGCTGGAAATCACCGACGCCGCCCTGAACCGCATCGTGGAGGAGTACACCGCCGAGAGCGGCGTGCGCAATCTGGACCGGCAGATCAGCAAGCTGGCGCGCAAGGCGGCCCGTGAACTGCTGGAACAGCCCTGGGACGGCGTGAAGGTGCTGGACGCCGCGCAGATTCCCGATTACCTGGGCGTGCCCATGCACCGCCCCGACAAGATGGAGAAAGAGCCCCAGGTGGGCGTGGCCCAGGGGCTGGCCTGGACCAGCGTGGGCGGCACCATGCTGCTGGTGGAAGCCCTGGCGACCCCCGGCACCGGCAAGATCAACATGACGGGCAGCCTGGGCGACGTGATGAAGGAAAGCGTGGCGGCGGCCGTGGCCTACCTGCGCGCCAACGCCCACCTGTACGGCGCCGACCCCGAGTTCCACAAGACTCTGGACCTGCATGTGCACTTCCCCGACGGCGCCACCCCCAAAGACGGCCCCAGCGCGGGGATCACCATTGCCACCGCTGTGATCAGCGCCGTGACCGGCCGCCCGGTGCGCCTGGACGTGGCGATGACCGGCGAGATCAGCCTGCGCGGGCGCGTGCTGCCCATCGGCGGCGTGAAGGAAAAGCTGCTGGCTGCGCACCAGGGCGGGATCCGCGAGGTCATCATTCCCAAGGACAACGAGCCGCATCTGCAGGAGGTGCCCGAGAGCATTCGCGGCGACCTGCGCATTCACACCTTCGAGCGCGTGGGCCAGGTGCTGGACCTGCTGCTGCTGCCCAAGCCCGAAACCGACGAGCCCAACATGCCCGTCCCCATGAGCAAGGGCGCCACGCAACCCGGCGCGTAAGCGAGCGAGAGAAAGCCCCCCGGTGCAATGCCGGGGGGCTTTCCTGTCTGACTCTGAGCCGTGGGCTCTGGGGGGTTGCCCCATGGCTCATGGCCCAGAGCCCACAGCCTTACTGCGTTTCGCCGTACGCCCCGCTGCACGAGGCGCCGCGTTCCGGCGCGGTGGCGCCCTGCTCGTATTTGTCGAGGAAGGCCTTCAGGCGGCTGTCGTCGGCCTTGTCCACCTTCAGCTGGGCGCCCCAGGCGCTGATGGCGACCGGCTTGTCCAGGCCCTCGTAGGGGCTGAGCAGGGTGTACGAGCGGCCCTCCACCAGCTTTTTCAGCTGATCCACCTGGGCCTGGTCCAGGTCGGGGCGGTAGGTGAGCCACACGGCGCCGTGCTCCATGCTGTGAACCGCGTATTCGTTGTACAGCGGGCGGTCGTACACGCCGCAGTTCTGCCAGCTGGCGTTGTGGGCGCCGCCCACCGGGGGGCTTTCGGCGTAGACCAGCGAGCCGGTGCGGTGGTCGCCGCCGTTGTACTTGAAGGTCTGCACGCCTTCGATGGTCTTGGAACCGCAGGCGGTGAGGGCCAGAAGGGCGAGGGGAGCCAGCAGGAACAGGCGTGTCATGGGCCCCCACAGCTTAGCGGCTGGGCATGAGGGGAAGGGCAGGGGTGGCCGCCCCCACCGCCTGGGCCCGCCCGCTGGGGGGGCGCGCCGGGCACTCCCCCACAACCGCCGCGTTTTCACATACTCTGGCAGCACCCCACGGCTGAAGGCTGGTCCGCCGCTGCAGCCCATCCCTTCCCTGGCGGGGTGGCCGCCCGGCCTCTCAGCGGGCCGCGCCACACACTGTTTTCTGGAGGGTCATGTCGCAGGAACCCAGCGCGTTCAAGCTGCCGCCCCAGGCCCACGCCGCCGTGTCCCGGCTGCTGAAGCTGGGTGCGCGGCTGCTGGGGGTGCCGGCCGCCGCGCTCTGGGCCCCGCGTGCCGACGCGGCCGGCGCCGCGCCGCGCACACGGCTGGACTGGCTGTGCCTGCAAACGTGGCTGAGCCCGGACCAGGGGCCCCTGGTGTACCCCGGCCCGGCCCTGCACCCGCCAGCGGCGCTTCGGGCAGATGAACCGCGTTTTTTCGTGGGCCTGCTGCTGCGCCAGGACGACGGCCAGCCGCTGGCGGTGCTGTACGGCGCGGCCTCTACCCCAGGCCCGCCCCTGGACGACGACACCCGGGCGGCCCTGGCTGACCTGGGGGCCCTGCTGGTGCATGAACTGGGCCGCGCATCGCCGGCGGTCCCCGAACCCGCGCTGCAGGCGCTGGCCGAACACACCTCGGACGCGGCGTATGTCAAGGACCGCGCTGGTCGCTACCTGTGGGTCAACCCGGCCGCCAGTGCCCTGCTGGGGCTGGCCCCGGCACGCCTGCTGGGCCAGACTGACGAGACGCTGTTTGGCCCGCAGGCCAGCGCCGAGCTGCGGGCCCTGGAACAGCGCGTGATGACCACCCGCGTTCCCGAGGTCACCGAGCGCGAGGTGCAGCGGGCGGGCGGCCCCCACATCTACCAGCTCACCACGGTGCCGGTGGTGGAGGGTGGCGGGGCAGTGGAGGGCGGCGCGGTGGAAGGCGTGGTGGGGCTGGGCCGCGACATCACCGACCGGCGGCGCCGGGTCCAGGCCATTCAGGACGTGAGCGCGGCCCTGTCGCCCCAGGCGGACCTGCACACCCAGACCCTGGCGCGGCTGGCGCTGGAGGACCCGGTCACGGGCCTGCGCAACCGCCGGGCTTTCGACGCCGATCTGGAGGCTTACCTGGCCCAGCTGGCCCCAGGCGACGGGGTCTCGCTGCTGCTGCTGGACGTGAACGCATTCAAGGCCTGGAACGACGTGCACGGCCACGCGGCGGGTGACACGCTGCTGCGGGCGCTGGGCGCGGCGCTGCAGGCGCACTGCGCGGCGGCCACCGTGTACCGGCTGGGCGGCGACGAGTTCGCGCTGCTGCAGCCCGGCCCGGCCCCGGGCTCCCTGCGCGAGTGCGTGCGCGCCGCCGAGCGCGCCGTGCAGGCCCAGGGCTTTGCCGAGCTGAGCTGCGCCGCAGGGCTGGCCCGCGCGCCCGCCGAGGCCACCACCCCCAGCACCCTGGCCCGCTTGGCCGATCAGCGCATGCTGCACGAAAAGGCCGCGCGCCGCGCCGACCAGGGCCTGGGCAACCTGACCGGCGCCCCGCCCGACGACCGGGCGCTGGAACTGGCGGGCGAGGTGACCTTTGGCGCGCTGCGCGCCACCCTGGCGCTGCTGGCCCACGACACCCGCCCCGAGCAGAACGTGTGGGCGCCGCTGCTGGAAGCTGCCGTGGCGGCTGTGCCCGGGGCTGAAAGCGGGTCGCTATCGCTGCGCGAGGGGGACAGCTTCGTGCTGCAGGCGCAGGTGGGCTTTTCCAGCGCGCTGGTGGGGGTGCGCCAGCCGGCCGCCGCCGCGCACGTGTGGTACGGCGCGGCCAGTGCCCCCCAGGTCAGCCGCGCGCGGGTGCTGACCCGCCGCGAGATCAGCCAGCGCCTGCGGGCGGCGGCGGCCAACGAGGAATGGACCCGCGCCCGGCCTGCCTTTGAAACCCACGGCGAACTGACCCATATTCAGGCCAACGTCTGCGTGCCGGTGGTGCAGGGGGGCGAGGTGGTGGCCTACCTGAATCTGGACAACCTGCAGAACCACGCGGCGTTTTCGGCCCGCAGCGCCGATATTGCCGAGGCTTTTGCCACCCAGATTGCCGCCCTGCTGGCCGCGCAGCGGCGCCAGGCCCAGGAAGCCGCCCGCCGCCGCGAACTGGAAGGCCTGCTGAGCGTGACAGCGGCCCTGCGCGAGGTGGCCCACTCGGCGCAGGCGCAGGGGGTGCTGGCGCAGCAGGCGGCGGCGCTGCTGGGCACCGCCCAGGCCACGCTGTGGTGCCCGGCCCAGAATCAGCCCCCGCTGCCCCGGCCCCAGGACGAAGCCCTGGCCCGGCAGGCCCTGGCCACCCGCACCGTGATGCGCTGGCCGCCCCCAGAGGAGCCAGCCTCGAATCCGGCGGCCCAGAGCGCGGCAGCCCAGGAGCCGGCCCCCGCCGTGATGGCCGCGCCGCTGTGGCGGGCCAACGGCGAGCCCCTGGCGGCCCTAGTGGTCAGCCGCCCGCACCCGCCCTTCAGTGAGCTGGACGCGCAGCTGCTGGGCGGTATTGCCGCCATTGGCACCACGACCCTGGAGCGCCTGGAAGGGGTGGAGGCCCTGCGGCGGCGCGCCGAAGAGTTTCAGAAGCTCAGCGACCTGTCGCACCTGACGGCCACCCTCACCGACCCGGCGCAGGTGGCGCGGCGCATTCTGGCCGAATGCCGCAGCTTCCTGGGCGCCGAGGTGGCCGCCTTTCTGGACATCGACGGCCAGCCGGTGGTGACTGACGGTCACGCCTCGCCCGGCCTGCTGGCGGCGCTGGGCGCGCCCCAGGTGCTGGCCCCGGACGGCCAGATGACCGCGCCTGTGCAGCAAGACGGGCTGGTGGTGGGGCAGGTGGGCCTGTTGTGGCGCCCGGCGCGGCCCCTGCCCCACGCCGCCCGCCCCCTGCTGGACCGCGCCGCCGAGCTGATCGGGCAGGCGCTGGAGCGCCGCGCGCACCTGGCGGCCCTGGAAGCCACCCAGGAAGGCGCCCTGCTGACCCTGGGGCTGGCCCTGGAACTGCGGGATTTCGAGACTGCCGGGCATACCCGCCGGGTGGTGAGGCAGGCGCTGGCCCTGGGCGCGGCCCTGGGCCTGGGCCCCGAGGAACTGGAAGGCCTGCGTCAGGGCGCCTACCTGCACGACATTGGCAAGCTGGCGGTGCCCGACCGCATTCTGCTGAAGCCCGGGCCTCTGGACCCCGACGAGTGGCGGGTGATGCAGGAGCACGCGGCCGTGGGCGATGGGCTGACGCGCAGCATCGCCACCCTGCACCCGCTGGCGCGCGCCGTGATTCGCCACCACCACGAGCGCTGGGACGGGCGCGGCTACCCCGACGGCCTTGCCGGCGCCGCCATTCCGCTGGTGGCCCGGGTGTTCAGCGTCGTGGACACCTACGACGCCCTGACCAGCCACCGCGTGTACAAGGCCGCGTGGCCCCCTGAAGCGGCCATTCTGGAGTTGCAGGCCCAGGCCGGCCACCAGTTTGACCCGGTGATCGTGGCTGTGTTTATCCAGCTGCTGCGCGCCCAGCCCGACCCCCTGGCCGGCCTTCAGGAAACCCCAGCGGATTAGCGGCAAGAGGGAGTGGAGGTGTGCGGCCTCGGGCAAGAGGGGAGGCGGCGCGGCGGGCGAGTGAGCTCATACGGTGCCCGTTCAATCCAGGATTGAACCGCGACACCGCCGATTCGATCTCTCCTTTCCCGGCCACCGTTTTTTTCTCCCTACTCTGCTCGGGTTGAACAATTTTCGCACCTGTTCAACCCGACTTCGGATCACCTGTCCGCCGCGAGGAAGCAAGCCGGGGCCATTGGGAAGGCCCCGACCGCGCCGCTAGCTCTTTCGCACACTCCCTTCGTTCGCCTCAGAGCCAGGAAGGGTATTGGCTCGGGCCAGTTCTGGGGTCCTCCAGCCTACTCGCCCCCGGCCACCACGTCGCGGCCGGTGTCGGGCTGCGCCGCGAACCCCGGGGGGGTGCCGTTCGGAAACCCGGGGCCCAGCAGGTCCACCGGCTGGCGGTCGGGCACAATGTCGCCCTTCAGGCCCTGGGCGGCCAGCACCGGCAGGAAGGCTGCCATGACCTCGTCTTCGCCGTGCACCAGCCACACATGCGGCTGGCCCGCGCTCTGTAAGAAGGCCAGCAGGTCGTCTTGGTCGGCGTGGGCGGAAAAGCCGCCGATGGTGTGCACCTGTGCGCGCACCGCCACCTCCTCGCCCATGATCCGCACCGTGTCGGCGCCCGCCACGATCCGCCCGCCCAGGCTGCCCGGCGACTGGTAGGACACGATAATCAGGCTGGTCCCCGGCTTCCAGAGGTGGTGTTTGAGGTGGTGCTGAATGCGCCCGCCCGTCATCATGCCGTTGCCCGCCAGAATGATCGCCGGGCCGTCGTAGCGGTTGATGCGCTGGGATTCGGCGCTGGTGTTCACCACATGCAGGGTGTTCGGCCGGAAGGGGTCCTCGCCGGCCTGCAGGGCGTCACGGACCTCGGGAATTAGTTCGTCGCCGAACTCGAAATACTCGTGGGTGGCGCGCGCCGCCATCGGGGAATCCAGAAACACCGGCATGCGCGGCACCTCGCCCGCGTCCATCAGGGTCTTCAGGGTGTGCAGGATGGTCTGGGTGCGCTCAATGGCAAAGCTGGGAATCAGGATCTTGCCGCCCTGGCGCACGCTGTCGCGCAGGGCCGCGCTGAATTCGGCCAGGGTGTCCGGCCAGGCGCGGTGGGTGCGGTTGGCATAGGTGGATTCAATCACCACAGCGTCGGCCTGGGGGGGCGGGGTGAAGTCCAGCTGCAGGCCGCTTTCGCGGTTGCCCAGGTCGCCGCTCATGATCAGGCGACCCTCACTGCCCTCCAGCAGCAGGTAGGCGCTGCCCAGAATGTGCCCGGCGCGCTCCGGGGTCACGCGCACGCCCGCAATGCGCTGGGTGTCGCCAAAGTCTAGGCTGGGGCGCAGCAGGGCCAGCGCGCGGTGCACGTCCGCTTCCTCGTACAGCGGCGGAAGCACGGTGTCGTCGGCGTGGCCCTGGCGCCGGGCGCGGCGCAGGTCATGGCGGTAGCCGTCCACCTGCAGGCGGGCGCTGTCCAGCAGCACCGTTTCGGCCAGCGCGGCGGTGGGGGCGGTGCAGTACACCGGGCCCCGGTAGCCGCGCTGCACCAGCAGTGGCAGGCGGCCCACATGGTCCAGGTGGGCGTGGGTCAGGATCACCGCGTCCAGCCCGGCCACGTCAAAGGGAAAATCCTCGCGGTTGCGCGCCTCTAGGTCGTCGCCCCCCTGAAACAGCCCGCAGTCAATCAGCAGCTGCCGCCCGCCCAGCGTGAGCAGGTGCATGCTGCCCGTGACCGTCTGCGCCGCCCCGAAGCTCTGAAGGTTCATAGGGCAGTGTAGGGGCGCGGGGCCGTGCGGCACGCTTTACCTGCCCTTTACCCTCCTGGCGCCGCGCGGCGGGATTGGGTACGGTCTGAGGCATGACCCAGCATTCCGGCAGCTCCGTGCCCGGCGCCCCAGACGGCTTTGGGCGGATTCTGGTGGGCGTGGATTTCTCGGCGTCCTCTCAGGCGGCCCTGCGGCTGGCCCGCAGCCATTTTCCGGCCGCCCAGCGCCTGCTGGTGCACGTCACCGACGCCCGCGTGACAGCCGCCCCGGACCTGATGGGCGGCGTGACCCCTTCCCTGACCGACCCGGCGCTGCTGCACACCATGGAGCAGGCCGATGCCCAGCGCCTGCAGGCCCTGGTGCAGGACGGCGAGGAACTGGCGGTGCTGGTGGGCGACCCGGTCACGGGCCTGCTGGACAGCGCCCGGCGCTGGGGCGCGGACCTGATCGTGGTGGGCACCCACGCCCAGAGCGCGCTGGAGCACTTTTTCCTGGGCAGCACCGCCGAAAAGATCGTGGGCCGCAGCGCCGTGCCGGTGCTGACCGTGCGCGGGGGCGCGGCGTGAAGGTGGGCATTGTGGGCGCCGGGCTGGTGGGCGCCACCGCCGCCTACGCCCTGACCCTGCGCGGGTCGTGCAGCGAACTGGTGCTGACCGATATGGACGAGGACCGCGCCCGCGCCGAGGCGCAGGACGTGGCCCACGCCGCGCCGGTGAGCCACGGCGCCCGGGTGACCAGTGGCGCGCCCGGCGACCTGCAGGGCAGCGCGGTGGTGATCGTGGCGGCCGGGGCCAACCAGAAGCCCGGCGAATCCCGCCTGGACCTGCTGCAGAAAAACGCGGCCATCTTCCGCGACCTGATTCCACAGGTGACGCGCGCCGCGCCGGAGGCCACGCTGCTGATCGCCACCAACCCGGTGGACGTGCTGACTGGCCTGAGCGCCGAACTGGCCCCCGGGCAGCCGGTGATCGGCTCGGGCACGGTGCTCGACAGCGCCCGCTTCCGGCATCTGGTGGCCGAGCGCGCGGGTGTGGACCCCACCCATGTGCACGGCTACGTGCTGGGCGAGCACGGCGACAGCGCCGTCGTGGCCTGGAGCACCGCCACTGTGGCCGGGCTGCCCGTGGCCGACTTCATGGCGGCGCGCGGCCTGCCCTGGACCCCAGAAATTCGCACGCAGATTGAGGCAGACACGCGCGGCGCCGCCGGGCAGATCATTGCGGGCAAGCGCGCCACCTATTACGGCATTGGCGCGGCGCTGGCCCGCATTGC
This sequence comes from Deinococcus multiflagellatus, assembly GCF_020166415.1. Lineage (NCBI taxonomy): Bacteria > Thermotogati > Deinococcota > Deinococci > Deinococcales > Deinococcaceae > Deinococcus > Deinococcus multiflagellatus. The sequence continues at coordinate 29,845 of NZ_JAIQXV010000002.1, forward strand.
CGAGCGCATTCTGGATGACCGCCGCGCCGTGCTGACCGTCAGCGCGCCCACCCCTGAATTCGGCACCAGCCTCAGCCTGCCGCGCGTGCTGGGCCGCGCTGGCGTGCTGGACACGATTGTGCCCGCCCTGACCGAAGAAGAACGCGCCGCCCTGGGGCGCAGCGCCGACATTCTGCGCGAGGCAGGGGCGTCCCTGGAGGGGTAGGGGAGAGCCCGGCCCCCGTTCTGGGCCGGGCTCTCTACTTGGGTGCTTCTAACGGCCAGTGCCGGGCGGGGTCACTGGGGCTGGCGCGGCCGTCCCCGGGGCGGGTTCAGCGTCCACAAACTCGCCCGTAATGGTGCCGCCCTCGGCCTTCACGGCGCGCACCTCGTTGCGGTCCAGGTCGTACAGGATGGTGCCGGCGCGCAGCACGTCCTGGCCCTTGACGCTCTCGGCGGGCTGCTCTGGGGTGCCGTACAGGCGGGCCACGTTGCGCGTGTCGTCGTACTCCACCCGCGCGGCCTTGCTGATGCGCCCACCTTCAGAATTCAGCACCACGTTGCCCACCAGCGTGGTTTTCTCCTCGTCCACGCTGACCTCAATGCGTTCGCTCTGGCCGCTCAGGGCGTCCTTGTCGCTGCGGCGCTGAAAGGTGATGGGCCCGTCAATACGGGCAATGCCGTCGGTGCTGTCGTACACCAGTTTCTGTCCTTTCAGTTCGGTGCGGCCCTGGGTCACCAGCACCGTGTTGGGAGCGGGTTTGGGGCTGGTCTCCACGCCGCAGCGGCTTAGGCGGTCAGTCTTGCCGGGCGGGGCTTCGTCCAGAAAGCGGGCGGTGCCGGCGCTGGCTTCCACCCGGCCGTCGCTGCCTTCCTCGTCCCCTTTGGGCGGCAACTGCGTGACCAGCGCCAGGGGCACCTGAATGACATTCTTGTCAATGGTGATGCGCACTCCGCCTACGTCCGTCTCGCTGAACACGGCCAGGGTGGGAGCGTCTTCGGGGTCGCTCTCGGTGGGCTGGCAGAACGTGAACACCCCGGTGTCATCCCGGGTCCCGGTTTTGACAATGAGGATGCGCCGCTCCTTGCCGTCCTTTTCACTGCGGCGCACCAGCTCTGTGCTGGACTGCTCTGCTCCTGGCTCCTGCGGCGCCAAGTCTTCCGGGGGCACTTGTGGGGTGGACTGGGTGGCGGGCGGCGGCGTGCCCGGCGCCTGCTGCGCCCACACCATGCCTGCCCCCAGCCCCAGCAGCAGGGCCAGCGTGGCCCGCCCTGTCCATGTCCAGCCCGCTTTGCTCATTGCGCGCAGTCTAGCGGCTCCCTGCATGAGACTTTGCGTGTCGGCGCCGCCTTCTGGCCATGTCCATACCGCAAAAATCCCCCCGGCACGGAGGAGCCGGGAGGGCAGGGGAGCGACTGAAGTTACTTCTCGCCAGTCAGCTTGAACTGTTCGGTGGGGATCTTGTACGCCGAGTTCAGCGCGCGCACGCGGGCCAGGTCGGTGCGCTGTTCCAGGTAACCGCTGGCGGGGGCCTTCACCGTGGCCTTGCTCTTGCTGTCCACGCTCACCGCGTTGCCCACCACGTAGGCCACGTTCTTCTTGTCGTCGTAGTACACGGCGTCGCCGGTGGTGGTGGTGGTGCCCTGCACCAGTTTCACGCCGCCGCGCACGTACAGGGTCTTGGTTTTGGTCAGCGCGCGCACTTCCTGGCCGGTGATTACCAGTTCCTTCTGGTTGCCCTTGGCCGCGCGGGTGAGGCTGGGGGTGCCGGTCAGCTGGGCCACCTCGCGGTCCTCGTCGAACACCAGCTTGTCGGCCTTGCCGCTCTGGGTGCCGGTGGACAGGGTCACGCCGCCGGTGCTGGTGGACACGTTGTTGTCCACGTCCAGGCTCATCTTGGGCGCCTTGATGGTCACGGTGTCGCCGTCTTCCTTCTTCTCCGGCACGAAGGTGGCGCTGGCGTTGCCGTCCAGCACGCCCTGGCCGGTGCTCTCGTCGTAGTTCAGGCCGTTGCCGGTGGCGGTGAGGCGGCCACGGGTCACCTTCACGTTGCCGGTAAAGGTGGCGGTGCGCTTGCCCTTGGCTTCAATCAGCGGCGTGCCCTTGGGGGCGGCCAGGACAGCCTGCGAGGCTTCGATGTTCAGCGTGCTCACCTTCGCCTTCACGGGGCTGCCGGTGAAGGTCAAAGGTCCATTGCGCACGTCGCCGCGCGGGCCACCCTGAATGGTGATCAGGCGCTTGGCGGCGTCGCCGCTCTGGGCCAGCACGGGGGCAGTCACGGCCAGCAGGGTCAGGAGGGAGGCAGTCTTTTTCATGGAAACTCCTTTCAGGCTTTCACGCGCTGGCCGTTGACGCAGCGCTCGGTGGTGTCGAGGTCGGAATAAGTGACAGAGTTGTCGTTGTCCACGTCTTCAATGTTGAAATCAAAGCCCATCTGTAGCTTCTGGTAGTCGCCGTTGAGGAAGGGAGAGCGCACCTTGGCCACCGGCGCATAAAAGCCCCGGCCCCCCTCAATCCGCACCAGAGTCTGTTCGTTCCCGGTCAGATCGATATCCGCACATTCCTTTACCAGGGTGATGCGGGCCTGACGGGTGGTCATGTTGTCCTGGCCGTCAATCGTCAGGTCTGGGGTGGTCAGCCGGGCGTCCAGGGTCATGCGGCCGGTGTAGCGGCCTCTGGCGTCCTTCTCCTTGACCACACGCTGGCCCCCCGACAGGCCCGTCAGGCGCGTGCGGTTTTGCAGGGGATCGCTGTCCACCTTGGCGGCCCGGAAGCTCCACACGGCGTCCGGATCGCGTGAGGGGTACAGGCGCAGTTCCACCCCGCTAAGGGTCACGCCGGTCCCCGCGTCGCGGCGCCCGGTGGGCACAAACGCAAAGACCAGCGCAAAGAGGGTGATGCCCGCCAGGGCGTAGAGGCCAGTTTTCTGCACGGCCCGCACTTTAGCGCGGTCCTCTCATGAGAGTGGTGGGGACAGGATGGGACGGGCGACCCCGGCAATCAGGACCTCACTGCTGGACTTGACCCGGGCAACGCGAGAAGCGAAGAAAGAGCCTTGCACCGGCAGTCGCCCCTGTCCGGCGACCCTCCAAACAGTTGGAGGGGGAGGGGTAAGGCCCTTAGCCTGCGGGGCATGATTGACACGCACACCCACCTCGATTACCTGGAGGACCCCGCCAGCGCGCGCGGCGAACTGGGTCTGACCGCCCTGGTCTGCATTGGCGCCAGCCCTGAACACGCCCGCAATGCCATTGCCCTGGCCGAGCAATTCCCCGATGTTTACGCCACCGTGGGCCTGCACCCCACCGACGCCGCCCAGGACAGCCCCGAGGCACGCGCCGAACTGGAAGCCCTCAGCGCCCACCCGCGCGTGGTGGGCATTGGCGAAAGCGGCCTGGACGACTACTGGGACGATACGCAGCGCGCCGCCCAGCGTGCGGCCTTCGAGTGGCAGCTGGACCTCGCCGCGCGCACGGGCAAGCCGCTGGTGATCCACACCCGCGACAAGGCCGGGCAGGACCGCGCCCACCAGGGCGTAATAGACGTGCTGCGCGCGTGGCCGGGGGTGCCGGTCATCCTCCACTGTTTCAGCGGGCACGCGGGGCTGCTGCGCTTTGGCCTGGACCGGGGCGAGCACACGTACTTTGGGTTTGCGGGCAACACCACCTACAAGAACGCCCCCGAGATCCACGCGGCGGCCCGCGAGGTGCCCCTCTCGCGCCTGCTGCTGGAAACCGACGCGCCCTTCCTGGCCCCGGTTCCCAAGCGCGGCAAGCCCAACCGTCCCGGGTACGTGCGCTACACCCTGGAGTTCATCGCGGCCCTGCGCGGCCTGGACCCGGCCGAACTGGAACGCGCCACCGACGCCAACGCCCGGCGGGTCCACAACCTGCCCGATACCTCGGCTTGAGATACATCTAACCCAGAGGTATGCTACGGCCATGAACACCCGCGAGCAGCTGCGCATGCTGATCCTGGCGGTGCTGGACCGGCAGCCAGAACACGGCTACGCCATCGCCCAGGCGATCAAGGGCCGCAGCGAGGGGTTGCTAACCGCCCGTGAAGGCACCCTCTACCCCGCCCTGCACGCCCTGGAAGCCGAGGGCCTGATTGAAAGCGAGGAACACGAGGTGGGGGGGCGCCTGCGCCGCGAATACCGCCTGACCGAAAGCGGGCGCCGCGTGCTGGCCCGCAGCCGCAAGGCGTGGCAGCAGCAGGTGAGCGCCGTGCAGGCGGTGCTGGGGGGGCAGTCGTGAGGCTGGAGGCGTGGTTGGCCGCAGCCACGGCGGGCCTGACGCCGGGTGTGCAGGCGCGGGTGCGCGCCGAATACACCGCCCATGTGCAGGACGCAGGCTTGGACGAGAGTGAAGATGTAGAAGGGTTGCTGGGTGAGCCGGAGGGGGCGCAGCGAGCTCTAGCGCGTCTCTATTTGAGCGCGGCGGCCTTGAAGGGTTTGCGCGAACCGAAGGGGCAGCAGGTCGGCTTCTGGATCCTGGGGTGTCACAGCGCCCTGCTGTTGCTGCTCTGGGCGGGCGGGAACGATCAGGTGGGCCCGTCTTTGACCGGGGTGGGAGCGGGTGGTCTGGTGCTGAGTGGATTGACGCTCTGGGCCCGTCGGCTGGCACCTGAACTTCGGACGCTGGTGACTGGACATGGGGGCCTCTGGGCCGTGAACTTTAGCCTGTGGGTGAACTGGATGGTGGAGGCTGGGCAGACCGGCACGGCGCCAAACGCCTTCGTGCGCCTCCTGCCGCTGCTGTGGATTCTCTGGGGGGCCACGTTGTTCGAGGAAGTGCGCAGACTCCGCCGCACCTTAGCCCTGGAACAGCCGGCGGTGTCCGCATGACGCCCGAACAGTGGCTGCACGAAGCCACCCGTGGCCTGCCCAGGGCTGTGGTCATGCGCGTTCAGACTGAGACGTTGGCCCACCTGCAGGAGGCCGGGCTGGGAGAGGGCGACGACATCACGGCCCTGCTGGGTCCGCCGGCCACCACCCGGAAGGCGCTGGGTCGGCTCTACGTGTCGGCGGCCGAACTGGACGTCTTGGGCCGTGACCGGGTGGACGGCTGGTTGCTGAGCCTTGTGATGCTGGGCGTGCTGGCGGTGGGGCTGCTGTTTTGGGGGGCCTGGACAGGTGACCCGCATCTGCCGACACTGGGTGGGGTGGCCGCAGGGCTGGGCCTGCTGGCGCTCACAGCGGCCTGGACCCACTACTGGCGCCCAGAACAGCGCCGACAGATGCGGGCCAACATGGGCTTGTGTGGAATGATGCTCTTTCAGATCGTGCTGCCGGCTCTGAGCAACCTTCCGCTGGGCCTCCTGGAAAGTGTTTCGCTGTGTCTTTGGGGAGGTTTGTTCCTTACGGGGCTGATCGCGGCCCAGCACAGCGCGCAGAAACTTCGCCGCACCCTGGCCCTGAAAGGTGTGCGCGTATGACCCACACGCCCCAGCCCCTCACCGACTATCTGGCCGCCGTGACTGCACCCTTTCCAGCTGAGACTGCCGCCCGGTTGCGCGGCGAACTGCAGGCCCACGTCCTGGACGCCGCCGAAGCCCTGGCCGACCAGGGCGACCCGACTCCTACCGAGACCGCGCTGCGCGACCTGGGCAGCGTGCGCGAGGTGCGCCGCGCCCTGGAACGCCAGCACTACACCGGGGCAGAAGAAGAAGTCCTGCTGGCCTGCCGGTTTGCCCATCTGAAGCGCACCTCTCCGCTTTCTATGGCCCTGGGCGCCGCCATCGTCCTGGCGTGGCCACTCCTGCTGCAGTGGCTGGAACGGCCGATCACCTGGGGGCTGTATGGGGCCCTGGGTGCGGTGGTCCTGGCCTCCGCCATTCTGGAAAGGTGGGTGCCGCCCCGCTTTCCAGCCCGCAGTGCCCGCGTGCTGCTGGGGCTGCTGCGCCTGTGCATGGTGCCCGCCGTGATCGGCGCCTTTCAGGTGCTCACCCTGGATGGGGAAGCGACGCGCTGGGCTGGCTTGCTGGGCGCTGGGGTGGGCTTCTGGCTGGTGGCGCGGCACGACTGGCGAACCCTCTGGGCCCTGTTGCCCAAGGCCCTCTCCGGGGCCCGCTGAGGAGGGGAGGACATGGCGGCCCAGACCCCTTTTGACCACTGGCTCACCCAGGTCACGGCCCCCTTCCCGGGCGATACGGCGTGGCGCCTGCGTGCCGAATTCAGTGCCCACCATGAGCAGGCGGTGGACGCCCTGACCCAGCTGGGCGACCCAGAGCCCGCGCAGACGGCGCTGCATGAACTGGGCGAGCCCGCCACCGTGATTGCCGCGCTGGCGCACACCCATTTCACGCGGGCAGACCTCGCCTGGATGGAACGCGATGGCGATCTGAAGAGGCTGCTGGCCGACCCGGACCAGCTGCACCGGGAACCGTTCGGGCGCTGGGTCGCTGGGGTGGCCCTGTGGCTGGGGCTGTCGGTCTGGTTGCTGTTCGGGCTGCCGGGATTGCCCAGCAGCATGTCGGCCCATACCGCCTTCGGCCTACTGCCCGGCTTGCTGCTGCTGGCGCTGGTGGGGGTGCAGCTTGGCGAGCGGTGGACCGTCAGTCGGCGGCCCCAGCGGTCCGCCGCCATCTTGCGCCGCTGCTGGCGCGTTCTATGGCATCCCCTCGGCGGCCTGCTGGTGGCCGCTGCCCTTCTGGGCCCTCACCCACTGCTGGGACTGGTGGCGCTGGGCCTGACGCTGCACGCTTTTCTCACTCGGCCCCGCGAGGCCCTGTCCCTGCTGGACAAAGCGTGGCGCGGAGCGCACTAGCCTCTACAGGTGGCGCTTGAAAAAGGCCACGCTGCGCCGCAGGGCCAGCCCCAGATTGCCGCTGAGGTTGTGGTTGTCGCCCTCGTAGCGGTAAGCCTCCACAGGCTGGCCTGCCGCGCGCAGGTCATCCGCCAGCGCCTGCTGAAAGCTGTAGGGCACGTCCTTGTCGGCGGTGCCGTGGTGCAGCTGCAGGGGGCGGCCCTCTAATTCCTTCAGGTAGGCATTCGGACTGAGCAGGCGCAGGTAGCGGCGGCTCGGGCTGCCCAGGGTGCGCCGCTGGCCCCCCGGCGGGTTCCAGTCGGTGTTCAGAATGTCGTAGCCCGCCACCACGCCCGCCCACAGCGAGGCGGCCTTGAGGTCACGGTCCACCAGCAGGGCCCGCAAAGAGAGTTGCCCGCCCATCGAATGGCCCCACAGGCCCAGGCGCCGCCGGTTCACGCGCGGGTCCTTTTTCAGGCTGGCGGCGGCGTTCAGCACGTCCACGGTGTAGCCAGGGTCGGTGTAGCCACCTCTGGCTTCGCCCTCGCTGTCGCCGTGGCCCCGGTAGTCGCTTTTCAGGGTCACGAAGCCTGCGCGCGCAAAGGCGTCCTGGTAGGCCACGTAGCGCTCGGTGGTGCGGTACTTGTCAGGCGGAATGTAGCCGTGGTTGAACACGATGGCCGGCCAGCCGCCCGGGGGCGGGGTGCCGCGCGGCACGGTCAGCAGGGCATAGATCCGCAGCCCCTCGGACTGGTAGCTCACCACCTGCCGCGTGTAGTTCACGCCGGGGGCGAGCGTGCGCCGCACCGTGAGGGCGCTGCCCGGGTAGGTGCGCGCCCGCAGCGCCGGAATGCTGATGGGCTGCGCGGCAGCGGCGGCGCGCAGGGCGGCCTCATCCGGCGTGGCGCGGGGGGGCGGGCTCGCCTGGTCTGCCACCTGGGGTGGGGGCGCCGCCTGGTCTTGTTGCCTCAGCTCTTCGGGCTGTGTCAACGCCACGTACCCAGCCCCCAGGCCCAGCGCCAGCAGCGCGCCCAGGATCAGGCGCCGCATGGCGGCTCCGAATGGGTGGCGGGCGGGGTCATGCCCAGAGGCTAAAGAAGCGGGCCGCTGCACATTGCGCGGCGGCCAACGGTTGGTCTTGGGCGGGTCTTAACGGCTCAGCACGTAGGTACTCAGCTTCAGGAAGGGGCTGGGGTTGGCGCCGCTCAGAGGCTGCGCTTTGTCGTACAGGTTCCAGCCGCGCTTGACCGACATGGCGGGCAGCACCTCGGCGCCCCCCAGGTACTCGGGAATGGAGATGGCGTCTAAGTTGGCGTCCACGGGGCTGAACACCAGCCACTGCCGGTTGCGGGCAAAGCTCTCGCCGACATCAAAGCGGGCGTTGTTGTTGCTGTCGTCAAACACGACCACCTGATACACCCCCGCCACGGAGGGAATGGTGGGCAGGTCAAAGCCAAACGCCCAGGTGTTCACGCCAGTCGAGACGATGTTCTGGTCAATGGTGCTGGTGTTCGTGACCGCCACCGGCAGTCCCGTGCCTACCAGGGCCAGCCGCAGGTGGGGGTTCTGGCCCCAGTCCCCGGCGACAGAACCGCTCAGGGGGTAGGCCTCCGGCGGGCGAACATTCTGGGGCCGGCAGGCGGTGAGGGTCAGCAGGCTTAGGGGCAGAACAAGCAGGGCAGCGGCGCGCATGGGGTTTACCCTAGCGGCCCGAGCCATGAGGCGTGTGGGTGCCCCTCACCTTCAGGGCAGCCGGGCCAGCACCGCGTCAATCACGCCTTGCAGGCTCAGGGCACCCGTGTCAATCACGTGGGCGTCTGGCGCGGGGGCACTTTGCATGGTGTCCAGGCGGTCGCGCTCAACCAGGGCCGCTTCGATGGTGTCCACTTCCTCGGGGCGCTCGGCGGCGCGGCGCTGGGCGCGCACCCGGGGGCTGGCCGTCAGGTAGAACTTGGCCTGCGCGTGGGGAAAGACGTTGGTGCCCATGTCCCGCCCCTCGGCCACCAGGGGGGCGGGCAGGGTGCGCAGCTGGGCGTCCACCCAGGCGCGCACCTCGGGCAGGGCGGCCACCACGCTCACGCCCCGGTCCACCCGGCTGGAGTGCAGGTCCGGGGTCAGGTCGCGCTCGCCCTGCCACACGCGGTTGCCGCTGGCCAGCGGTTCCAGGCGCGGCGCCGGGTTCAGGCAGGCCAGGACCGCCTGGGCGCGGCCCAGGTCGGCGCCCGCTTCCAGCCCCAGCAGGGTCACGGCGCGGTACAGCAGCCCGCTGCTGACATAGGGCACCCCCAGCGCCTGGGCCACCCCGGCCGAAACGCTGGATTTGCCGCTGGCGGCCACGCCGTCAATGGTCACAATCATCAACTGCGCAGTCTAGAGCATCTGCATCTTCAGGTGGACGCCGGCCGGGTGCCAGGGGCCGTTACACTGGGGGCAGACCATGAAACACGCCGCGCTGATCCTGACCGCCCTGCTTGCCCTGACCGCCTGCCAGTCCAAGGACAAGGCCGAGACCACGACCACCGAAACGAAGACGGAAACGACCACCGAGCCCAGCACGGCGGCCGAGCCCGGCAAGACGGACACCGCAGACAGCAAGCCTGCGGCCCAGGCCGTCACCACCCCCGGCCCGGTGCCGGCCGGCTACACGGCCGTGCCCGAACTGAGCAAGACGCCCGTGCGTGAATTCAAAGCCGAGCCCGCCATGAGCCTGCAAGACGGCAAGGACTACTACGCCCTGATTGACACCAACCGGGGCCAGATTCTGGCTGACCTGTACGAGCAAGAAACCCCGGTGACGGTCAACAATTTCGTGTTCCTGGCACGCAACCACTACTTTGACGGCATTCGCTTTCACCGCGTGATTGACGGCTTTATGGCGCAGTCCGGCGACCCCAAGAGCGTGGACGACGCCAAGAAGACCGAGTGGGGCACCGGCGGCCCCGGCTACCAGTTTGCCGACGAATTCCGCACCCGCCTCACCTTCGACGCCGCCGGCATTCTAGCGATGGCCAACAGCGGCCCCGCCACCAACGGCAGCCAGTTTTTCATCACCTTCGGGCCCACCGAGGGCCTGAACGGCAAACACACCATCTTCGGCAAGGTGGTCACGGGCGACGACGTGCTGCCCAAGCTGACGCGCACCAGCGACACCAGCACCGGCCAGGAAACCCCCATCGAGGGCGCCGTGGCCGACCAGATTCTGAGCGTGCGGATTCTGACCAAGGGCTGATACGGCTCCCGAAAAATTCCGTCATCCCTGACGGAATTTTTTCGACCGGAGGGAGAGGGAAAAAGGACGGATTTCCGGGAATTGGACCTGGAAGGCTCCGCAGGAGAGGAACATCCAGTTCTTTCCTGGATGTTACGGAAATGGACGGCAGTCCGTATGAGCACCCATGCAGAGGACCCCGGCACCAGCAGGCGCCGGGGTCCCCTTCTGTTTGCTGCTTAGCGGCGGTCGGTGGGCTGACCGGTCGTGGTGCCGGTGGTGTAGGTCGTGGTGGTGGTCGTGTGGCGGTTGCGCCCCAGCAGGCCCGCCAGACCCAGCAGGCCCAGCAGTCCCCAGGGGAACTGGCGCGTGTCGGCCACGCCGTCATTGTTGGTGTCCACTACGCCGTCGCCGTTGGGGTCCACGGCGTTGTTCACGGCTTCGCCTGCGTTGTTCACCGCTTCGCCGGTGGCCTGGGCGGCGTTGTTCACGGCCTCGCCGGTCGCCTGGGCCGCGTTGTTCACAGCTTCACCCGTCGCCTGGGCCGCGTCGTTCACGGCTTCGCCGGTGGCCTGGGCCGCGTTGTTCACCGCTTCACCCGTGGCTGCTGCGGCGTTGTCCACGGCTTCGCCGGCCTTCTCAGCGGCGCCGTCGGTGGAGTCGGTGTTCGTGTCCTGCACCTGAATCAGGTTGGGCTGGGGCGCGGCGGCCAGGGCGGTGGGGGCGGCAAACAGCAGGGCCAGGGTCAGCAGGGTCTTGTTCATGGGGATCTCCTTGGTGGGCCGCAGCCGGCAGGTGCAACGGTGGCCGGGCCTTTTGACCCCTGCATTGTGAGTGCTCTTACGCAACGCCGCCCAAAGCTGATCTTGACCCCATGCTCAGGTGATCTTATGAATTGGCCGCCTGCATGGCCTGAAGCACCCGCGCCATGTGCTCGTCCAGCGGCACGCCCAGCTCCTGGGCACCCTGCTCCACCTCCTCACGGTTGACCCCGGCGGCGAAGGCGCGGTTTTTAAAGCGCTTTTTCAGGCTGGACAGCTCTACGCCGCGCACGTCCCTGTCCGGGCGGATCAGGGCGGCGGCCTGCACCAGTCCGGTCAACTCATCCACCGCATAGAGGGTCTTGGCCAGCCGGGTGTTCCGGGGCGTGCCGGTGTAGGCCGCGTGGCCCATGATGGCGTCTAGCACCTCGGGCGGGGTGTCGGTGTGCGCGCGCAGGTAGGCCACGCCCCAGGCCGGGTGCTCCTCGGGGTGGGCTTCATAGTCAAAGTCGTGCAGCAGGCCAGTCACCGCATACAGCTCCTCGTCTTCGCCCCAGTGGCGGGCATAGGCGCGCATGGCGGCTTCCACATTCAGCATGTGCCGCTGCAGCGACAGGGACGGCGTGTGCTGGACCATCAGGGCGTAAGCCCGCTCGCGGTTCATGGCCGCAGTGTAGAGGGGAGAGGGGCCAGGGGCTTTGAGCCATGGGCCATGAGGTCTGGACCGTGAGGATGGAATGCCACCTCAATCCAGCCCCAAAGACAAGAGCCACGTGGCCAGCATCTGCCCCATGGCTCATGGCCCATAGCCCGCGCCCCTTCACCCCCCCAGATACCGGCTCCACTGCGGCTGCCAGTGGGCAAACTGCCCGTGGGCATACACCCCGAAGCTGGGCGCCCGGGGGCGGGTGCGCAGGGGCATGGCGGCCTCTTCGGGGGTGCGGTTGCCCTTGCGCTGGTTGCAGGTGCGGCAGGCGGTCACCACGTTGTCCCAGGTGTGGCGCCCGCCGCGCGAGCGGGGCAGCACATGGTCCAGGGTGAGTTCCTCGGCCGAGCCGCAGTACTGGCAGGTAAAGGTGTCGCGCCGCAGCACGTTGCGCCGGTTAAACGGCACCGGATGCACGCGGGGGCGGCGCACGTAGCGCCGCAGGCGAATCACGCTGGGCACCGGCATCACTGTGCTGGGCGAGCGCACGACATCGGCGCTGTTCTCCAGAATTTCCGCCACGCCGTACTGCACCAGCGTGATGGCCCGCTTGGCACTCGTGACATGCAGCGGTTCATAGGACGCGTTCAGGACCAGCACGCGGGGCGCGTTCAGGTCAGCCGCTACGGTGGGTCGGCGGGGCTCGGGCTGCACGTCCTTTCTGGAGATCATGCCCGGCATTCTAAAGCGGCCTGTTCAGGCAAATGTTGCGCACAGACGCTTAGTTGGCCCTTAAGGGCGGTGGGGGCAATGGCCTAGCGCGCCCGCCCTAGCCCAGCCCAGGCAGCACGCCGCCGGTTTTCAGACCGCCGCGCAGCAGCTCCAGGGTGCCGTCGGCCACGTACTGCACCGCCAGGGCGCCCAGCAGCACGCCCAGCACACGCGTGACCACGTGCACGCCGGTCAGGCCGATCACGCGGGCAATCTGTCCGGAAAGGCGCAGGGCGAGGTAACACAGCAGCAGCACGCCGGCGGTGACCAGAAACACCGCCGAGAGCAGCAGCGGCGAGCCGTGGGCGTCGGCGGCCAGAATCATGATGCTGGCCAGCGTGCCGGGGCCGGCAATCAATGGAATCGCCAGCGGAAACACACTGATGTCCTGGCGTTCGTGGGCCTCCTGCTCTTCCTCGGCGGTTTCCTTGCTGCCGCTGGGGCGCGCAAAGACCATGTCCAGCGCGATCAGAAACAGCAGCACGCCCCCGGCAATGCGAAAGGAGCTGAGGCTGATGCCCAGGTGTTCCAGCAGCGCCCGCCCGAACAGCCCAAAGGCCAGGATGATGATGCCCGCCACCACACAGGCCTTCACGGCCACCCGGCGCCGCTCGAAGCTGGGGCGATTGCCCGCCAGCCCGATAAAAATGGGGGCCAGCCCCACCGGGTCCATCACGACCAACATGGTCAGGAACGTCTGGAGGGCGATACTGGACAGTTCCGCGACGTTCACGGTCCGAGCGTATCAGACAGGGGCGTGGGGGCGGGTCCCTGCCCCCCCACTAAGCCCAGGCCACGGGGGGCGCCCCAGCAGCGGGGGCGGGCGGCAGCGCCCGGTCAATGTGCTGCGCCACATGCAGGATGACGCGCTGCAGGTCCAGGCAGTACACGCTGGGGTTGGCAAAGCCGCGCTCAGCGCTGTAACGGTTGGGCAGGTAGCCGCCGCCGCAGACCTCGCGCAGCGCGCAGCCGCCGCACATGATCGCGTCCAGCCCCTGCTGTCCGGCCACCGCCGCTTGGTACACCGGCGTGTCCTGCAGCGCCCACAGGTCGTGGCGCAGCACGTTCAGGCCCGTCAGGGTCAGGCCGTCGCGGCAGGCACGCAGGGCGTCGAGCGGCTCCAGGCTGCCGTCGGTTTCCACCACGGCGATGTTCACCGGCGCGCCGCCCAGCGAATCAATGTGCTGCCGCGCGCCCACCAGCAGCTTCATGATGTCAAACAGCATCCGCACCAGCACCTGCGGGTTGTTCTCGGCCCACCACGCGTCAAAGATGGGCAGCAGGTACTCGGCGTAGGCGCCGGGCCGGGGCGGCGGGGCGTCCCAGTTGTGGTCCAGCGGCAGCAGGAAATCCATGCGGTCCACGCCCAGCGCGCGCAGATGGTGGTAAGTGGCCGCCCCCGACACCGACGGGTCAATCACGCACAGCACGCCGCCGAACAGCTGTTCACGCGCTGGGTGGGCGTTCAGGCGCTCAAGGGCGCGCCGGGTGGCCTCGTAGGTGCCGCGCCCGGCGTGGTCCACCCGGGTGCGGTTGTGCACCTCGGGCAGGCCGTCCACGCTGAGGGCCACCACCACCCCCAGGTCGGCAAACAGGTCCAGCCACTCCCCGGTCAGCAGCACCCCGTTGCTCTGCACCGTGAACTCGAAGGCCACCTCGGGCGCCGCGCCCCGCAGGGCCGCCACAGCGTCGCGGAACCACGCCGGCCCGGCCAGCAGCGGTTCGCCGCCGTGAAAGGTGACGCTGGCCTTCGTGCGCCCCAGGCGCCGCACCTGCGCGGCAATGCGCCCCGCCGCCGCCACCACCACCTCGCGGGGCATGACCGGCGGCCGGCCGGCGAACGAGCGGTCGCGCAGGTTGAACATGTAGCAGTAGGGGCAGTTCAGGTTGCAGCGGGCCGTGGCCTTGAGGATGAACGACGCGGGTTCGTGCCCTACCACCGCAGGCCGAAGCTCAGGTCGAAGCTGGCTGCGGCGTCAGGGTTGAAGGTGCGCACGATTTCCAGGCCGCGCAGCAACATGGCGCTTTCGGCAAGGCGCTGCGACTGGGCCTGAATGCTGCCCAGGCCATTGAGGCGCGTCTGCACGGCCGCCTTGTCCAGCAGAATAGGCGCGGCTTTCATCACCGGCTGGGCCAGGGCGCCCTGCCCCAGCGCGCCGCCCACCACGGCGGCCCCGGTCATCAGGCCGGCGCGGCGCAGGAAATCGCGCCGCTGCTCGGCGGCCGTCAGGTCCTGCTCGGTTCCTGCAGTGTCGTCGGAAAGCGGGCGGTCGAGATCATGCTCGGACATCGCAACCCCTCCTGGGTGCCCACACGGCAACGCCACGTCTGGCTTCTCCCCTTACACGTCCAATGTGAGCAACTTCATAGTTATCCTGCGGGTCAGCTTCAACTACAGAGCGGCTTACATTTGAGGTGGCAGTTCGTGGCCCTCAGAGCGGAAAGCACATGACCTGAAGGGTTCACTTTCAGGTCATGTGGGGCGAGTGGACTTGCAAAGCTGCGGAGCAGAGCGATTGACCGCGACAGACAGTGGTTGGAGTGGAGTTGAGGGGGTGCCTTCATCCCCAGGGCGAAACGGATGACCGCTGTCAGGGCGCTGCCGGGCGCACATTCAATTCCAGGGTGCCGCTGGCCTCTATGGCGCGGCCCTGTTGCTGGGTCACGGCGCGCACGCCCACGGTGTAGGAATTGACGGGCGTGTTCGGCGCCACCTCCACCTTGAGCGCGAAGGCTTCGCCCGCCCGCACAGGGGTGGCGGGCACGGTCACCCGGATACCCGTCACCGGGCTGGCGCCCTGCAAGGTGAACGGCTGCGGATGGCTCTGAACGGTAAAGCCGCCGATCCGGCCGCTTAGGGTGCGCGACTGCCCGGCCGGCAGGCTCAGCGCGCTGATGCTCTCGCCCGGCTGTCCCGCGTTCACGCCAGAGAGCACCACGTAGCCGCCCGCACAGCCGCTGCGGCGAAGGCCGGCAATATCCTGCGCCCCCACGAACAGGGCCGGCAGCAGTGAAGCCACCACCAACCCCAGCCCCAGCGCGGCCCGGGTCGGGCGGCGCCAGTTGGCCGCGGTCAGCGCGAGCCCCCCGGGGCCCAGCAGCAGCGCGGGCAGCAGGGCCAGCAGCGTGCGGCCCTCGCAGGGGCCCGTCAGCAGGCCGGTGCCCAGGGCGCGCACAGCCAGGGTCAGCGCCGCGCCCAGCCCCCAGCCCAGCGCGAAGGCCGGCAGGAAGGTCTGCAGGCGGTAGGTGGGAAAGGCCGGCGGTTCGCTGGGCGGGGCAGGGGGCGGCGCGCTCATGGGCGCAGCGTAGCGCCGCGCTCCCAGGCCGCGCGTCCCGCGCAGCGCAGGGCCGCGCTCAGGCGCTCTGGCAGCCGGGGCACAGGCCCATGAATTCCAGGCGCACGTCGGTCACCTGGAATCCCGGGGGCAGGGCCGAGGCCGGAAGGACTGGCACGTCGCCCGCATCCAGGTCGAAAATGGCGCCGCAGGTGCGGCACACCGCGTGGGGGTGGGTGCGGCCTTCGTGCTTGTAATCGTAGCGGGTGGCCTGCCCGGCGCGTTCCAGGGTGACCACCACGCCGTCACGCACCAGGGCGTCCAGGGTGCGGTACACGGTGCCCAGGCTCACGCTGGGCAGTTGCTGGCGCACCTGGGCATGAATCCAGGCGGCGTCGGGGTGTGACCGCGCTTCACGCAGCACCTCCAGAACGGCCAGGCGCTGTTTGGTCTGGCGCACCATCGTCATGGGTCCAGTTTACCAAACGCGTTCTGACGGGCCAATGACCGCTTCAGGATGGCCGCTGGCAGAGGGGGTAGGGTTGACTTGCCAGCTCTGTGCACGGCCCTGTGCGCCGCCCTATGACCTCCGCTCCGGCCGCCCTGGGAAGCCCTCGAACCGCTCTGCCTCCTGCCCCGCGCCCACAACTCTGCACCCGGTTCATTGCTTTCGTTCAGCGGGGCGCGTAAAACCCTGAACGGCCATGCCCGACCGCCTCCTGCCCCTGCTGACCCAAGAGCCCCAGACCGGCGACGCCCTGGGCGCCCGCCTGGGGGTGGGCCGCGTGACCGTGAACACCCTGGCCCGCCGCCTGCAGGACGCCGGGGTGCCGGTGCAGATTGGCCGCGCTGGCTACGCCCTGAGCGCCGAGACCCCCGCGCCGCAGTTCGTGGTGCGGCCCACGCCTATTGGCGCCCAGCTGCGCTATCTGGGCACGGTGGGCAGCACCCAGGACGAGGTGCGCGCCTGGGCCGACGACCCCCACGCGCCCGCCCCACACGGCGCCGCCGTGGTGGCCGAACGCCAGACTCAGGGCCGGGGCCGCCGGGGCCGCGCCTGGGCCACCACGCACGGCACGCTGGCGTTCTCGGTGCTGCTGCGCCAGGGGCCGGGGGGTGCCCCACTGACCCTGCCGGAACTGGCGCTGTTGCCCCTGGTGGCCGGCGTGGCGGTAGCACGCGCGGCGGGCGTGGGCGGCCTGAAATGGCCCAACGACCTGCTGGCCCCGGATGGCCGCAAACTGGCCGGCATTCTGCTGGAAGCCGACCTGCGAGGCGAGGAAGCCCGGCGGGCGGTGCTGGGCATTGGCCTGAACGTTTCGGCGGCCCCGGACGGCGCGGCCCACCTGCGCGAATTTGTCCCCGAGGTGACCCGCGCGGGCGTCCTGGGGGCCGTGCTGCGCGAACTGCACACCTGGCTCTCGGGCACGCCCGAGGAGGTGCTCTCGGCGTGGCGGGCCGCCAGCCTCACCCTGGGGCGCCCGGTGCGGGTGCAGACCCCGGCCGGCCCCCTGGAGGGCCTTGCCACCGATCTGGACGCACGCGGCAGCCTGCTGGTGCAGACCCCAGAGGGCCTGCACACCGTCAGCGCCGGCGACGTGCAGTTGATCGGCATGCTGGGCGCCGCTTCCCCCTGACCGTTTCCCTTTCGTCCCTCACCCCAAGGAGATTCCCATGACTGTGCTGCACCCCACTCTGTCCCGCACCCTGCTGCCGGCCCACAGCCGCGCCCGTGACCTCGCCCTGATCGTGGGCGGTGCGGCCTTCGTTGCCGTGCTGGCCCAGGGCTCCATTCCCCTGCAGCCGGTGCCCCTGACCCTGCAGACGCTGGGCGTGCTGCTGGTGGGCGCCGCCCTGGGCTGGAAGCGGGCCCTGGCCGCGCTGCTGCTGTATGTGGCGGCGGGCGCCGCAGGGCTGCCCATTTATGCCGGTGGCGGCAGCGGCGTGCTGAACCCAGCCGGTACGGGCCTGCGCGCCAGTCTGGGCTACCTGATCGGCTTTCCCTTCGCCGCCGCGCTGGTGGGCTTTCTGGTGGAACGCTTCGCGCTGGACCGCAAGTTCCTGGGCACCTGCCTTGCCATGCTAGCGGGCAACGTGGTGATCTACCTGTTCGGCCTGCCCGTCCTGGGCGCGATCACCGGCCTGGAGGGACAGACGCTGCTCACCGCTGGCCTGACCCCCTTTCTGCTGGGCGACACCCTGAAACTGCTGCTGGCCGCCCTGCTGCTGCCCGGCGCCTGGGCGCTGCTGCGCCGCTAACTCCACTCGACCACCAACAAAGTGCCCCCGCCTTCACTCGGGCGGGGGCGCTTGCTTGGAGCCGGGTTGTCGATGTCTCCCGTGCGGAAACCCCGGCCCTTTGCGTGGGTTCAGTGTGCGCGGGGCGGGCTATGCCGGGCATCCGCCGAAAGGTGCAGCGCGCTGTAGGCGAAATGGGGGAGGGGGCAAGCCCGCCCCTTTTGAGGCCCCTATGATTCAGTGCCCCTGTGTCGCCGAAGAGGCTGACAAAATTATGCCCTTGAGCGGCGCGTCTATACATTCTGCCTGTTTTCTAGAAAGAAAAAGTCCGGAGGCGACGGTGCAGTCAATATGGGCACGAGCATCGGCATGGGGACAGGCATCGCCATTGGGATGGGCGGCAAAGAACGGCCACCGGAGTCATGACTGGTTTGGTCATGACTGCCGCGCTGCCCGGACGCCATCGTTCCGGGCGCTTGCGCTGCAGCGATGAGGCCACACAAGAAGCGCCGGCGGCTTCATAACCCCGGCGCTCTTGACAGGCTCTGCGCTTATTCCGCCACGCTGGGCACGGCGGCCAGCGGATCGCGGCCGTCCTTGATGGCGCCCAGCACGCGGGTGCGGATCTCGGCTTCCATCTCGGGGCGCTCGGCGATGTAGGCAATGGCCTTTTCCTTGCCCTGGCCGATGCGTTCGTCGCCGTACGAGTAGAACGAGCCGGCCTTCTTGATGATGTCCATGTCGCTGGCCAGCGTCACGAGGTCGCTCAGCTGGTCAAAGCCCTTGCCGTACATCAGGGTCAGTTCGACTTCCTTGAAGGGCGGGGCCACCTTGTTCTTCACCGTCTTGACCTTGACCGTGTTCGCCACGGCGTCGTTGCCCACCTTGATGGGCTGGCCGATCTTGCGCACGTCCAGACGCACCGAGGCGTAGAACTTCAGCGCCCGGCCCCCCGTCGTCGTCTCGGGGTTGCCGTACATCACGCCGATCTTCTCGCGCACCTGGTTGATGAAAATGGCGGCGGTGCCCGTCTTGGAGAGAATCGCGGTCAGCTTGCGCAGCGCCTGGCTCATCAGGCGGGCTTGCAGGCCGGGCAGAGAGTCGCCCATCTCGCCCTCAATTTCCGCGCGGGGGGTCAGGGCGGCCACCGAGTCCACCACCACCACGTCAATGGCGCCCGAGCGCACCAGCAGCTCCATGATTTCCAGCGCCTGCTCGCCGTTGTCGGGCTGTGAGACCAGCAGTTCGTCGGTGTTCACGCCCAGGCTGCGAGCGTACACCGGGTCCAGGGCGTGCTCGGCGTCAATGAAGGCGCAGGTGCCGCCGGCTTTCTGCGACTGGGCCACGATGCTCAGGGCCAGCGTGGTCTTGCCGCCGGACTCCGGGCCGTAGATTTCGGTGATGCGGCCCTTGGGCACGCCGCCCACGCCCAGCGCGAGGTCCAGCGACAGGCTGCCGGTGCTCACCGCCTGCACGTCGAGCTTGCTCTCGGCGCCCAGCTTCATGATGGAGCCCTTGCCAAACGCCTTTTCAATCTGGCTCATGGCCGTTTCGATGGCCTTGGCGCGTTCTTTGGCGTCGGCGGGGGCGGCGGTGTTCAGCTCTTTGTCTTTGCTCATAGGGTCTCCTGGGCACGGGGTTCAGGTGAAGTGGGGGCGGATTCGGACGCGGGCGCCGGTGCGCCGCGCAGGCGGAAGGTACTGACGGTTTCGTGAATGGGGCCGGTCTTGCGCAGGATGGAGCGGTAGAGCGTGACCTGCGGCGCCTGCCAACCCTGCGAGAACAGCAGGGGCGGCACGCGCGGCGCCGGGCCCTTCTTGCGCGCCAGGGTGACATGCGCCTTGAAGGGCAAGTCGTCGGTGTCCACGCCCAGCGCCTGCAGGCCAGCGCGCAGGGCGGCGGCCAGTTCGTTCAGGCCCTCGCCCTCCACCTTCACGAACCACACGCGGGGGCTGCCTTCGTTGGGAAAGTAGCCGGTGCCGCGCAGCTTCAGGTGCAGTGGGGGCAGGTCCTGGGTCAGCTGGGCCCCCAGGCGCTTAAGGTCGTCCACGCGGGCGGGCGGCACGGCGGGCAGGTAGGCCAGGGTCACATGAAACTGCTCGGCGGGCACGGGGCGCCAGTTGCCGCGCAGCTTGCCCTGGGCCTCCTGCAGGGGGGGCGCCAGCGTGGCGGGCACCTTCAGGGCGTAGAACAGGCGCAGGGTGCTGGGGGTATGGGGCTCGGCCGGAGACGACCCCTTGGGCGGGGCGGGGCGGCGGGGGGCAGGTTTGACCTTCACGCCGACCATCCTCCGGGCCGCAGGCCCCGCAGGGCAAGCCCCAGCGCCGAGACGGCCGCGCGGTCCCGCACCTGCGCCGCGTCGCCGGGCCAGTTGAGGCTGAGGGTCCGCACGTCGCCCTCGCCGGTGTCCAGCGCAGCGTGGGTCTGCCCGGCGCCCTCGCCGTGGGTGCAGGCCACCACCGCCAGCCCCACCTGCGCGCCCAGGTGCTCGCGGGCGCCGGCCGCCAGTTCGCGCGCGGCCTGCTCGCTGTACAGCCCCTGGTCCTGCAGGGTGACCGGGGTCAGGCCCAGGGTGATCAGGCGGCGGTGGTCCTGGGTCACGGCGGCGTCCAGAAAGCCCGCCTGATCGGCCAGCAGGGTACACAGCACACCGCCGCTGCCAGCCTCAATGACGCCCAGCGTGCGCCCGCCCAGGGCCGCTTGCACGGCGCCCGGTAAGGTCTGGTCGTCCTCGCCCCAGGTCCACTTTTTCAGGGCCGCGCGCACCTGCTCGCGCGCGGGGTGCAGCAGGGCCTGGGCTTCGGCTTCGCTGGGGGCGCTGGCCGCCACGCGCACGTCCACGCCGGTGCGGCGGGCGTAGGTGGCCACGCTGGGGTTGGCCTGCCGGGTCAGGTCGCCCAGCAGTTCGGCGATGTTGCTTTCGCCAATGCCCTGGGTGTGAATGGTGGTGTGCAGCAACGTGGCGCTGGGCAGCGGCAGGCGGGGCAGCACCTGTTCGCGCCACATCTTCTGCATCTCGCGCGGGGGGCCGGGCAGGGCCACGATCAGGCGCTCCTGCCCCTGCCAGAGGGTGCGAACAAACCAGCCCGGCGCCGTCCCCACCGGGTTGGGCAGGGCCTGGGCCGAGGGAATCAGCCACGCCTGCTTGCGGTTGATCTCGGGCATGGTGCGCCCGCGCGACTCGTACAGGCCGCGCAGCCACGCCAGGAGTTCGGGATCTTCTGTGGGGGTTTCCTGCAGCGCGGCGGCCACCGCCTCGCGCGTCAGGTCATCGTCGGTGGGGCCCAGGCCGCCGCCCAGCAGCAGCAGGTCGGCGCGGCCCAGGGCGGTGTGAATGGCGTCGGTGAGGCGGTGCAGGTTGTCGCCCAGCACAGTTTTGCGGTGCAGGGTCACGCCGCGCCCGGCCAGTTCTCTGGCCAGGAACGCCGCGTTGCTGTCGACGATTTCGCCGAACAGCAGTTCTGTTCCCACACTGATGATTTCTGCTATAGGCATAACAACCTCGGGGTAGTATAGGCGAAAGCGAAACTTGAGTCCAGTGTGGGGGGCTATGGTTTTGTGAATGGAGTTGGGGCGGTGGGGCGTTGGTTTGCTGGCATTGCCCCACCCCCCAGCCCCCTACCCCAGAGGGGCAGGGGGAGCAGGCGTTGGCACTGGGCAACGTTGACTGACGGTTCGGGGCGGCCTTCCTTCGCCCCGCGTTGTACGCCGTCGCCTTGCTCCGCCCATCGCCGTATGCCCGCGCGCTTCGCGCACGACGGCTTCGTCTGGACCCGGGCGGTAGAGGGGCAGGCCATCTTGGTGCGGCCCAGAAGGTTCTACTTTTCAAAAGACAGAAGCTGGGGTGGTAGTGGTTCAGACGATTTGAGCCGTCTGCCTCGGGTGGCTTGGCAGACAGGCTGCTTTTGCCCCTCCCCCCTTGCGGGGGACTGGGACAGCTCGCACTGCGAGAGGTTGGGAGGGGGGTGAGCGGGCATGGCGTCCCAGATGCCCTCACTCTCATGGCCTCCTGACCTCGCTTTAGAGCAGTTGACATCAAGAAGATGTTGGTTCTTGACCCTCTCCCCTCGTGGGAGAGGGCCTCGCGCAGCGAGGGGTGAGGGGTTCTTTTGTCAACCGCTCTAAAACGGCCCGAACCATGCAGGAGGTAATTTGGGCGTGGTCAGCGTGGTTGTGCCTGTTCGAAGGGGGCGAAATGGAATTCCTTGTCAATCCAACCGGGCCTCGGCTTCAGCGCGGTCGCGGACCACGTCCAGGATGGTGCGTTGCAGGTCGTGCATGATGGCCTGCGTAAAGTAGGCGGCGTAGCCGTTAAAAGGCGTGCTCAGGCGCTGGGTGCTGCTCAGGTGGAGGAGGGTGACGCCTGGCTCCACCTCCTCCAGGCGGTAGGTGCCGCTCAGGACGTCGAAGAACCGGCCGCCCACCCGCACATGGGGGTCCAGGCCGCCGGGGTCGCGGGCCTGGATGCGGAACGACAGCAGCCGCCCCTCCTGCCAGTCGGTCACCGTTTCCAGAAAGCTCAGGCCGCCGTCAAAGGTGGCGAGGCGCGCTGCCCCCACACCCGTTCCCGTCAGCACCGCCTCGCGGGGGCGGGGCAGGCCAGCAAGGTGGGCCCAGCCCGTCTGAATTTCGCGGTCCTGAATACGCGGCACGCTGCGAATCTGCGCCCAGACGGCTTCCGGGGGCGCCTTTACCAGCACGCTGTTGGTGACGGTGCGGTACACGCTGGGCGGGGTAAGGCGCTGCTCCAGCGGGCCCAGCACGGCTGGCAAGGCGGCGGTCAGCAGCAGTGCGCCCGCGCGGCCCCGCCCCCACCAGCGCTGCGCCAGGAACGCCGCGCCTGCCCCCAGCGCCGCCATCACGTACATCACCGGGGCGGCAATAAAGGCGCACAGCACGCCCTCGAAGCCCACCACCAGCGCCGTCACCAGAAAGACGGTGGTGGTCAGCGCCGCCACCCCTATCGCTTCGCCCAACGGCGAGGGGCGCGGCGGTGGCGGGTCGCCAAATGGGTCGGGCACCGGGGCCGGCGGGCGGGGCGGGGTGAGGCGCAGGGTGATGGTCACCGACAGCAGCCCCAGCACGAACGGCACCAGAAACAGGTAAGACGCCACCATCACCCCGGCGCCACCGTCGCTGCCGTCCAGCACATGTAGCCACAGATACACGCCCAGGCCATACAGCACGCCTGCCGCGCCGCCCAGCAGCGCCCCGGCCCCCAGGGGTTTCATGGCCCCAGCCTACCCTGCGCCCGGTGGTGGGGCCGGGCAGATGGTGCCTAGGCTTCCCGCAGCGGCAGCTCGTAGCACAGGCTGTTGTCTATGCCCTCGTAGTAGCCAAAGTTGGGAATGCGGCGAAAGCCCGCGCGTTCGTACAGGGCCAGCGCGGCGGCCTGCTGGTCGCCGGTTTCCAGCACCAGCCGGGCGTACCCGGCGGCGCGGCCCCGGGCAATCAATTCGTTCAGGAGCGCCCGCCCCACCCCCCGGCCCCGCGCGGCAGGCACGGTGTACATGCGCTTGACCTCGGCTGAAGCCTCATCCCAGCGTTTCAGGGCGCCGCAGGCCAGCAGGTCGCCGTTCTCCTCGGCGGCCAGCAGCACGCAGCCTTCACCGCTGAGGGTCAGGGGGTCAAAGGGCTCGGTGCGCTCGTCGGTGTCCTGGTACAGCTCGCGCAGTTCGCGCTGCTGGGCGTTCATCAGGGCCTGCACGCGGAGGTCGGTGGGCGGCATGTCCAGCAGGCGCGGGGTGGGCATGGCTCAGCGTAGGCACAGCCCGCCACCAGGCGCAAGGCCAAATTCTCGCCCCAGGGTGAAGGCGGGCGGGGAGTGCTGCGCCGCCCGTCAGTGGGCCACCAGTTCCGCCACCCAGTCGCCCGAGGGCAGACGGTCGTCGCGGCTCTGGCCGGTGGCGCTGGGGTGCTGGGTGAAGCGGGCCACGGTCCAGTGCTGTGCCCCGGCGCTCAGCACATAGCTGCCGTGTTCGCCGGGCCCCGTGACGCGGCGGCCACTGCTCTGAAAGGCCACCTCCACGCTGGTCCCCACCGGAAGCGCTTCCAGACTGGACGTGACCACTTCACCCTGAAAGGTGCGCTGGGGGTCGGTGGCCTCGCCCTGCCACGCGCCACTCAGGCCCACGGTCTGCGTTGTGCGTGTCTCTGTCATGGGGTTTATCTCGCCATGCCGGGCCCCGGCGGGGGTGAGTGGGGCCGCAGCACCCCTTCATATGTGACTGGGCGTTTAGACAGGCGGGGGCTCAGGGCAGCGAAGCGATCAGGTCAGGAAGAGGCGGTAGGCGGGGTTGTGGGTCATGTCGCTCGCCGGGTAGCCCACGCCGGCCAGGAAGGCCTCAAACGCGGCCTCGTCGTCTGGGGGCACCTGCAAGCCCGCCAGCACCCGTCCGTGGGCGCTGCCGTGGTTGCGGTAATGAAAGAGGCTGATGTTCCAGCGGCCATGCAACTGGGTCAGAAAGTCCAGCAGGGCGCCGGGGCGCTCGGGGAAGGTGAACGAATACACCCGCTCAAAGGCCGCCTCGGGCGCCCGCCCGCCCACCATGTGGCGTACATGCACCTTGGCGAGTTCGTCGCCGGTCAGGTCCAGCACCGGGTAGCCGCGCGCTTCTAACTCGGCGCGCAGGGCCGCGCGCTCGTGTGCGCCACTCAACTGCACCCCCACGAAAATCTGGGCCTGGGCGCGCGGGGCGTAGCGGTAATTGAACTCGGTGATGGCCCGCTTGCCCACCACCTCGATAAACGCGCGGAAGGCGCCGGGCCGCTCGGGAATGGTCACGGCGAAGATGGCCTCGCGCTGCTCGCCGATTTCGGCGCGCTCGGCCACGTGGCGCAGGCGGTCAAAGTTCACGTTGGCGCCGCAGGTCAGGGCCACCAGCGTCTGCCCCTGCAGGCCGCGCTGCGCGGCGTAGCGCTTGAGCCCGGCCACCGCCAGCGCGCCCGCCGGTTCCATCACGGCGCGGGTGTCGTCGAACACGTCCTTGATGGCGGCGCAGACCTCGTCGGTGGTCACGCGCACCCAGTCGTGCACGTGGCGCCGCGCCAGTTCAAAGGTGTAGGCCCCCACCTGCTTGACCGCCACTCCATCCACAAAAATGCCCACCTCGGGGAGGCGCACCCGCTCGCCCGCCTGCACCGACTGGTACATGGCGTCGCTGTCTTCGGGCTCCACACCCACCACCCGGATATCCGGGCGCAGGGCGGCCAGCACGCCGGCCACCCCCGCAATCAGGCCGCCGCCGCCCACCGGCACGAACACGGTCATCGGCCCCTCTGTGTCCAGTTGACGCAGCAGTTCCAGGGCCACGGTGCCCTGCCCGGCCAGCACCAGGGGATCGTCGTAGGGGTGCACAAACGTCAGGCCCCCGGCAGCCTGCAAGGCGTAGGCGTGGGTCTCGGCGTCGCTGAACGAGTCCCCGAACAGCACCACCTCGGCGCCCCGGGCGCGGCAGGCGGCCACCTTGATCTCGGGGGTGGTGGCGGGCATCACGATCACGGCCCGCAGGCCCAGTTGCTGCGCGGCGTAGGCCACCCCCTGCGCGTGGTTGCCCGCCGAGGCGCAGATCACGCCGCGCCCCCGCTCGGCGGCCGAGAGCTGCGCCATCTTGTTGTAGGCGCCGCGCAATTTGAAAGAAAAGATGGGCTGCTGGTCTTCGCGCTTGAGCAGCACGCGGGCGCCCGTGCGGGCGCTGAGGCGCGGGGCCTCGCTCAGCGGGGTCTGGTGGGCCGCGCCGTACACCTTGCCGGTCAGGGCAAGGCGCAGCACGTCGCTGGCGGTCAGGTCTTTCGGCAAAGCAACTGCTTCCATGTGGCCCCCCAAAGAAAACGCCCCCGAGCACTCGTCTCGGGGGCCAAGGACAGCGCGCAGGCCGTCAGGAGCTTGCCCCTGGTGGCCGGAGAATTCGCGCCGCGTTCATAGGGCGAGCATAGGCCGGGGCTGGATTGTCCGCCTCCGCCAGGGGTAGACAAGACCCATGACCCCTCTGGGCAAGCTGCCGGCCCCCGAAGCCCTGACGCTGCGCGACGTGACTGTCCGGCGGCGGCGGCTGTGGCCGTATGTGGACCTGGGCCCGGTGTTCCTGTTCATGGGCATCTCGGGCGTGGACCACGGCCGCGAGGCCCGCCTGCAGCGGCGCTTTGAGCAGGAGTACTACCCCTATCTGGTGACTGCCCGCCCCTCGCGTCCGCTGCCCCCGGGCCGCTACACCTTCAGCGGCCTTCCAGAAGACGCCAACCGGCGCGGCTGGACCGTGGGCCCGGATGAGCTGGCGCGCACCGAACTGAGCGAGGAAGCCCACAGCGCCTTTGAGGAGTGGCGCCAGCGCGGCGAGGGGGCGGTGGTGCCGCAGCGCCGGGAGGACTAGAGCGGTTGAGAAAAGCCCCCCCTCACCCCTCGCTGCGGCGCCGCTCTTCGAGTCCCACGAGGGGCGAGGGTCGAGATCCAACATCATCTTTATGGCACCTGCTCTAGAGCAGTGCTGTCGCACTCAGCCCTGCTGCGCGGCCCACAGGGCCAGCGTCTCCTGGGCCTCGTCCACATGCATCTGTTCCACCAGGGCGCCCTGGAAGGTCGCCACACTCTGCCCGGCGGCGCGGGCCTCGTTCCAGGCCGCCAGCAGGGCGCGGGCGCGCTCGGTTTCGGCCTCGCTCACGCCATAGGCGGCGTTGGCGGCCTCAATCTGGCCGGGGTGAATCACGGTCTTGCCCGCAAAGCCCAGGGCGCGGCCCTGCGCACATTCCCGCGCCAAACCTTCGGGGTCGCGCACATCGTTGTACACGGCGTCCAGCGGCACCTTGCCATAGGCGCGGGTGGCCAGGACCACAGCGCTCAGGGCATGGAGGAGCGGCTCCCGGCCCGCGTGGGGGCGGGTGCGCAGGGCGTGGGCCAGGTCGTTGGCCCCGGCGATCAGGCCCGCCACCCCCGGCGCGGCGGCAATGGCAGGGGCCCCAAGCACCCCCAGCGGCGTTTCGATCATGGCCCACAGCGGCTTCGGCCCGGCCAGGGTGGGCGGCGCCTCGACCTTGGGCAGCACCACCCCGGCCAGCGCCGGGTGCGCGGCCAGCGCCAGATCATCCCCGTGCCAGGGGGTGCCCGGGGCATTCAGGCGCAGCAACACCGGCACCGGCCAGGGCTGGGCCAGGGCGGCGCGCGCCTGCTCGCGGGCCCCGGCCTTGTGCTCGGGGGCCACCGCGTCTTCCAGGTCCAGAATCACCGCGTCGGCGCCCAGGGCGCGGGCTTTTTCTATGGCGCGGGGCTTGTCGCCCGGCACATACAACACGGAGCGCCAGGGGCGCGCGGCGGCAGGAAGGGGCTCAGCGGTCACGGCGCTCCGGTTGGGCGCGGCGGGCGGCGCTGCTGCCCAGCAGAAATGGCAGCAGCACCAGCAAGAATCTCAGGGGACGGGCCATGCGGGCAGTATGAAACATGGGTCTGCAGGGCACAAAAAACCCACTTCACGAAAGGAAGTGGGCGGGGGCGCGCGGCCTTCACGGCAGCAGCAGGCGGGGGGCCGGGGCCGGGCCCAGGGCGCGGCGCTGCACCTCGCGCAGGGTGCTCTGGGTGTCGGCGTGGACGCCGTGCTTGCGGAAGCTGGTCACGAGGCTCTGGGCGTCCCTGGCCAGCAGGTCGTGAAAATGGGGGTTCTGGCGCGTGGTGAGCTGGGGAAAATCAATGATGATCACGGTGTCCTCCCACCAGAGAAGGTTGTAGGTGCTGTAGTCGCCGTGGGCGTAGCCCAGCCGCAGCAGATCGGCCATGCCGCGCACGCTCTGGTCCCAGGCGCGCTGGGCCTGCTCGGGGCTCAGGGCGGCGTCACTCAGGCGCGGGGCAATCTGGTCTTCGGTGCCAATCAGGCGCATCAGGACGGCGGGGGTGGTCTGGGCGTACTCGAAGGGATGGGGGCCCACCAGGGGTTCGGGCACGGGCAAGCCTGCTGCCCACAGGTGCCACAGGTGGGCGTACTCGGCGTTCACCCAGCCCTCTTGCAGCATGGCGAGGCCCTTGCGGGTGCGGCCTTCCATGGCCCGCTTGGCGCGCGCGTCCAGAATCACCTGTCCGGCGCGGTACACACTGTCGTTCTTGAATGAGCGGGCTTCTAAGTCGCGGTAAAGCTTCAGCAGAACGCTGCCTTTGGGGCCGCGCGCCACGTACGCCGTGGCTTCCTTGCCGCTTTTCAGTTCGGCCACCACTTCGGTGATGTGGCCCAGGTCTTTCAGGCGGCGAATGACATCGTCCTGCTCACCCTCGCCCTCGGCGGTCAGGTCGGCCAGCGCGCGGCGGCCCGTGGGCTTTTTGCGGGGTCGCCGGATGCGCTCCTGCGGCTCGTCGGTCAGATCGTCAGTGTCGTCCCAGACATCGTCCTGGGCGCTCCACTGGGGCTGTCGTTGGGCGCTCATGGGCGCCCCGGGGGGTTACAAGGCTTGGGTGCGCCCGAAGGCAGAGGTGGCCCGTGTTGGTGAAACAAAATCACTCCTGTTGGCAGGGACGAAGACTCGGTGGGCAGCGGTCTTGGTGTCAGTGATATCGGTCATAGGCAACACCTCCTTTCGGTGATGAACGCAGCGTAGCAGGCAAATGCGGCGCCTGTCACGAAGATCTGCGGCGCTAGGCCATCACGCCTAGCGGGGGTGGCAGATGCAAAAGGGCAGGGTTTCCACGACAAAACCGCGCCCAGATCAGGCGCGGTCAAAGGCTGCGGGTTGTCTGCAGATGCTGTCTGGGAGGTGGACAGCCGCCGGTGTTTCCCCTTCGCTGCGCCACGCTGCAAGCGCCTTCAGTCAGGACCTTTCGGAAAGGGGGAGAGGAAGGCGTTGGAAGCTGGCTTACTTCAGCGTTTTGCTGATGTAGGCGTTGGTGTAATAGTCCGTGGCCTTGGCATTGGCGGGCAGTTTGCCCTGCTTGACCAGTGCGGCCACTGCCTTGGTCCACGCGGCCGGGTTCATGGCCCCCAGGCCGTTCGCCTGGGCGTAGGGGCCGGTCATCAGGGGCACGCTGGCGCGCAGCACGTCCAGGCTGCCACTGCTGCCAAACACCGGCTGGGCCAGCTTGAAGGCGCGTGCGGGGTCGGCCACCGTAAATTTCAGGCCGCGCTGCGCGGCGCGCACCACCTTCTTGGCCAGATCGCCCGAGAGGCTCTTGCCTGTGCCAATCAGGCCCACGCCCACCATCGGGTAGGCGCCCGTGACATCCAGGGTATACACGCGCTTGCCGCTGGTGCGGGCCAGTTGCAGCACGTCGTTGTTGGCGTAACCCACGGCGGCGTCCACCCGCCCGGCGCGCACGGCGTCCACCTGCGTAAAGCCGATGCTGCTCAGGCGCACGTCCTTGCCTTCTTGCAGCCCGGCGCTGTCCAGCAGCGCCTGAATGGCGTGGTAGGAGCTGCCAAAAGGGCCGGGCAGGCCCACCGTGAGGCCCTTCAGGTCCTGCACCGTATTCAGGGGCCTGAGGCTAAAGACCGTGACCGGGTTTTTCTGGTACATGGTCATCACGTAGCGCACGTCGGCGCCCTGGTTGCGCGCGAAGATGGCGTCTTCGGGGTCGCCCACCACAAAGTCCAGCTTGCCCTGCAGCAGCAGGGGCAGCAGTTGCGACACGTAGCCGTGCTGGTAGTTGACCTTCAGGCCCTCGGCACCGAAATAGCCCAGCTTGTCGGCCACGTAAAAGGGCGTGAACTGCACGTCCGGGTTGTAGCCCAGGCCAATGTTCACCGTGCGCTGCGCGGCGGCAGAGGTGGCCAGCAGGCCCAGCAGCAGGAAGGCGGCGCGTCTCATGAGGGCGAGTATAGGCGCGCCGGGTGACCCGTCTGTGATGCAGGCGGCGGTCTGCCGTTACGCCTGGGCCCGGCCCAGCACGCCGGTCAGGGCGCGCACCACCCGGGGGTCAAAATGGGTGCCGCTGGCCGCCTGGATAAAGCTCAGGGCCTCGTCGGCGCTCCAGGCGGCCTTGTAGGTGCGGTTGCTGGTCAGGGCGTCGAACACGTCGCACACCGCAAAAATGCGCGCGGTCAGGGGAATGGCCTCGCCGCACACCCCCCGGGGATAGCCGGTGCCGTCCCAGCGTTCGTGGTGGGCCGCCACCACATTCAGGGCCTCGTCCGGCAGGAAGGGCAGCTGCTGGGCCAGATTCACCCCCTCGTCCACATGGCGGCGCATCCGCTCGCGCATGCCGTCGGTGAGGGGGCCGGGGCAGTGCAGAAT
Organism: Deinococcus multiflagellatus; assembly: GCF_020166415.1. NCBI lineage: Bacteria > Thermotogati > Deinococcota > Deinococci > Deinococcales > Deinococcaceae > Deinococcus > Deinococcus multiflagellatus. The sequence continues at coordinate 59,671 of NZ_JAIQXV010000002.1, forward strand.
CTCGTCGGGCAGGCTCAGCTTGCCAATGTCGTGCAGGTACGCCCCCCAGCGCAGGGCGCACAGGTCCCCCTCACTGAGGTTCAGGGCCTGGCCCAGCTGCGTGGCCAGCCGGGTCACCCGGTCGGTGTGGCCGTGGGTTTCGGCGCTGCGGGCTTCCAGGCACAGGCCCAGGGCGCGCAGGGCACTTTCGTGGGCGTGGCGCTCGCGTTCCTCGGCGTCCAGGCGGGCGGCCAGCAGGGCCATCAGGCCGGTCACGCTGCGCACCAGCGCCTGCTCGGCCGCTGACCACGCCTGCGGCGAGAGCCCCAGCAGCAGCAGTGTGCCGATCAAGCGGCCCCCGGGGTCATGCACGGGGGCCGCACTCAGCGAGCGCAGGCCCGGCACCGCGAAGGTGCGCGCGGCCGGGTGCGTGCGGATATCCGCGATAAAGAGCGGCTCCTGCGCCTGGGCCAGCGCCCGTACCAGGGGCAGTTGCGGCGACAGCCCCTGACGCCAGCGGCCCAGCGGCTGCACCCCACTTTCGGCGCGCACCCGGTACAGGTTGTCCGGGGCCCACCACTGGTAATACCCGGCCCCGTGCGCGCCCGTGTGAAGCAGCAGCGCGTCCAGCACCGGCTGCATGGCGCTGCCCAGGTCGGGGGCCGTGAGCCCCAACCGCGTGAGCCGCAAGGTCAGCTCAGCGAAGGTCCCGGAAGCGTCGGCCGTGGTCATGAGATAGCTCTACTATGACACACCCAATGAGGAAAACCTCACAAAAGGGAAAAGGGGGCCACGCGGCCCCCCTCTGGGGTGATTCCGGGAGGCGCCTTCAGGGCAACGGAAAGCGCCCAGCGAAGGCGTGGACCTCAGCCTTCACGTCCTCGCCTTTCAGGGCGCGGTCAATCAGGCCGGCGATGGTGGGCATGTCGCTCTCGACCATGCCGCGCGTGGTGACGGCCGGCGTGCCAATGCGGATGCCGCCGCCGTGCAGGATTTTTTCGGTGTCGTAGGGCAGGGTGGACTTGGAAATGGTGATGTGGTTGGCGTCCAGGCGCTTGGTGGCCTTGGTGCCGTTCAAGCCCTGGGGGCGCAGGTCCAGCACCAGCAGGTGGTTGTCGGTGCCGCCCGACACCACGCGGTAACCCAGCGCCTGAAAGGCGGCGGCCAGCGCCTGCGCGTTCCTGATGATCTGCGCGGCGTAGGTTTTGAATTCGGGCTGCAGCGCCTCGCCAAAGGCCACGGCCTTGGCGGCGATCACATGTTCCAGCGGGCCGCCCTGGTAGCCGGGGAACACGGCGCGGTCAATCTTGGCGCCCAGTTCGGGGTCGTTGCTCAGAATGATGCCGCCGCGTGGACCCCGCAGGGTCTTATGGGTGGTGCTGGCCACCACATGCGCGTGGGGCAGCGCGTTGGGGTGCACCCCGGCGGCGATCAGGCCCGCAATGTGGGCGATGTCGGCAAACAGAATGGCGCCCACCTCGTCGGCCACCGCGCGGAAGGCCGCGAAATCAATGGTGCGGCTGTAGGCGCTGGCGCCCGCAATGATCATCTTGGGCTGGTGCTCGTGGGCCAGGCGGCGCACTTCCTCCATATCAATCCGCTCGGTTTCGGGGTTCACCTTGTAGCCCACGATTTTGTAGCGCAGGCCCGAGAAGTTCACCGGGTTGCCGTGCGTCAGGTGCCCGCCGTGCGAGAGGTCCATGCCCAGCACGGTGCTGCCGGGCTCAATCAGGGCGTTGTACACCGCGAGGTTGGCGCTGCTGCCCGAGTGCGGCTGCACGTTGGCCCACGCGGCGCCGAACAGTTCCTTGACGCGGTCAATGGCGAGCTGCTCGACCTGATCCACGACCTCGCAGCCGCCGTACCAGCGCTTGCCGGGGTACCCTTCGGCGTACTTGTTGGTCAGCAGCGAGCCCTGGGCTTCGCGCACGGCCGCCGAGGTGAAGTTCTCCGAGGCGATGAGTTCCAGCCCCACGCGCTGGCGCTCGGCTTCCTGGGCGATCAGGTCAAAGACGGCCGTGTCGCGGGCCTGGGTGGGTGCAGCGGTGCTGGTCATAGGGTCACGGTAACACTGCGGGGTGTGCTGGCCGGGCGGCGTGTCTTTGCAGGGCAGACGTGGGGTGGGGGGGATGGGTGATGGTGGAGGGTTGATGGAAGGGGGCGGGAGATTCATGGGTCGAGACGTCGAGGGGTCAGGGGTCGAGAGGGGAAGTGGGTGGGGGCGCTGGGAGGGAGGACAGCGGATGGCGGATGGGTCATCCCGGCCTCGTCTGTTCTCGACACCTCGACTTCTCGACACCTCGACCTCTCAACCTTCCCTCAGCCCCCCACCCCTGGACTGGGCCGCCCCTCGCCCAGCACCCGGCGCACTTCGCGCAGTTCGGCGTCGCCGGCCAGGACCAGCACGCTGTCGCCGGCCAGGAGCTGGGTGGCCCCCTTTGGAATCAGGAATTCGCCGGCGCGGTGCACCAGAATCACCAGGGCTTCGGGGGGCAGGTGCAGGTCCACGATTCGGCCGCCGTCCGCGAGGCTGCCGCGCATGACTTCCACCTCCACCATCTCGTTCTTGTTGTGGCCGGTGGGGGTGTAGGTGATGGGGTAGGTGGCCTGCGCCGGAATCTCCTCGCGGACGTGCAGCCAGCGGGCCACCAGGGTCAGGGTGGTGCCCTGCAGCAGCACGCTGGTGAGCACGATAAAAAAGACGATGTTAAAGAGGGTGCGCGCCTCCGGAATGCCGGCCACCAGCGGAAAGGTGGCGAGCACGATAGGCACTGCGCCGCGCAGGCCCACCCAGGCCACCATGCTTTTCTCGTTCAGTGGCATGCGGGCGTTCGCCAGCGAGAGGTACACGCTGACCGGCCGCGCCACAAACACCAGCATCAAGGAACAGGCCAGGGCCAGCCCCGCCGTGGGCAGCAGTTCGTGGGGATTGACCAGCAGCCCCAGCGTGAGGAACATGCCCACCTGCATCAGCCACGACAGGCCGTCGTGAAAGCCGATCAGGGAGCGCTTGTGGATAAAGTCGGCGTTGCCCAGCAGCACGCCCGCGATGTAAATGGCCAGAAAGCCGCTGCCGCCCACCACGGCGGTGCCGGCAAAGATAATCAGGGCCAGCGCCAGCATCAGGACCGAGTACAACCCTTCAAACTGCAACTGCACGCGGTTGAGCAGCCAGAGGGCCGCCCGGCCCAGCGCCAGACCCAGCAGCGCGCCCAGCACCATCTCCTTGAGAAACAGCGGCGCGATGCTCAGGACCCCCTGGCCCGGGTGCGCCATGAGTTCCAGAATCCCCACCGTCAGAAACACCGCCATCGGGTCGTTGCCCCCGGACTCGAATTCCAGCAGGGGGTCAATGTCGCCCTTCAGGCCCAGGTTGCGCTCTTTGAGCACCGAGAACACGGCGCTGGCATCGGTGCTGCTGACAATGGCGCCCAGCAGCCACGCGGTCAGCCAGGGAAAGCCAAAGGCGTAGTGGGTAAAGGCCGCCATCACCCCGGCGGTGGCCAGCACGCCCACGGTGGCGAGGCTCAGGCCCCGGCGCACCACCGGGCGGGTCAGGGCCCAGTTGGTGTCCAGGCCCCCCTGAAACAGGATGAAACACAGCGCCACCGTGCCGATGGCCTGCGCCAGTCCGTAATCCTGAAACTGAATGCCCAGGCCGTCGCTGCCGAACAGCATGCCCACGCCCAGAAACAGCAGTAGCCCCGGAATGCCCAGGCGCCCGCCCAGCCGGCTGACGAGCAGGCTGACCAGCAGCAGCACCCCGGCCGCCAGCAGGTAGCCTTCGGCGTGCACTTCACCCATGAAAGGCCCGGTGCGGCGAAGAGAAGAAGAGCGCAGTCATAAGGGCATCGTGGCATGCGTCTGGGTGCCACAAAAAGAAGCTGGCCCCTGGAGTGCGGGGGCCAGCGGGTCAGCTTAAGTTTCGTTAAAGGTCGCCGGCCAGCCAGCGCACCACGTTCTTGCCCAGCGCCGCGTTGCTGAGGTTGGGCCAGTTGTTGTACTGCCCGGTGCTGCCGTCCGAGTAGGTGTTGTCCCCGAAGGTGCTGCTGTCGCCCCACATCGCCACGCGGCCACCCCCCACGCTGTTCACGGCCAGATAGGTTTTGCCCCCGGTGCCCATCAGGGCGGTGCCAGAGAACACGTCCACGCTGGTGCCCACGTACACGCCGGCGCTGCTTACGCCGTTCAGGATGGGGTGGGTGGTCAGCGGCGCGGCCGTGTACACCGGATCGCTGAAGCTGGAGTTGAACGACGCACCCAGGCCAAACAGGCCGTCGGTGTTCAGGCTGGCCTGCAGGCTGGTGCTGACGCTGCTGGGCGTGCGGCCGTCCCAGCCATTAAAGACTTCGGGGCTGTCCCAGCCGCTGTTGTTGCGGTCGCTGGCGCGGTGGTCGGTGATGAAAAAGACCCCGCCCCCGTTCTGCACGAAGCTCTGGATGGCGGCGCGTTCGCTGTCGCTGAAGGGATTCTGCGGCTCGGGAATCACCAGCACGGACACGCCGGACAGGCTGCTGGTGGTCACAGCGGTGCCGGTCAGGGTGCCCACCGTGTAGCCCAGCCCCCGCAGGGCGCCCGCGTAGTCGCTGTACGCCCCGTCAATGCGCCAGTCGGCGTTGCCCGCATCCTCAGCCTTGGTGAGGTCGAACAGCACCTTCTTGGCCGTACCGCCCCCGCCGCCTGTGCCGCCCCCGTTCGCCGCGCCGGGGGTGGCCGCCTGCACCTTGAAGTCGGCGCTATTGGCGCCCGTGTCCTGGCCGTCGGGCACGCGGGCCAGGGCGCTGCCCGCGCCCGTGGTGGGGGCGGGGGCGCCCTCGCCCTGCCCGGCGGTGGGGGTGCCGTAGGCCACCGCGTCCACCACGGCGCCGGATTTCAGCAGGCGCAGGCTGCCGCTGCCGTTGTTCAGGTCCGCGCCGCTGCTGACCAGGGTGCGGTTCGTCACTGTGGTGTCCTGGGCCACCACGTAGTACCCGCTGGCCGGGATGGTGCCCGACAGGGTGATCGTGCGGTACTGGGTGCCGGCGGTGTCGTAGGCCGCCAGGGTGTAGCCGCTCAGGCTTTTGCCAGCCGGGCCTTTCAGTTCAATAAACGTGCCGGTATCGGTGCCCAGCGCGTCGGAGTACAGCTCGTTCAGGACGGGTTCGCCCGCCGCCGCCAGGGCCGCCAGTGGGGCGCTGTCCTGCGCGGTGCGGCCACAGGCAGGCAGAAGAAGGGCAAGGGAAGCGAGCGCCATCAGGCGCCGGGCCGGCAGATTGGGTTGCATCGGAGTTCTATTCTCTACGGAATTGTGATGTTTGTGTCAATTTGATTGGTGGTCCATCTGGCGCATTTCTTCATGTGCCCCTCGTCTGCTAGGCTGGGCCGCATGACACCTCAGGCCGGTTCACGTTCGCCGTTTTTCGGTTCTGGGGGTTGGCTGGCCTGATCGCTCAGGTCAAGCGCTTTACCCCCGCCCGCACCCATGCGAGGCGGGGCTTTTCTTTGTTCCGCAGGAGGACACATGCAGCACGAAGCCATTCAAGAGATCACGGCCGCTGGCACCCTGGAGGCCCTGCAGGCCGTCAAGACGAAGTACGTGGGCAAAAGTGGCCTGGTGACCCGGGAACTGGGCGCCCTGGGCAAACTGCCCCCCGAGGAGCGCAAGGCCCGGGGCGCCGAGATCAACGCCGTGCGTCAGGCCATCCAGGCGGCGCTGGACGAGCGCGAAGCCGTCCTGAAGCGTGAGGCCCTGGACGCCAAACTGGCGGGCGAGGCCATTGACGTGACCCTGCCCGGCCTGCCCCTGCCGGCGGGCGGCCTGCACCCCATCAACCGGGTGTACGAGGACCTCGTGAACATCTACGAGCGCCTGGGCTACACGGTGGTGGAAGGCCCAGAGGTGGAAGACGAGCACCACAACTTCGAGGCCCTGAACGTGCCCTGGTACCACCCGGCGCGCGACCTGCAGGACACCTTCTGGCTGGAGGAGGTGCCCGCCAGCTTCAACGGCCCGTTGGAACCGGGGGCGGCCCCGGCTCCAAGCGTGCCTCGCCTGCTGCGCACCCACACCAGCCCCATGCAGGTGCGCTACATGGTGGACCACGAGCCAGACCTGAAGGTGGTCGTGCGTGGCAAGGTGTACCGCTACGAGGCCACCGACGCCACCCACGAAAGCATGTTCCACCAGCTGGAAGGCCTGGTGGTGGGCGACGGCATCTCCATGGCCGATCTGAAGGGCACCATTGCTGAAATGGCGCGCGGGTTGTACGGGGCGGGGGCCAAGGTGCGCTTCCAGCCCAGCTATTACCCCTTCGTGGAGCCGGGCGCCGACTTCGCCGTGTACTGGGACAACCCGCGCGGCGAGAGCAAGTGGCTGGAACTGGGCGGCTGCGGCATGGTGCACCCCAATGTGTTCAAGGCCGTGGACGATCTGCGCGAAGCCCAGGGCAAGCCCCGTGTGTACGAGGGCAAGACCGGCTTTGCTTTTGGCCTGGGCCCCGAGCGCATTGCCATGCTGAAGTACAAGATTCCCGATATCCGCTACTTCTACGCGAACGACCCGAGGGTGATTGGGCAATTTCGGGGAGAGTTGGGATGAACGTTGATGCGGCGTCTGCGTCGTTGCGGTCATTCCTGACTTCGCATCCTGAATCGGAGATTGCCGAGCAGTTGCGGTATCTGCAAAACAATGGCTTCGGAAAGATTGAAAGTATTGCCGCCCTGAAAGACGTAGCGGGGATGGAAACGGCCGAGGCCAAACGGCAAGTGCATTTCAGCACCGCCTGGGCCCAACGCCGAGAACAGGACGAAGCGCTACACGACGAACTTGAACGTTTTATCGAGGAGGCCCCATGAGACCCCGTTCCGTCGGCATCCTCTTCAACGATCAGAACCAAGTCCTGTTGATGCTACGGCGCAAGGCAGGGCGCGCCTACGCCACCCTGCCCGGCGGCGGCATTGAGGGCGAGGAAACCCCGGCCGAAGCCTGCGCCCGCGAGATGCTGGAAGAAGTGAACCTGACCGTTGGGGTCCAGCGCGAGGTGCTGGTGCTGGACAACCTGGGCAACCGCGAACACTACTTTCTGGTCACGTGGCAGGGTGGCGAAATGCGCCTGGGCGACGGTCCCGAAGGCGTGCGCCACAGCGAAGAGAACTCGTATGAACCGGCCTGGGTGGGCGTGCAGGACCTGGACGCCGTGAATCTGATGCCGGAGCAGGCGCGGAAACTGGTGCGGGGGCTGGCATTCCAGGAGATTTCCGAGGCTCACTCCCAGAGGTGAATCCATGAATCTGGGTGGGTTCGCGCTATGGCTCTCGCCGCTTCCCTGGAGGACATGCCTTGTGAGCGTTTGAGGACCTGAATCCACTCAAGCAAGCCGCAAGGCACCTCACTTCGGGCCTTTCTCAATGCGGTGATGAGGTCGTCACCCTTCCCCAAGTGTTGTTCCAAAGCTGCAATGCCTTCGGGCAAGTGATGATAGCCAGGAACGCTCACGCCTTCAATTTAAGTTCTCGTTACGAGGTATCCACCATGAACATCCCCTATTCCTGGCTCAAAGAGCTGATCCCTGCCCTGCCGCCCGTGGCGGAACTGGAACCTGTGTTCGCCCAACTGGGCCTGCCGCTGGAAGGCGTGGAAGAGGTCCCCGCCCCGCCCGAAGGGGTGCTGCTGGTTTCTGTCACAGCGGCCGATCCGATGCCCGGCACCCAGCTGACCAAGCTGAGCCTGGATGCCGGCCCCCACGGGCCGCGCACCATTGCCAGCGGCGCTCCCAACGCGGTGGGCCTGCCCGCCGGCACCATGCTGGCGCTGGTCTCGCCCGGCACCGCTCTGGGCGGCATGACCTACGGCGTGCGCGAGTTGCAGGGCGTGGAGTCCTGGGGCATGGCCGCCAGCGCCAAGGAACTGGGCGTGGGCGAAAGCAGCGCCGGGCTGATGCTGTTCCCGGCCGGGACCGCCGCTCCCGGCACCCCCATGCGCGAGCTCTGGGCCGCCGATCAGGTGCTGGATGTGGAAGTGACCCCCAACCGCGCCGACGTGCTGAGCGCCCTGGGCCTGGCCCGCGACCTCGCGGCCTTCCTGAAGCTGGACTTGAAGGCGCCGCCCGCCGGCCCCGAGGCCAGCGGCGAGGGCGAGATCCGCGTCTCCCTCCCCGACAAGGGGCGGGTCATTGAGCGTGATCCGACCCAGAAACTGCGGTTCGGCTGCGACCATTTCGTGGCGCGCACCGTGGGCGGCCTGCGCAACGGCCCCGCGCCCCTGTGGATGCAGCGCCGCGTGACCCTCTCGGGGATGCGGTCCATTGACCTGATCGTGGACACCAGCAACTACGTGATGCTGGAACTGGGCCAGCCCACCGCGCTGTATGACCGCCGCGACGTGGGGGACGATCAGATTCTGGTCTCGTTCGGCCGCCGCCAGGGCGAGACGGTGCGCGACCTGATGGGGGGTGAGCACACCGTGGGCCCCGAGGACCTGCTGATTCTGGACGGCCAGGAGCGGCCCATTTCCAGCGTGGCCGAAGCCTTTGCGCAGGCAGGCCAGCCGCAGCCCGGCCAGGGCGTGCTGGGCATTGCGGGCATCGTGGGCGGCGACCACGGCCATGTGCGCGCCGACACCACCGACGTGGTGATTGAATCCGCGCACTTTGACCCCGTGTTGCTGCGCCGCACCAGCACCCGCCTGGGCCTGAAGACCGACGCCGTGTACCGCTACGAGCGGGGTGTAGACCCCCTGTTGCCGCCCCGCGCCGCCGCCCGTCTGGTGGGCCTGCTGGCCGAGGCGGGCGGCACCGTGCACCCCGGCGCCACCGTGGTGGGCCAGCCGGACGTGCCGGGCCCCATTGAAGCCACCGGCGAGCAGATTCGCGCCCTGCTGGGCATGAAGGTAGACACCGCCGAGATGCGGGATATCCTGACCCGCCTGGGTTGCGGGGTGGAGGGCGAGGGCGACGCTCTGCGCGTGCAGCCGCCCTCGTGGCGCGTGGACCTGAACATCTGGCAGGACCTGGCCGAAGAGGTGGCCCGCCTGCACGGCTACGCCCACCTGCCCGAACGCCTCCCCACCCTGCGCGTGCACGAAAGCAACATCGGCGCCGAGAAAGAGGGTGTGGCCCGCACCACCCTGCGCCGCACCCTGGCCGGGTTGGGCTTTCAGGAAGTCGTGACCTACACCTTCACCAGCGACGACGAAGCGAGCAAGGCCCGCAGCGAGCGCCCCGGCGTGCGGCTGCAAAACCCGCTGACCGCCGACCGCACCGGCCTGCGCACCGCGCTGTATCCCAGTCTGCTGAAAGCGGCGGGCATGCACGCGCCCGGCGAGCGCACCCTGCTGTTCGAGCTTGGCCGCATTTTCCCCGCCAGCGGCGAAACCGAGCGCCTGGGTCTGCTAATGCGCGGTCCCCTGGCCCCCAAGACCCATGAGGACGCGGTGGCGGGCGACTTCCGCGCCTTCAAGGGGCTGGTGGAGAGTCTGGCCGCCACGCTGGGCGCCGCGCTGGAAGTCCGGCAGCTGCGGGGCGACGCCGTGCCCGCTGCGCTGCACCCCGGCATTGCCGGTGAGGTCGTGTGGAACGGGCAGCCCGTGGGCTGGCTGGGCGCCCTGCACCCCGAGATTGCGCCCAATTTTGGCCTGAAGGGCGAGACCTTCCTGCTGGAAGTCGCCCTGCCGCTGCCGGGCCGCGAGTGGGCCTTCCGCGATCCCAGCCGGGCGCCCGCCGCGTGGCGCGATCTGGCCGTCATTGCCCCCCAGGGCGTGAGCTACGGCGAGGTGGCGGCGGTGCTGGAGCGCGAGGGCGGCGACCTGCTGCAAAGCGTGCAGCCCTTCGACGTGTTCGTGGGTGAGCAGATCGGCGCGGGCAACCGCTCTGTGGCCGTGCGCCTGACCTACCGGGGCGACCGGACCCTGACCGAAGAGGAGATTGATGCCGTTTTCCAGCGCCAGATTGCAGCCGTGAAAGCCCAAGGCTGGAGCATCCGGGAGAAGTAAACAGGCGCGGGTCAGCACGGCAAACAAGAGAAGCGCGCAGACTGGGCTGCGCGCTTCTCTTGTTTGCTGGCGGTTCCTGCGGCGGCTACAGGTCGTCGCGAATCATCTGACTGTGCCACCCCACAGCGTCACTGAAATGTTCAAATTTTGGCCGCTGACCCAGCACCACCGCGTCATAGGCATGGCGCATCTGCCGGGCACACACATCAGGTGGAAGCCGGCCAATAGCGGTGCCCAGGCCAGGGCACAGAAGGGTCCGAATCGGCGGCGCCCCTGTCTGGTTGTGTTCCCGGACCAGTCGGAGGGCCGCGCGGAAAGCCAAGTAGGCATTGGGGGTATGGACCACACTGGAGGGAATGCGCATGGTTGGCGCGCTGATGAGCCAGGGAAGGGCGGCCTTGCCGGTGGGGAGAATCTCTGCCTGACCAACCGGCAGCTCGCCGTCGTGTTTGTTGAAAATCAGCTCCTGCAGCGCGAACGACAGTTGCCAGCCGAAGTATTCGCTGTAGACCAGATCAATGCCGCCGTCCATAAAGCCAAAACTGTTGGCCGGGCTCACAATCGCGTCGGCGGTCGCCCCAAAGATGTCGCCCTGGCTGACGGTGACGTGGGGCAGGTCCCTGAAGTGCTGGTCCCAGGCGGCCACCAGCTTCGGGTTGATGTCTCGGAGATGAACCTGTAGGCCCTGGAGACTCACGCCCGGCTCCGCACTGTGTCCAGGGTGTCGCGCACCAGCAGTTCGCCGTCGCGGTACACCGTACGCATCAGGCTGCCGGGGAAGTCGGTGTCGAAGGTCTTGTAGGCCTTCGTGACCATGCGCCCGCCTTCCAGCACCAAATCCAGCACGCCGTCCTTGCTGCGCTTGCCGGGGTCGGTCACGGGGTCCTTGTAAATGCCCCGGTACTCGCCGTCAATCAGCCCGGCGCTGGCCTTGTAGGCAAATCTCTGCGTGTCGCGGTCCACCTTCTGCAGCAGCGCGCCGCCCATGCCAAAGGCCACGTTCTCGGCGCTGAAGCCGTCCACCTCCAGATTGTCCAGAATCTGGCGAATGGTCTGTTCGTCAATGCCGTCGCCCTGAATCACGCGCACATGGTTCAGCACCTTGTAGCCCTTGCTGTTCGTGGTGGTGCCGTACTTGGCCGCCAGGGCGTTCACAGCCAGCCGCACCATCGCCGGGGGGTCCCCACTGTCCGGGCGCACGACCAGGGTGGCGCCAGAGTCCATGACCTGCTGCTTCAGCGTTTCGCCCCAGTGCACGTTGATGGCGTGTTTCAGGTCGTACGAATCGCTGACCACCGCGAACACCCCGCCCGGCTTACCAAAGTGCGTGACCATATTGCGGTAGGCGTCCACCTCGTGCGCCTTGCCCCAGCTGGTGATGGTGCTGTGTTCGGCGGCGGGAATCGAGTACGCGGCAATATCGGCGCCGTAGTGGTTGCGGCCCACGCGCAGGGCTTCCAGGGTGTCGCTGCCCAGAAAGTTGATCAGGTGGGCCAGCCCGCCCAGGCCCGCGCTTTCGCGGCTGCTCACGCCCCGGCTGCCAAAGTCGTGCAGCTTGAACGGCAGTTCCTCGGCGGCGCGGTCACTGGTGCGCTCCAGCGCGGCGCGGATAATCTCGCGGATGTGGTAGCTCTGGGTGGCCACGGTGGTGGGGTACCACACGCGCATCAGCATGGTTTCAAACCAGCCCACCAGCCAGGGCAGTTGGGGGTCGGTGTTGGTCACGCTCATCAGCACGTTGTGAATGGGCACCAGCGTGCCTTCGGGCACCGCGCGCACCTCCAGCGGCAGGCGCCCGCCGTGCACGTTCACCACCCGCATCCAGCCGTCGTAGGGAAAGGGCTCACCGTGCGCTTCAATCAGGGCGCGCGCCTCTTCCACCATCTCGGCCGTCACGCGGCGGGTCAGGTAGCGGTCCAGGATGTACTGCAGCCCGAAAAACCGCGTCACTGGATAGCGCCCCCCACGCGACTCCAGGTACGAGAACAGCCGCGTGGTGCCCTGCGGATACTGCAGGAAGTGGCTGCTCTTGTACGAATCGGTGTCGAGGATCAGGTTCTGGTCGTCAATGCGGGTCATGGTGGTCCTCCTGTGGGTCACCGGCGATGACTCATAATGTAAAATCCTTTTCTGAAAACTATGAGGATGGAGAGTATAAGGGTGCTGGTCTGCCGCGCCGCTCCAATTGAGAAAAGGTGTGGACGGCGCCGCTTTTGTTCCTTTGGGCACGATGCGAGGTCTTTCACCGCCGCTGACCGGCAGGGCATTTATGCTCGCTTCATGTTCAAAGCCCGCTGGCCGCTGGCCCTCACGCTGTCTGCCCTGCTCATTGGCTGCGGCGCCTCGACTGGAGATTCTGGGGCCACGCCCACCCCGCCGCCGGGCACCCCGGCACCGACCCCGCAGCCGCCAGCGCCCACCCCGCCCGCCCCCACACCCAGCCAGCCGGGCAGCGCCTGGAGCGACCCGGCCACCTGGGGCGGCACGGTGCCGGCGGCGGGTGCCAACGTCACCCTGCCTGCGGGCAAGCGGGTGATTTTGGATGTCTCGCCCCCGGCTCTGACGGGTCTGACCATTCCAGCTGGGAGCGCCCTGGAATTTGCCGCCAAGAACCTGACCCTGCAAAGCGAATGGATCATGGTGCACGGCGAACTGCGCATTGGCCGCGAGGAGGCGCCCTTTGCCCACCACGCCGAGATCCGGCTGACCAACACGGTTCCCGGCGAGGACGTGATGGGCATGGGGGACCGCGTGCTGGGCGTGATGGACGGCACGCTGGAACTGCACGGCCAGCCCCGCCTCGCCTGGACCCGCCTGAGCGCCACCGCCCGCGCCGGCAGCAGCACCCTGACCCTGGAACGCGCCCCCGACTGGAAGGGGGGCGACACCCTGACCCTGACGAGCACCGACTTTAACCCCGCCCAGACCGAGCAGGTCACCGTGCAGCGCGTCAGTGGCAATACGGTCACCCTGGGTTCGCCCCTCAAGTACACCCACTGGGGCGACCCCATCACCGTGTCGGGCCGCGCGGTGAACGAGCGCGCCGAGGTGGGCCTGCTGTCGCGCAACATCGTGGTGGGTGCCACCGAGGACGCCGTGCAGAGCCGCGTGGGCGCCCATGTGATGATCATGGGCAAGAGCACGGCCCGTATCGAGGGCACCGAGTTCACCCGCGTGGGGCAGCTCAATACCCTGCGGCGCTATCCGGTGCATTTTCACCTGCTGGGCAGCGCGGCGGCCTCGTACCTGCGCAGCAGCAGCGTGCACGCCTCGTTTAACCGCTGCGTGGTGGTGCACGGCACGAGCGACCTGCGAGTGCTGAACAACGTCACCTACGACACGCTGGGCCACTGCATCTTCCTAGAAGACGGCGACGAAACCGGCAACGTGCTGCAGGGCAACCTTGTGACCCGGGTGAAGGCCCCCGACAGCAAGCAGGGGCAGAACCCGCTGCTGGACAGCGACAAGCGGCCGTCCGGCTACTGGATCACCAACCCGGCCAACACCGTCAAGGACAACGTGGCGGCGGGCGTGGACGGCACCGGCTTCTGGTACGCCATGCCCCAGCACCCCACCGGCCTGGCATCGGGGAAAACCACAGTGTGGCCCCGCCGCACGCCGCTGGGCGAATTCAGCGGCAACGTGGCGCACAGCGGGGACCGGGGCCTGAACGTGGACAACGGCCCCAAGGCCGACGGCAGCCTCACCGAGACGGTGTACTACGATCCGGTCACCAACCCGGCCGACCCCAAGAGCGCCGCTGTGCCCGCCGTCTTCAGCGATTTCGTGGCCTACAAGCACCGCGATCATGGCGTGTGGCTGCGCGGGGAAAACCATGTGCTGCAGGGCGCCGTGCTGGCCGACAACGCGGTGGGGGCCACCTTTGCCTCGCACCTCTCGGTCCTGAAGGGCGGGCTGCTGGTGGGCGAAACCGTGAACGTGGGCCAGCCGGAAAGCTGGGAAGCCAAGGGCGAGGGCGGCCGTAGCCTGCCCCGCCCGTGGGAAGCGGCGTTTCCCATTCGCGGCTACCAGTTCTACGACGGGCAGGTAAGCATTCAAGACGCTGCCCTGGCCGCTTTTGTGCCGAACAGCATTCGCAAGGCCAGCGGCCTGGGTTACCTGACCAAGAACGCCTTTCCCCTGAACCCGGCCAACCACGCCCGGGGCCTGACCTGGCTGGACAGCAGCGTGCGCGTGTATCTGCCCGACCCTCAGGCCGACAAGGACGGCGACAAGGCCGCCACCTTCATGGACACCGACGGCACCGTGACGGGCGCGGCGGGCCTGAGCGTAACCGGCAGCCCGCTGCTGCGCGCCGCCCCCGACTGCCAGGGCCGCGCGGAGTGGAACGCCAGCGTGTGCACCGGCAGCTACGGCCGCCTGTGGCTGCAGGATGTCCGGGGCGGCCAGCCCGGCCCGGTGACGGTGGCCGGTCCCCACGGCACCGTGAGCCTGAAGGGCACCCCCGACGCCTACGCCACCGTGAGCACCACGGCGCGCGTGGGACATGCCTACACCCTGACCCCCACGAACACCACCGCCCAGTGGCGCCTGGGCTTAAGTGGCCGCCAGCCCGGCGACACCCTGCGCCTGACCCTGCCCGCCACCAGCGAGCCCATCCTGTACCGCGACTGGTGGATTGACAACCGCAACCGCCTGAAGAAGGTGGCCCTGGGCAGCCTGGACGCGACCACGGGCGACAGCTACGCCTACGAGGGCGGCCAGCTGCACCTGAAACTGGTGGTGCAACCCGGGCGCGATTACGCGGTGCTGGACGTGTGCACGGCGGACCTGTGTAAGTAAGGGCTGGGGGCCATGGGCCATGAGCTTTGGGGGGTGCCCCAGGGCTCATAGCTCATGGCTCATGGCCTCCTCTTACAGGTACACCAGGCAGCCGCGTGCGGCCAGTGCCGCGAAGGCGTCTGGGACGTGCTCCAGCTGGTTCCAGCGCAGGTCCAGCTTGCGCAACCGGGGCAGGGTGGCCAGGGCCTCCGGCACGCGGGTCAGGCGGTTGGCGCGCAGGTCCAGCTCTTCCAGGTTCTGCCAGCCGTTCAGCGTGGCGGGGAGAGCCTGCAACTGGTTGAACCTCAGGTCCAGGCGGCGCAGGGCGCTCAGGCCGCCGAGGGTGTCCGGCAGCGTGCCTAGGGCGTTGCCCTGCAGGTTCAGCACCTCCAGCGCCCCGCAGTGCCCCAGGGTGTCGGGCAGGGTGGTCAGCGCGTTGTTCATGGCGTGCAGTTCCCGCAGGGCGCTCAGGGTGCCCACGCTGGCGGGCAGGGTCCTCAGGCGATTGCCGTACACACGCAGTTCGGTGAGGGCTGCCAGCTCTCCCAGCCAGTCCGGCAGCTCGGTCAGCCTATTGTCGGTGGCGTTCAGGTACCACAGGCCCTGCAGCGTGCGCATGGAGGCTGGCAGCGTGCTCAGGCGGTTGTGGCTGAGGTACAGGAACTGCAGTTCCGGCAGGCCCGCAAACACGTCGGGCAGGGTGGTCAGCTCATTGTGACCCAGGTCCAGCATGGTCAGGGCCGACAGGGTCCCCAGGGCCCCGGGCAGCGCACCCAGGCGGTTGGCCGAGAGGTTGAGGGTGCGCAGCCCCCGCAGCCGCCACACCCAGTCGGGCACGGTGGTCAGCCGGTTGTCGTACACGCTGAAGACGGTGGTGGCCGGGGCCGGGTGGGGGTCCTGGGGCAGCTGCTCCAGCCCCAGGCTGTCCAGATTGAGGTGCGTGAGGGCCGACCAGTCCGGCAGGCTCAGCAGGGCCCGGCCACGCACCTCTGGGTGATGTTGGTGGGCCAGGGGCGGCAGGGCAGGGGCAGGCGCCATACCGCGAGCCTATCCGAGCGGCACGGCAAAGGCGCCCCTATGTGCGGGGCGCCCCATGGCTCATGGCCCAAAGCCCATGGCCCCTACTCCTTCTTCGGCAGGGCCAGCCCCATCGCCTGATACATCTGGTACTGCGGCGCGCCGCCCAGCATGTTCTGGCCGCCGTCCACTGGCAGAATCACGCCGGTCACGTAGCTGGCCGCGTCGCTCACCAGAAACAGGGCGGCGTTGGCGATGTCCTGCGGCACCCCAAAGCGGCCCAAAGGCACGGTGCGCATGAACTGGGTGCGGGTCTTTTCATCCGGGGCCAGCCGGGCCATGCCCTCGGTGCCGTCAATGGGCCCGGGGATAATGGCGTTCACGCGAATGCCGCGCAGGCCCCATTCCACGGCCAGGGTGCGGGTCAGGGCGTCCACGCCTGCCTTGGCCGCCACCACATGCGCCTGCATGGGCACCGGCACGCCGTAGGCGCTGATGCTCAGCACGTTGCCGCCGGGGGTCTTCAGGCGCGGGGCCGCCGCCTTGATGGTGTTGTAGGTGCCCAGCAGGTCAATGTCCACCACTGTCTTGAAGCCGTTGGGCGAGATGCCGTCCACGGGCGCCGGAAAGTTCCCGGCCGCGCCCGCCAGCACGATATCGAAGTCGCCAAAGGCCTCCACGGCCTGCGCGGCGGCGGCCTGCAGCGCCGCAAAGTCGCGCACATCGGCGCTGACGCCCATGGCGCGCCCCCCCGCATCCACGATGCCCTGCGCGGCGGTCTGGGCTTTGTCCAGGTTGCGGCCCAGCAGCGTCACGGCGCAGCCGTGGGCCGCGAAGGTCTGGGCAATCCCCAGGTTGATGCCGCTGCCGCCGCCGGTAATCAGGGCGTGTTTGCCGGCCAGCAGGTCGGGGCGGAAGGTGGGGGAGAGGGGGGAAGGCTGGGTCATGGGAGCTCCTTTTTAGGGGGTCTAAGGGTCGAAGAGTCTAAGGGTCTAAGGGAAGTGCGGGCGGGTGTTGAAAGTGGGGGAGGTTGGTCAGGGGAGGGCCGTGGGGGACCAGCCCAGGTCGTTCGGAGTCAACCTGGGCTTGACCCTATGAGCCACGCCCCTTGAGGGCATTCATCAGGCCGTCCGCCGTCATGTGCTGGGCGTTCCAGGCCACCGCCTGCTGCAGGCCCTCGGCGTGGGGCAGTTCGGCACTCAGGGCGCGTTTGGTGCCTTCCAGGGCGCGGGGGGGCAGCTGGGCCAGGGTGTCGGCCAGGGCCCCCGCGCGGGCAAACAGGGCCTCGGGGGTGGGCAGCACCTCGGTCACCAGGCCCCAGCGTTCGGCGGCAGCGGCGTCAATGGGTTCGCCGGTCAGGGCGAGGTGCGCCGCGCGGCCCCGGCCCACCAGCCCCGGCAGGCGCTGCAGGCCGCCCAGGTCGGCGGTGATGCCCAGTTTCACTTCCGGCAGACTGAACCGGGCGTCCGCGCTGCACAGGCGCAGGTCGCAGGCGCTGATCAGTTCCAGGCCCGCGCCAATGCACCAGCCATGCACCGCCGCGATCACCGGAATGGGCAGGGCGGCCAGGCCCTCAATGGCCGCGTGCATCTCGGCCACCACGGCCGCGAACGCCTCGGGCTGGCCCAGGGCCGGGGCGATGACCGGCGCGGTGGCCTTCACGTCCAGCCCCGCGCTGAACCACTCCTGGCCGCGCACGATCAGCACGCGCGCGCCCCCCAGCCCGGCCAGGGCAGGCGGCACCTCGCGCCAGAACGCCGGGCCCAGGGCGCCTTTTTTCGAGGTGATGGTGAGGGTGGCGACCTCGCCCGCGCGGCCCAGGTGCACGCTTGTGTTGGTCATGGGGCCCACTTTACCCCGCCGCGCTGGACTCGGTTCAAAATGTCCGGGTCTGGGCCCTAGCGGCGGCGGGGCCCTGCTCTAGAATGCCGGTCGTGTCGGTGCCGCCCTCTGCCCCTGACCGGCTGGCCGCCCACCCGGCGGACGGGGCGCGGCCCGCGCTGCGGGACCATCTGCTGCGGCCCCTGCTCACGCCGTTTGTGCTGCTGTTGGGGGTGGGCGCGGCGGTGGTATATGGGGTGGGGCGCAACGATCAGGCGCTGCAGCGGGTGCTGGACGCCCAGGCCCGGACCCAGCTCATCAGTGAACTGACGGGTCAGGTGGCGGCCATGGAAAACGGGCAGCGCGGCTTCGTGATCACGGGGCAAAGCCGCTTTCTGGCCCCCTATCAGGAAGCGCAGGCGTCCTTTCAGGCGGCGGCCTACGCCCTGCACGACCTCAGCGTGGACGAGGCCCAGCGCCTCACCCTGGGACAGGTGCAGACCCTGGTGGGCCGCTGGCAGCAAGAAGCGGCGCAGCCCGAAATCCAGGCGCGGCTGGGGTCGCTGCAGGCGGCGGCCGGGCTGGTGGCCCAGGGGCGGGGCCGGGTGATTCTGGAACGGGCGCGGGGGGTGCTGGCCGTGCTGGCGAGTCAGGAAAATGCGCGCCTGAGTGAGGCCACGCGCCAGAGTCAGGCCACCCTGAACGCGGTGCGCTGGGTCAGCGTGGGGGGGCTGTTGCTGGGCATGGCGCTGCTGGTGGCCACCGCCACGCGCGTGGCGCGCACCGTGGGCCGCCACGTGCAAGAGCTGAATGTGGCCGCCCAGGACATGGCGCGCGGCGAGTACGCCCGCCGGATGCCGGGCAGCCCCGTGCAGGAGCTGGCGGTGCTGGGCGCGCAGTTTGACCTCATGGCCCAGGCGGTGCAAGAGCGCGAGCAGCAGTTGCGGCGCAGTGCCCAGGCGCTGGAACGCAGCAACGAGCAACTGGCGCGCAGCAACCGCGAACTGGAGCAGTTTGCTTATGTGGCGTCGCACGACCTGCAAGAGCCGCTGCGCACCATTGGCAGCTACACCGAACTGCTCGCCCGGCGCTACGCGGGGCAACTCGATGAGCGCGCCGACCAGTACATCGCCTTTACCACCGCCGCCACCCAGCGCCTGAAAACCCTGATTCAGGACCTGCTGAGCTACTCGCGCGTGCGCCGCACCCAGCGCTTTTTTGTGCCCACCGATGTGGGGGCGCTGGTTGGTGGCGTGCTGGCCGACCTGCACGCCCAGATTGAGGCCGCTGGGGCCCAGGTGGAGGTGGGGTCGCTTCCCACCGTCACCAGCCACCCGGAGCTGCTGCGCCAGGCCCTGCAGAACCTGATCAGCAACGCCCTGAAATTCCGCGCCCCGGACCGCCCGGCCCAGGTCCGCATTTCGGCGGCGCAGCAGGAAGGCCGCTGGGTGCTGAGCGTGCAGGACAACGGCATTGGCATTGCCCCGGAGTACCACGAACGAATTTTTGGGGTGTTTCAGCGGCTGCACAGCGCCGACGCCTATCCAGGCAGCGGCATTGGGCTGTCGGTGGCCCGCGCCGTGGCCGAGGCCCTGGGCGCCGAACTGCGGCTAAGCAGTGCGCCGGATCAGGGCAGCACCTTCTCTCTGGCCCTGCCCGTGCGCCCCCCCGCAGACCCCAGCCCCGAGGGCACAGGGGTTTGAACGTCCAGGGCGGCACACACAGCAGCGCCAGTTGCAGCACACAGGTCAGGACATCGCGGTAACCACCAGCGGCGGAGAAGCACTTTAGACGACTTCCGAAACATTCCATCACATGTTCCGGCGTTTTTCCGACCAAGGGGACGCGCAGAGCGGCCCCGCAGAGAAGAAAAAAGGCGAATGTCCGGGCATTGGGCTGACGCAGCGCCGAGGGCGGGGAACAGCCACTTCTTTCTGGCTGTTCCAGAAATGGGCGGCAGTTCGGATCAGGGCCCGTGAGATGGCTCTAGGGGCGGGCCATCACGCCAGCACTGCGTTCAGCGGCCATGTTCCGGCTGAGCCAGCCAACGACCGACCCCCCGACGGGCTGCAACCGCCGGGGGGCCTGGGGGATCAGGGGGAGTTTACATCGAGCTGCCGGTGGAGCCCATGGGGCGGCGGTTCATGCCGCTGTCGTCCATGATCTGGCCCCCGTGACGGGCGGCGGTGGCCTGCACGGCGTCAAAGGGCACGCTGTCTTCCACGCCCACCACGCGGCCACCACTGTTCATGGTGCTGTGCATGTGGTCGTAAGAGGTGTGGTCCACCTCGTAGGTGTCTTCCATGCTGGTGCGGCCGTCGTGGTTCTCGTCCACGCCCATCGCGCCGCCCGTGGCGCCCACCGCCGCGCCCACGCCGGAGCCCAGCGCGGTCATGCCCAGGATCACGGGCAGGGCGAGGCCGCCCGTCGCCACCACGGCGCCCGAGGCCAGCACGCCGGCCACAGCCCCGGCCACGGCGCCCACGCCGGTGCCCTTCACGGCGCCGGCGCCGGCATCTTCAGCGCCCGCGCTGGCGTCGGCGGTCACGGTGTCGGTGGTGGTCGTCGTGGTGCTGGTGCCGCCGCTGCGCATGTAGCTGGCGCGGCCCAGGGTGGGGGCCACGAGGCCCTGCTGCTGCATGTCGGCAATGAAGGCGTCGGCGGCGGCAACGGTCGGGAACATGACGTGTTTCATGCCTCCCAGTGTTCACGCCACCTGCACCCCCTTCCATGAGAGCCCGCGCAACGGGCATTGGGGCGACCCTGAGACCACCCTGAGACGCACCTCACAAAGCTCAGCATCTGGCCTTCAGGCGTGGCGCATGCCGGGCAGGCGGGGCTGGATTTCAGCGGGTTCTGCGTGCAGTGGGGCGCTGCATGGCGGCACCGAAGCGCGGCCCAGACCGCAGAAGGTCGCGGGCCCTCTCCTGCCGGCCTACCCCACCTGCTGCGCTTCAAACAGCCGGGCCGGGCGCACAAAGTCGTCCTGGGAGGCCACCAGCTGAATCTCGCGCGTGCCCGCAAGGTGGGTGCGCTGCAGCAGGGCGTAGAGCGCGCTCATGGCGAGGCTCAGGGCGCTGTCGGGGCGACCACTGTGCAGGTAATGCCCGAAAAACAGCGCGGCAATCGCGTCGCCCGTGCCGTTGCGAGGGGGGTCCAGGGGCAGCAGGGGCGTGCGGCACAGCCACGCGCCGTCCTCGCCCACCACCAGGGTTTCAATACTGCCCTCGGGGGCGCCGCTGCGCACCAGACTGGTGAGAAGCACCAGCCGGGGCCCCCCGGCGCGCATCCGCTCCCGTAGGGCGCGCGCGGCGTTCAGGGCCTGTTCCAGCGTCTCCACTGTGTGGCCAGTCAGCAGTTCCAGCTCGAACTGGTTGGGGGTCAGAATGTCCGCTTCGGGCACCGCCTGGGCCCCGATCAGGTCCGGCAGTTCGGGGCGCACGAACACGCCCCGGCCCACATCGCCCATCACGGGGTCGCAGCAGTACAGGGCCTGCGGGTTGGCGGCGCGCACCCGGCGCACGGCGTCCACCACCGCCGCCACCGTGCCCTCGCTGCCCATGTACCCACTGAGCACCGCGTGGCACTCCGGCAGCGCGCCGCGCGCCTCGATGCCGTCAATCAGTTCGGCCACCAGTTCGGGCGGAAAGACCGTGCCAGTCCAGGCGCCGTAACCGGTGTGGTTGGAAAACTGCACCGTGTGAATGGCCCAGACCTCAAAGCCCAGCCGCTGCAGCGGAAACACGGCGGCGGCGTTGCCCACGTGCCCGTAGCTGACCCACGACTGTATGGACAGGATGTTTCTTGGCGGCCCTTGCGTCATGCCGCCCAGGATACGGCGGGGGGCGGCGGCGAAAATATCTGCCCTGCCTGATCGCCGGTTTCCGGGCGGAGGGCGCGGGAAAAGAGACGGTGTTTCGGGCCTGGAACTCGAACCGCATCGCCGGCCAAAAGATGTGCCGCGTCCCCAGCGGTTCCGGGCGGGTCTGCCACACCGGATGAAGCCCCCTTGAGCCTTCTGAAGGACCCCGCCCAGTGAGGAGGCCCCAGCACCTGAACCGGGCTTCATATGCGCTGGGCTGGCCCCCCGGATACTTCGCACAACGGAGGCTGACATGAAACGACTGCTGCTCACCCTGGCCCTGCTGAGTGCCGCTGCCCTGGCCCAGACCGACACGACGAACACCACCGACCCCGCCGCCAGCACCACCGACCTGAGCACCTCCACGGGGACCGACACCACCGGAGAAACAGGCACAGGCGAGGCGAGCACCAGCGACACCGGGACCACCGATACGGCCACGGGCGATACGGGCACGGGCGACACGGGGACGGGCGACACCGGCATCGGCGACACCGGAGCGACCGAGACCGGCACCACGGACATGGGCACTACGGACATGGGCACGACCGATGCGGGCACCACCGGAACCGAGCCCAGCACCGACAGCTCGGAGATTGGCACCCCGGCAGAGACGGCCGTCGGCAGCGAAAGCGGCGCCCCGGGCAGCACCAGCATGGTTCAGGGCGACACGCGTGGCAATCCCTTTCCCTGGGGCCTGCTGGGGTTGCTGGGCCTGGGCGGGCTGATGGGCCGGGCGGCAGCGCAGCGGCGCGGACCGGGCCGGGCGTAAACGGGCGCAGGGCCCGGCACAGAGCGGCGTTTCGTCTGGGAGAGGGGCCTTTCTGGCTCCTCTTTCCTTCTGGACGCTGACAGCGGTTGGCGTTGAGGAGGGAAGGGACGCCCTCAACGCCAACCGCCGTCTATCGCAGTCACTCGCGCCGCTCGCCCCACACGACCTGAAAGGTTCACCCTGAGGTCTTGTGGGGACCGCTCTGAATGCCAATCCTGGTTAGCGCCTCAGCCGCTCTGGGCTTTGCGTTCAGGGCAAGGCGTGCAGGGTCAGTGGGCCCAGCACGCGCGCCCAGACATCCGCCTTGTCGCGCGCGCCTTCCAGGTCCAGGGGCGTGGCACCGCTGACGGTCAGGCGCCAGCCTCCACCCCGGCGGTCCAGGGCTTCAATCTGCACCCCGCCCGCGTGCGAGCGATCCAGGCCGTCGGCCACGCGCAGCACGGCCACCAGCCGGGTCAGCAGGGCCTGTTCGGGGGCCGAGAGCGCGGCGAACTCCGGGTGGGTGGTTTTGGGCGCACTCTTGCGGTGGTAGCGCGCCAGCAAGGCAATCCACTCGATCTCGCGCGGGGTAAAACCGCGCAGCTCGGCGTGGCGGATCAGGTAGGCGCTGTGTTTGTGGTGGGCGCTCTGGGCCACAATCTGTCCCACCTCGTGCAGCGCCCCGGCCGCCGTGAGCAGGCTGCGGGCCTCGCCCTCCGGGCCAAATGATTCGCCCGCCGCCTGCAGGCCGGCCAGCAGCCCCCGGGCCAGCGCCGCCACCTGCCGGGCGTGCGACAGGTTCGCCCCAAAACGCTCGGCGGTGCCCAGCACACTGCGCTGCCGGGCGCTGATGGACGACTGGTAGGCCTGCAGACGCGTGAGTTCCTCGATCAGCATGCCCTCGCGCAGCGCCCCCTCGCTCACCGTGACCTCGGCAGCGCCTAGCAACGCCAGCGCCGCGTGCAGGGTGGCCAGCCCAGCCACGATGGTGTCGGCCCGGCGTTCCAGGCCCGGCAGGCGGGCGCGCGCAGCCGAGCGCAGGCCGCGCACCTGTTCCAGCAGGGCCCCCAGTTCGGCCAGCGAGAAGCGCGTGCCGTTCACGCTCTGCGCGTGTTCGCCCCGCCGCGCCAGGATCGCCACAGCGGCGGCTTCGGCGGTGCCGCTGGAGAGCACCACCCGCGTGCCGGCCCGCACCCGGAAGCGCGCGGCGTGCGGCGCCAGC
This sequence comes from Deinococcus multiflagellatus, assembly GCF_020166415.1. NCBI lineage: Bacteria > Thermotogati > Deinococcota > Deinococci > Deinococcales > Deinococcaceae > Deinococcus > Deinococcus multiflagellatus. The sequence goes on from NZ_JAIQXV010000002.1 coordinate 83,072, forward strand.
GCGTCCTGCACCGCCGCGCGCAGGGCCGACAGTTCGCGCCGCCCCGGCGTTTCGGTGGGCACATGGGCCCGGGTCATGCGAATGGCGCCCAGGGGCAGGCTCAGCACGTCTCGGGCACGCGCCGCGTCGCCGCGCACGAATTCCAGGCTGCCGCCCCCCAGGTCCAGCAGCACGTTGTCGGGGCCCAGTTCCACGGCGTGGGCCGCGCCCAGGTAGGTCAGTTCGCCTTCGCGCTCGCCGCTGATGATGGCCGGGTACACCCCGGTGCGCGCCAGCATCCGCGCCGCCACCGCCGCGCCGTTGGGGGCCTCGCGCAGGGCGCTGGTGGCGTACACATGCACCTCGGGCACGCCCGCACTGGCGGCCAGGGCCCGGAACCGGGTCAGCGCCGACGACAGGCGGTCCTCGCCTTCCGGGGTCAGGTTGCCCGCCGCGTCCAGGCACTCGCCCAGGCGGGTGCGGTCTTTCAGGGCGTCCAGCACGCGGTAGCCGCCGGCCTCGCCGGCGGTCATGGCCTCGGCGATCAGCAGATGGCTGGAATTGGTGCCCACATCCGCCACCGCGACCCTCATGCCCGGCGCTCCTGAACCTGCGTGTTCATGGGCTGCAGGGTAGCGTGAAGGGAAAGGGGCCATGGGCTTTGGGCCATGAGCCATGGGGGGGGTTCCCTCATGGCTCATGGCCCAGAGCTCATGGCCTGTCTGTCTTCAGGCCAGCTTCAGTTGCCACTCGGTGAAGGTGGACCACGGCGTAAAGCCCAGGGTCACGTTGATGCCGAGCATGGCGGCGTTCTCGTGGGCGTTGTTGGTCTGCACCCAGCGTGCGCCCGGCACGGTGGCCAGGATGTGCTCCAGCATGGCGGCCTTGACCCATTTGCCCAGGCCCTGGCCCCGCGCGCCCGGCCGCACGGCGGTGGCGCCCTGGAACACCGGGCCCTGGCGCTCCGGGGTCCAGAAGATCTCGCTGTAGGCGTCCAGCGCGCCCGTGCGGGTGTCTTCAATGGCCATCATGGTGCGGACCTCGCCCGCTTCCTCAATCATGGCGTCCCAGGCGCGGATCATTTCGGGGGTAATGCGCCAGTCGTCCTGCTCCAGGTCGCCCTTGGGGGCCGTGTTCATCACCATCATCATGTCGGCGGCGCGGTCCAGGTACGCGTCGGGCACGGTGGTCCACAGGTGCAGGCGGTAGGGGTCGCCTTCGGGGCGCCCCTGCCAGCGGGCCAGCAGGTCACGGTCCAGCCCAGAGAGGGGCAGGCGGCTCTGGCGCATGGGCAGCGCGGCCTGGGCGCCGGTGGCCTGCGCAAAGGCCTCGCCGGCAGGCACGCGGCTGGTGGTCCCGAAGGTCAACACGGTGCGGCCGGCCTGCATGGCCATGTCACGCAGTTGCCCGCCCAGGGTGCGGCCCAGGCCCTGACGACGCGCCTGCGGGGCCACCACCAGCCGGGCGTGGGCCATGTGGGTGTTCTGTTCGGTGTCGTATTCCAGGCAGCCCCAGGCCAGGGCCTGCGCGCCTTGCCACACCACGAGGTGGTGCTTGCGTTCGGTGGGCAGCTGGTGGCTCAGGCCCACGGCTTCCTGTTCTGGGATCAGGGGTGGGTCTTCGGGATTGGCGTAGGCAAAGCTGTCGGCCAGCAGGCGGCCCACGGCCAGTTTCTGTTCGGGCGTGGCACTGGCCGGGTCAAAGAGGCTGACTGGCCAGGCGCCAGCGTTCAGATCGGGCAGGGGAAGCGTGGAGGTCATGGGGGCAGTGTGACCCCTGGGGGTCAGAGGAACATGCGCCGGATGGCGGAGGGGGGCGTAAGCAAAGGCGGTCTCGCTTTTTAAGTTGCTCGCGGTTGATCCCTGGATCAACCGGGCGAAGCGAGGAGCGAAAACAGGGCCTCGCCCCAGGAATGGAAACGTTTCTGCTCTGCGCTCTTCTGAAACGGTGGCATGGGGGAGGTGCGAGGCCCTTCGCTGCCCGGTCCGGTTTGCGGCTGCGACATACTGCGCGGCGTGTTCGCCCACGCCATCGGCTTTGACGACGCGCCGTTTGACCGCGCCCACCGGGGCAACGTGCCGGTGATTGGCGCCGTGTACGCCCGCACCACCCTGCACGCCGTGGTGCGCGGGCACGTGCGCCGCGACGGGCGCAACAGCACCGCCGAACTGGCGCGGCTGGTGGCCCTGTCGCCCGAACACCTGCAGCTGGTGCTGCTGCAGGGCATTGCGCTGGCAGGCTTCAACGTGGTGGATCTGCCGGGGCTGCATGTGGCGACGGGTCTGCCCGTGCTGGTGGTGGCCCGAAAGGCCCCGGACCTGGACCGGATTCGCGCGGCGCTGCTGTCGCGGGTGCCGGGCGGCGCGCGCAAGTGGCGCCTGATCGAGGCCGCCGGGCCGATGGAACCCTGCGGCGGCGTGTACGTGCAGCGCGTGGGCCTGACCCTGGCCCAGGCCGAGGCCGCCCTGCACACCTTCACGGTGACCGGCCGGGTGCCGGAACCGCTGCGCGCCCCACATCTCATCGCCCGCGCGCTGGTCCAGGGGCACAGCCGGGGCGGCCGAGCGTAGGGGTCGGCCGGATCAGGGGCGCTGCTGTGCCCACCTCAACCCCCACCGAACTTGACCAAGTCCTCTGGATTCTCAGCCACCGGGGCCAGCACATTTACCGTCTGCTGAACTGTGAATGTTCCCGTCAGGTGGCGTCAGCACGGCGTCATGCGGGCCGGGCACACTGCCAGGCATGAAGAAGAACTCGACCGTCACCGCCCTGCTGGCCCTCGGCACCGCTACCACCCTCAGCGTGGCGGGCGCGCAGGCCAAGATCAGTGCGCAGAGCATCATCGTCAACCCCACCCAGCCCGACCTGTCCGTGAGCGTGCGCGTGGACAAGGACCCCAGCGGCAACAGCAACCCGGCCTACCGCGTGGGCGAGAACATCACTGTGAGCGCCACGGTCAACCGCGACGCCTACGTCTACCTGTTCAACGTGAACCCCGACGGCACCGTGGACCAGGTGCTGCCCAACCGCCTGAGCGGCGAGAACTTCGTCAAGGCGAACACCACCAAGAGCTTCCCGGCGCCCGGCGACAACTTCACCTACTCGGTGGAAGGCCCGGTCGGCCAGAACAAGGTGCTGGCCCTGGCCAGCCTGACCCCGCTGAACCTCGACCAGATCAGCTCCTTCCGCACGGCCCAGGACCAGTTCGCCACCGTGAGCACCCAGGGCGGGCAGACCGGGCTGGCGCAGGCCCTGAGCATCGTGGTCAACCCCCTGCCTCAGAACAGCTGGGTGAGTGACACCGCCTTCTACACCGTGGCCGCGCAGACCCCGGTGAGCACCGGCAGCCTGTTCGTGGGCACCAACGTGGCGGGCGCCACCGTGATCCTCAACGGCCAGCGCCTGGGCGGCGCCAACGTGACCTACAGCAACCTGCGCCCCGGCACCTACCCCGTGCGGGTGCAGGCCCCCGGTTTCGCTGACTTCAGCTCCACCGTGACCGTGCGTGCGGGCACGACCACCAACCTGAACGTGGAATTTGCCCAGCCCCTGAGTGTGGCCCCGGCGCCCGTGAACACCGGCAACGGCGTGCTGGACTTTATCGGCAACCTGCTGGGCGCCATTGCGGGCACCCAGCTGCAGGACCCCGCCCGCAGCGCCTACGACCAGAAGGTGCGTGAACTGCAGGCCGACGGCTACGCGCTGCAGCAGAGCCGCACCACCGGCACCGGCTACAGCGGCACCCTGGTGCGCGGCGCCAGCACCGTCACCCTGACCGTGGACCGGGGCGCCAACCGCACCGTGCGCGTGAACGTGAGCGAAACGACGACGTACCGCTACTGAGGCGATGGTCGAAGGGTAATGGTTGATGGTTGAACAGCAGGGCCCCTGGAACGTTCCGGGGGCCCTGTTCGTGTGGCGTTAGGCCTGGAGCTGTTCGGTGAGGAAGGTCATCAGGCTGCGGATGTGGTCGCGGTCAAAGCGGAATTCGGTGCCGGCGGCGCGGTAGAGCTCCGGGACGGGCACGGTGTTGCCCAGGCGCAGGCTGGCCTTGTAACGCTCCAGGGCGCCGGTGGGGTCCTGCTGAGCGCCGCGCCAGACCCCCACGGCCGCCAGATAGCACATGGCGTATTCGATGTAATAAAAGGGCACCTGGAAGATGTGGTAGTACTGCCAGCCCTTGGCGCGCAGGCGCTCGTCCAGGCCGTCCCAGTTCACGAAGGGGTGGAAGGTGCGGTCCAGTTCCAGCCATTTGGCGTCCAGGTCGGCAACCGTCACGGTGTCGGGGGCCTCGGCGTACAGCCAGTGCTGGAAAGCGTCCATCTGCGCGGCCCAGGGCAGGAAGGCCACCACGCCCTGCAGCTGCTTTTCGCGGTAGCGCGCCAATTCGTCCGGCGAGAACACATGCCCCAGGTGGTCCAGGGTCAGGAATTCCATCGCCATACTGGGAATCTCCACGAACTCAATGGGGCTCCAGCGGTTCCACACCAGCGGCTGGGCCTCGCCGCTGTAAAAGCCGTGGAAAGCGTGCCCCACCTCATGGAACAGCACCCGCACGTCCTCGGCAGTGCCCACCACATTCATCAGCACAAAGGGTTCGTTGGTGGTCGGAAAGTACGAGCAGTAGGCGTGGCTCATCTTGCCTGGGCGCGATTCCAGGTCCAGCAGGCCCCCGGCGCGCATCTGGGCAAAGCGGGCCGCCAGCCCGGAATCCAGGCCGCCAAAGGCCGTCTGGGCCAGAGTTTCCAGTTCGGCGCCCCCCTGGAACGGGGTCAGCGGCGCGCGGGCCTGGGGGTCCAGCAGGTTGTTGCGGTTGTAGTCCCAGGGGCGCAGGGCGCCCAGGCCCAGTTGCGCGGCGATCTCGGCCGTCATGCGCGAGAGCAGCGGCACCACCTCAGTCTGCACCGCCTCGTGGAAGGCGCGGCAGTCGGCGGGGGTGTAGTCCACCCGGTCCAGTTCCTTCCAGCGCAGGTCGCGGTAGTTCGCCTCGTCGGCGTTGCGCGCCAGCTGCCAGCGGGTGGCGATCAGGCGCGCCATCACGTCGTCCAGTTGCGGGGCCACCTCGGCGTTGCTGGCGGTCAGGGCGTGCCACGCGGCCTCGCGCGCGGGGCGACTGGGGTCGTCCAGGCGCTGCTTGATCTGGGGAATGGTCAGTGTCTCGCCGCCCAGTTGCACCGTCTGATTGCCGGTGATCACCGCGTATTCCTGCTTCTGGGCTTCGTGGGTGACCTCCAGGTCCACGTTGGCCTCGCGGAACAGGGCGGCGGCGTCCCGCATGCGGCGCAGGGCCAAGGCGAAATTGGGGGCGGGCTCGTAGTCCGGCACCGCCAGCAGCTTTTCTTTGAGGGCCTGCTCGGCGCGCGCCCACTGCGGCAGAGCCTCGGCCACAAAGGTCTGGTAGCGGGCCTGGGCGTCCGGCTGATCGGTGTGCAGGTCGGCAAACGTCGAGAGCTTGGCGCCCACGGCCTGCACTTCGCTGCTGAGGGTGCTCCAGGCCGCCAGCCAGGCGGGCACCTCCCCAGCCTGCAGGGCTTGGGCCTGCAGCGCCTGAAAGCGGGGCGCGTAGTGGGCCCACTCGGCCGCAGGTGCGGGCACCGTCAGCGTCTGGTCGGCGGTGGACTGGGAAGGCACAGGGCTCATGCCCGCGAGTGTACTGCGCGCCCCACGTGGGCCGGCCCCGCACCGGAGACTGCCGCCGCGTTCCTGTTCGGGCCCAGCGGACGCGGGGTCAGGGACGGGCAGCAGGCCGCTGCGCCCTGGGCTGTCCCCCTTACTCGCTGGGGGCTGGGCGGGGCCCCTTGCCGGGCCGCCCCTGGGGCCGCCCGCCTTCAGGCAGCGCGCGCACCTCGGCGTCGGTCATGCGGCGCAGGTCGGCGGCGGGCACGTTCTGCAGCAGGCCCTGATCGGTCGCCACGTCCACCGTGCCGCTGAGGGGATGCAGCTTGGTCACCTTGCCGCAGGCCCCCGAGCCCTCGTGGCAGACCTTGGCGTTCTTGCGCGGCAGGTCCTTGAGGAGTTCAAGGTACTGGGTGTGCTCAAACTGCAGGCAGCACAGCAGGCGCCCGCAGGGCCCCGAGAGCTTTTCCGGGTTCAGCGGCAACTGCTGGTCGCGCGCCATGCGAATGCTGACCGGCGCGAAGTCCTGCAGGTGCGTGGACGAACAGTTCTCGCGCCCGCAGGCCCCCAGCGTGCCGATCATCTGCGCCTGCTCGCGCGGGCCCACCGCCGCAAAGTTCACGCGGGCGCGGGTGTGGGCGCGTACCTCGCCAATCAGGCTGCTCAGTTCAATGCGCTCGTCGGCGCTGTAGCTGACCGTCACGAGGCTCTCGTCCAGCGTGAATTCTGCGGCCACCACCTTCACCGGCAGGCTGCGCTGTCGGGCGCGGGCGCGCAGCAACCATTTCAGGTCCTCGCCCGCGCGGTGCAGGTCTTCCCAGCGGCTCAGGTCCTCGGGGGTGGCGGCGCGCAGCACGGCGCCGTAGCGTTCCTGGGCGAGCGGCTCGCGGGGTTCGCCGCGCACGGTGGCCACCTCCGGGCCGCGCTTGCCCTGCACCACCACGCGCGTGCCCACAGGGTGCGCCTCCTCGCTCAGCATGGCGTGGAGACGGGGACTGCGCTCAAAGCGGATGGGCAGGACAACCATTCGCTGCAGGATGTCACGGCCAGCCCGGGGCCGTCGAGACGCGAGGCACAAAGGGGCGTGGGAAGTGGGGGTTTGGGCGGCCAGGGGCCCGTTCCCTTTACCAACAAGCGGGGGCTGGTCGCGGTGTGCGCCAGCCCCCACAGCATTGCCCCGAAGCTCAGTGGCGCTCGGCCAGGACCTCAATTTCCACCCGCACGTCGCGCGGGAGCCTCGCCACCTGCACGGTGCTGCGGGCGGGGTAGGGCGCGCGGAAATGCGCCTCGTAGACCGCGTTCATGGCGGCAAACTCGTTCATGTCGGCCAGGAACACGGTCGTTTTCACCACCCGGTCCAGATCGGTGCCCGCAGCGGTCAGCACGGCCCTGAGGTTGGCGATCACCTGTTCGGTCTGTTCGGTGATGCCGCCCTCGACCAGTTCGCCACTCGGGGTCAGCGGAATCTGGCCGCTGGTCACCACGAGGTTGCCGAAGGTCACGGCCTGGCTGTAGGGCCCGATGGCCGCGGGGGCACTGTCCGTCTGCACAATCTCTTTCATGCCCCGAGCATACCGGGCCGTGGTTTGCAGGCGCGCCCCTACCCTAGGGCCGCGACTCGCGCACCGGCAGTTCGGCCACCCGCGCCTGGGCGGGCAGGGCGGCGCTGGGAGCGCCCAGGGTCGGCGGGGGGCGCCCCACCGCACGCTGGCCCACCATAATGGCCAGCAGCAGCACGGTGCCCGATAGCCCGATGGGCACCCGGCTTTCGGGCGCCAGCATGATGCCCAGCAGCGTGAAATACGCCACCATCAGCAGCAGGTACGTGGCGAGGCTGTTGCCGCGCTGGGCGCTGAGCAGGGCGTCCACGTAAACCGGCCCGTCTTCGCGGCGGTGGGGCAGTGTGTAACCGGGCAGGCGTCCGGCGCGCTGGATATCCACAATCAGGGCCGTGATGTTGTCGGGCCCGCCCTCGTCGTTGGCGGCATTGACCAGCAGCCGGGCCGTGGCCTCCGGCGACAGGGGCCGCGAGAGCAGGCCCAGCAGGACCTGATCGGTCACCACGCCGCTCAGGCCATCGGTGCACAGCAGCAGGCGGTCGCCGGCCTGCACCGCCAGGCCAAAGAGTTCCAGCCGCACCCGCTCCTCGCCGCCCAGCGCGTTGCTGACCACGCTGCGCCACTGGTGGTCACGCGCCTCGTCCTCGGTCATGAGGCCCTGGCGCACCTGCTCGGCCACCCAGGAGTGGTCGTCGGTGAGGCGGTGCAGTTCGCCGCCGCGCAGCAGGTAGGCGCGCGAGTCGCCCACATGGGCCAGCAGCGCCGCGCCCCGGTCCACCAGGGCGGCGAGCAGCGTGGTGCCCATGCCCACGTACTCGCCGACCGCGTGGCGCAGCACCGCCATATTCGCGGCCTGCACCGCATTGGCCAGCCGCACGGGCGGGGTGCCCCGGCTGTCCAGGTAGGCCTGGCTCAGCGCGTCCAGGGCGAGGTTGGCCGCCAGTTCTCCGGCCGCGTGGCCGCCCATGCCGTCGGCCACCGCGTACAGGCCCCCGTGCGGCAGGTCCAGCGCCAGCGCGGCATCCTGATTGACCCCGCCCTGCCGCTGACGGCCCACATCGGTCAGCAGGCCCGACGTGAGCGAGGGCGTCGCGGAAGCGCGCATGAGACCAATATAAGCCACGGGCCGCGCCCGTTTGCCGCCGGGGGCGCAAAGGCCGTGGGGCCAGCGGGCGTGCTGCCGTTGAACAGACCCCTGCAGCGGTCACGGCGGCAGGCCGCCCCACCCCGGGGGCCTAGCTTTCGTCGCGGCCCAAAGCGGCGGGCTGGGTGCGCAGCCAGCCCAGCAGGGCCTCGGCACTGGCGGGGTTGGTCGCCAGGGGCACGTCATGGACATCGCACAGGCGTACCAGGGCCGTGACATCGGGTTCGTGGGGCTGGGCGGTCAGGGGATCACGGAAGAAGAACACGGCCAGCACCTCGTCCTGGGCCAGCCGTGCGCCGATCTGCTGGTCGCCGCCCAGCGGTCCAGAGAGCACCCGCTCGATGGTCAGGCCCGTCTGTTTTTCCAGCAGGCCGCCCGTGGTGCCGGTGGCCACCAGATGAAAGCGGCCCAGCACTTCGCGGTGGGCCAGGGTAAAGAGGGCCAGTTCCAGTTTCTTCTTGTCATGGGCGATCAGGGCGACCTGACGGCGGCTGGAGGGCGGCGGGGCAGCGGTCATGCGGGGATTGTGCCACGCCCTGCGGCGAGGGGCACTGGCCCTGCCCAGCGCGGCCAGACGGGGCCAGCAACTTTGGAAGGTGGGTGCCCAGACGGTATCTACAGATCCGGCCCCTGTTTCCCCCAGCGTCAGTGGATCTCAACCCACGGGAGGACGCGGCGTTCCGCACTCAGGCGGCGTCTTCCACCCGGATGCGGCGGTACAGGGCCTGCACCCCGCACCACAGGCCGTAGCACAGTGTGCCCAGGGCCACGGCGCCCAGCAGCACGTTGCCAGCCGGCTGGTCGCGCAGCCACGTCAGCGCCTCGGACACGCCCACGGCCTCGCGGGCGCGGCCCCGCCACGCGGCCAGCAGGGCAAAGCTGCCAATCACCAGCATCAGCAGCCCGCGCGCCGTAATGCCCATCTGCCCAATCTTGACCAGCACGCCGCGCAGGCGCTCGCTGATGTCGTGAAAGGCCATGCGTTTCATGAACTTGGCGCCGTAGGCCACGTACAGCTGGTAGGCCGCCACACCCAGCAGGAACAGCCCTATGGCGGTCAGCAGCAGGCGGCCGGCGGGCAGGTTCAGCACGGCAGCGGCGGCGCGGTCCTCGCTGTTCTGCTGGCGGGTGGCCGTGCCCAGCAGCGCCAGCCGCGCCGAGAAGAGGGCCAGGCCGGTGTTCGCCACGCCGCTGAGCAGGTAGCCGGCGCGTTTGCCCAGGCCCTTGGGGCCCGTGCCCTGGTGTTCAGGGTCCAGCAGCGCGCGGATCAGCTGCCACGTGGCGTAGCCCAGCAGGCCGGCGGCCAGCACCCACAGCAGCAGGCTGCCGCCAGGAATGTCCTGCAGCCGCAGCAGGGCGCCCTGCATGTCGGTGGTGGCCCCGCCCTGGCCCAGCGCCACGCCCAGGGCCAGCAGGCCAACGGCGCTGTACACCACGCCCTTACTGGCGTAGCCCACCCGGGCCAGGAGGTCCAGGCCCGGCGCGGCGTGCCCGGTGACGGCCTGCGCCCCCCGCCGCGCGCCACGTTTGACTTCAGAGGCCACCTCCTGGCCCATATTCTTCAGGTCTGCCATTGGACCTGTAGTGTGTGTCGCCCGGCCCGCGCGGCGGGTCTGAGGCCCCAGAAGCCGCCCTTGACCTGACGCGGCGACTTTCTTCATCTTGGCGCGGGGACACAGGCAAACCCCCCGTCGCCAGGGACGGGGGGCAAGGGGCGCGGGGCCGGGCTTAGGGCAGTTCCATCTCGAAGTCAGCGGCGTCTCCCAGGTATTCCGCCATCCAGGCCTTCACGGCGGCCTTGGTGTAGCCCCCGGCGATGGGCATGGTGGAGTCCAGGTAGTAGGCGCCTTCGTAGATGTACGCCTGGGTGTAGTAGTTGCTGTTCCAGTCGTTCACCAGTTCGGTGTCCAGGCTGTCCTCGTCGTCGCTGTAGTCCCACGACAGGCTGGCGGTGGCGCGGCTGCAGGTGTTGGCCTTGCAGCCACTGAGCCACACGGTGACCTCGTAGTCGCCGGCCATGACCGTCATGCTGGGGTCGCTGTCAGGGTCGGCGGGCTTCAGGGTCACCTTATAGCCGGCGTCGCGCAGGGCGGCGGCCATGGCGGCCGGTGTGGCGGGCTGCACCTGCGAGGCCGTGGGCGCCCCGGCGCCGCCGGCCAGGGCAGCGCCAGACAGAGCAGAAAGCAGGAAGGCCGCCGACAGAAGTTTTTTCGTCATGCCTTACAGTACGACGCCGGGTCGGCAAATGTGAGCAACTTTAGAATGGGTCAAGAGCTCACGCGGCTCATGAAGGAGGGTGCATACCATGAGGATTATGGCGACCCCCCTGCCCGCGCGGCGCAAGCGCACCTTCGGCGTGTACATTGGCCGCTTTGAGCCGCCGCACCAGGCGCACCTGCTGGTGATGCTTGAAGCCCTGGAGAGCGTGCAGAAGCTGATTGTGGTGATTGGCAGCGCGCGGGCGGCCCGCAACATCAAAAACCCCTTCACCGCCGACGAGCGCCAAGAGCTGATTGCGGCGATGCTGCAGGGCGCCGGCATTCCCCGCACCCGGGTGCTGTTCGTGCAGGTGCGCGACTACTTTTACAACGAAGCCCTGTGGCTCTCCGAGGTGCAAACTGGCGTGCATGCCCACACCCGGGGCAGCACGGACGTGGCCCTGATTGGGCATATCAAGGACGAGAGCAGCTATTACCTGCGCTCCTTTCCGGCCTGGGAGTTCATTCCCACCCACGTGGTGAGCCCCCTGAGCGCCACCGACGTGCGCAAGGCCTACTTTGAAGATCGCCTGGCCGACGTGCAGGGCATGGTGCCGCCCACCGTGCACGCTTTTCTGGACCGCTTCCGCGCTGCGCCAGAGTTCCGCGAATTACAGGCTGAATACGCCTACCTGAAGCAGTACCGCGCCGCGTGGCAGGACGCGCCGTACCCGCCGATTTTTGTGACCACCGACGCCGTGATCGTGAAAAGCGGCCATGTGCTGCTCGTGCGCCGGGGCGGGCTGCCGGGAAGGGGACGGCTGGCGATGCCCGGGGGCTTTCTGGAACAGGATGAAACCCTGCTGGCCTGCTGCGTGCGCGAGGTGCACGAGGAAACCGGCCTGGGCCCCGGCATTGACCTGGGGGCGGCGCTGCGGGCGCAGGCGGTCTTTGACTACCCGGACCGCAGTCTGCGGGGGCGGACGGTGACGCATGCCTTCCACTTTGATCTGGGGATTGGGCAGTTGCCGCGCCTGTCGGGGGGGAGTGACGCGAGTGAGGCGCTCTGGGTGCCGCTGAGTGAGGCGCTGGGGCAGCCGGAGCAGTTTTTTGAGGACCATCACGCGATCATTGAGCATTTTGTGATGCGGGGGTAGGAAGGAGATTTTTGGGCGAGTTCGTTTGCGGGCTTGCCCCACCCCCCCAGCCCCCCTACCCCGGAGGGGCAGGGGGGAGTTTTCCGCTGCGCTCGGCAAACGTCGACTGACGGTGTGGGGCGGCCTTCCTTCGTCCCGCTGTGTACGCCGTCGCCTTTCTCCGCCCATCGCCTCACGCCCGCGCGCTGCGCGCACGACGGCTTCCGTTGCTCACCCCGTAGAGGTGAAGGGTGGGGACGCTGAAAACGCGAGGTTCTACTTTTGAAAGGCAAAAGCGGCTATGGCTTCTGCTGCTTTTGAAAGTAGAACCTTCTGGCTCGCACCAAGGCAGCCTGCCCCTCCACTGCCCAGGTCCAGACGAGGCCGTCGTGCGCGCAGCGCGCGGGCCATTGCGATGGGGCGGAGGATGGCGTCGAAGCCGGACACGTTAACGGATAGAGCAACTCCGTCAACTTCAGTAAAAACTCTTGCCCAGTGCTAACGTCTGCTCCCCCCTGCCCCTCCGGGGTAGGGGGGCTGGGGGAGTGGGGCAAACGCAGGCAAACGTCATCACCCAAACAGCCCCCCAAATCCCAGAACCCCCCCCAGCCCCCACACCGTGACCCAATCCCCCCTCCCCGCCACTGCCCCCCCTCTACACTGAACCCCGTGCTCCCCGCCCGCTCCCCCTTCGCCCGCCTGGACGGCTTTCTGCGCGACACCCTGGGCAGCGGCGCCACCCGGCTGCACGAGGAAGAGGCGCAACCCGCCCGCACCGTGCCGGTGGCCGAGCTGGGCTGGAGTGACGCGGTGGCGCGCGGCTTTGGGTTCCCGGAGGTCTACGCCCACCAGGCCCAGACCTACCGCCTGATGCGGGGCGGCGACCATGTGATCATCACCACGCCCACCGCCAGCGGCAAGACTGGCGCCTTTTTCCCCGGCGTCTTTGACCGGCTGGAACGCGACCCGCGCTCAACGGCGCTGTTTGTCTACCCCCTGGTGGCCCTGGGCCAGGACCAGCGCGATAAGTTGCTGGCCTTTAAGGAACGCGGCGGGTTTCTCTGGGAGGTGGCGGCCTTCCAGGGCTCGGCCCAGAGCGGCGAGGTGTTCCGGCCGGGCGTGCGCATGGTCACCGCCACGCCCGACAAGCTGCACTGGTCGCTGACCCAGCCCGGCATGCGCGCTTTTCTGAAGGGGCTGTCGTTTCTGGTGCTGGACGAGGCCCACACCTACCGGGGCGGCTTTGGCTCCGAGGTGGCGGGGATGCTGCGGCGCCTGCTGGCCCTGGCCCGCGCGCTGGGGGCGAACCCCCAGGTGGTCCTGAGCACCGCCACCATTGGCAACCCGGCCGAGTTTGCCCGCGAACTGACCGGCGTGGACGCCACGGAAGTCAGCGAGTCCGGCGCGGCCCGCCACGGCAAACGTTACGTGCTGGCCGACCACCGAGGGCAACCCCGGCGCTTCTGGAACGCGGTGATGGACGCGTCAGAGCGCCACGACCTGAAGGTACTGGCCTTTTTCCGGGGCCGCTCGCGCGCTGCGCGCCTGTATTCCACCTACCGCGCCCAGCCGGGGTACGCCCGCCGCGCCCACCTGTATATGGCGGGCACCAGCGACCGCGAAGGCCGCCTCTCAGAATTTCGCCGCGCCCGCAGCGGGGTGATGTTTGCCACCAATGCGCTGGAAGCCGGGGTGGACATCGGCGACCTGGAAGTGGTGATTATTGACGGCTACCCGGGCAGCCGCATGGCCTTTCGCCAGATGGCGGGCCGCGCCGGACGCATTGCGCCGGGGCTGGTGCTGTACCTGCCCGCCCTGAACGAACAGGGGGTGCCGCTGCCGGCCGACGCCTTTTACAGCAACGCGGGCAATTTTCTGGAACTGCTGACCGGGCCCATTGAAAAGGCGGTGGTGGAGGCGCAGAACCCCTACCTCTCACCCCGCCACCAGGCCCGCGCCAACGAGGAATTTCGGCTGGCGGGGCTGGACCTGCCCCACGAGGTCCGCGCCGCCCCGCGCTACTGGAACCTGCGCGGCGAGGGCAGCCTGAAATACGCGGTGGTGGAGGCCGCCGACTGGGACCGGCTGGGCCCCAAAGCCCTGGACGCGCCGCTGGAAAGCCCCAGCCAGCACTACGCGCTGACCGAGAAGCACGAGGGCGCGGTGTTCACCCTGGACGGCCAGGGCTACAAGGTGCTGCGCTGGGACGAGCACCCGGCGGGCACCGCGATTGTGGTGGAAAAGTACGACGCCGCCAACCTTTTTACCCGGGGGCTGCACGCCACCCTGGTCACCCCGGTGGGGATGGGCGAATGGGTCCGCAAGGGTCCGCTGGCCTACCGCTGCGGCGAGGTCAGTATTCGGCGGCGGTATGCGGGCTACCAGATGCTGCGGCAGGTGTTCGAGCGCGTGTGCGTGGGCTGTGACCGCGAGCCCGGCCCCACCGAGCGCAGTTGCGCGCGCTGCGGGGGCCGCATTCAGGACCGCATGCAGGACCACAAGCTCAGTGAGCACCTGTACGAGCAGCCTACTGAACTGCCGCCCTTTCGCACCAGCGCCCTGGAAATCGGCGTGGACCCGCGCGCCACCGAGCGGCCCACGGCGGTGGCCCATACCCTCAAGCACCTGCTGCACAAGGTGACCCCCGAGCGCATTGCCTGCGACGAGAACGACCTCGCCAGCGCCTTCCGCGAGGGCCGCGACACCTACTTTTTTCTATACGACGACTGGCTGGGCGGCCTGGGCGTGGCGCGGCGGGCCTTTGAGCAGATGGACGACCTGCTGGACCGCGCCCTGAGTCTGGTGGCCAAGGGGTGCTGCCAGAACGCGCACGGCTGCTACGAGTGCATTGCGGTAGGCCGCTGCTTTGCGCCCACCCTGCCCAGCGGCGAGCGCCGCCCCACCGACAAGCACGCCACCCGGCTCTTTCTGGAAAGCCTGCCCGGCATCCGGGTGCCAGAGGCTGTGCCCGCCCCCGCCGCTCTCCCCGACGCGGCCCCCCTGCCCGACGAGATCGCCCTGCCGCCCAGCTGGCCGCTGCAGGCGCGCGAACTGCTGGACCTGCACGGCCTGTCCCTGCCCGAGGTCAGCGCCCGCCTGGGCATTCCCAGCCGTGAGTTGCAGCGCGCCGTGAGCACCACCGAGCCGCTGCGGCTACAGCACGCCAAATTCGGCACTGGGGTCTTTATGCAGGGCTTTCACCAGGGCGAACGCCGCGAGGTGCTGGTGTACTTCCCCGGCGTGGGCCAGAAGCGGCTGCTCCTGAAGTTTGCCGGCCTGACGGTGGTGGAGGGCGCGGCGGCTCCCCTCGCTTGACCCGCCCCGGGGGGCAAAGCTATACTCGGGCCCGCCGAGAAACGGCACTTCCATAGGGATATGGTGTAATGGCAGCACAACAGATTTTGGATCTGTTTGTCTAGGTTCGAGTCCTAGTATCCCTGCCAGAACGTACGGCCCCCGCGCTCAGCAGGGGTCGTTTCTGCTGTATGGCCCGGCTCATGAGACCAAACGTGACGAAGCTCATGTTCCGTCAGCTGGCCTTCACCGCCCGTCAGGCAGCGCGGCCTACCTTGGTGACAGAGGCACAGAGTTCCGCTGCACGGCCTGACCCCAGGCCGCAGGGTGCGCTGTGCCCACGGGAGTCCATCATGAAAAAGCCTGCCCTGCTGATCGCCTTCACTGCCTCCCTGCTTGGTGCCTTCAGTGCCCCCGCCAGCGCCGCCCCACAACTCAGCGCCCAGAGCATCATCGTCAACCCGGTGCCCACCACCCTGCAGGCCCGGGTGTGGGTGGACCGCGACCGCAGCGGCAACGCGGTGCCGAACTACCGCGTGGGCGACCGCATCACGCTATACGCCACGGTGAACGAGAACGCCTACGTGTACCTGTTCAACATCAACCCCGACGGCACCGTGGATCAGATTCTGCCCAACCGCTTCTCGGGCAACACCTACCTGCGCGCCGGGCAGACCCGCGCGTTCCCCAGCAGCCGCGACCGTTTTACCTTTGACGTGGCGGGCCCCGAGGGCCTGAACCGCGTGCTGGTGGTCGCCAGCCGCCGGCCGCTGAACCTGAACGAACTCAGCTCGTACGCTGCGGGGCAGGACTTTGCCACCGTGAAGCCCACCACGACCCCCGGCTTTGCCCAGGCCCTGAGCATCGTGGTGAACCCCGTGGAGAGACCTATTCCCCAGCAGGACTGGACCAGCGACACCGCCGCCTACAACGTGGATTACTGATAGTCAGCTTTTTTAAAGGGGGGGGGACGTTAAGTCCTCCTCCGCTGTTTTGAGGGCTGAGTGCCACTGATACACTGTTGACCACATGTCCGCTGTGCAGATGCGTGTTCGTGAGGCGGTACAGGCCGTACAGGTTTGGCTGGCGCATACCCCCGCTCCGGGTGAAGCCGTGGTGCGACAAGCCATTGTGCTGCGCCTTCTGCATGCGGCCGGTTTCGATATCTGGAATCCGGCTGAAGTGGTTCCCGAGGAGACCAACAGCAGTGGTAACCGATCCGATTTCTTGATTCGCCTGGGCACTGGCAAGTTTGCCCTGGAACTTAAGGGCATGAATGTCGCGCTGAGCCCCCGGGACTATCAGCAGGTGGTGACCTATGCGGCCAGCGAGGGCACACCCTGGGCAGTGCTCACCAACGGCCGGGTGTGGGTCATTCTGGACCGCACGCATAACCCCGGGGGCACCTTTCAGGAGCACGAGGTTCTGAAACTGGAGCTGGGGCAGGAAGGCGATACGTTTGCGGATGATTTCGCCGCGTTGTTTGATCCGGCCGTTTGGAAGGTAGACGCTTTTGCTCAGGCTGTAGGCAACGTGCGGGCGCGGCAGGAACGCCGGTTGAATGAAGCCCGCATTCGGCGTCAAAAGACGGCTGTCATTGAAGATATTCAGGAGCAGTTCCAGATTCCCTCGTTTGATCTAGCGGCCCAAGCAGCCGTCGAGATGAACCGCATGACTGAAGCTGAACGAGATGTATTGCTGGGTCACTCGCGGCATGCCACATCACCAACGACCCTCACCGCAACGCTGACGGACAGCACAACAGAAGTCTTTCAGGCGCCCATCCGGTTCCATTACCGGGTCAAAGGCGCCCACGCCACTGCTCTCTATGATCCTTCTCAAGGGACATGGACACTGATGGCAGGGAGCACTGCACTGAATCGCGTCTGCTCAGATCCTGCGCAGGCCCGAGCCCTCAAGAAACGGCGTGAAGTGCAGAAGGCTTCTGGGCAACTGGAGGAAGTAGATGCCACATACCTTCGGTTCCTGAGCGATGTGCCCTACACCAGCCCAAGTGTGCCGGCCCTGGACATTTCTGGCGGTCCGAAGAATGGGTGGGATGTGTGGCGGGATGACGAAGGGCGCCCAGCCCAGTTTTACCGGCCTACACCTTCTCCTTGCGGCTGACCGTGCCCTGGAACAGGGCCATCAGTTCCCAGTCGGCCTCGCGGCGCACCTCTACGCGGTAGATGCCCAGGGTGCGGCCCACGCGCTCCGGGGTGGCCAGCGCCACCAGGGCGTCGCCCGCGCGGGCCTGGCGCACAAAGGTCATGTGGGTATCAATGGCCACCGCCTGCGCCCCCAGGTTGCTGATGATAAACAGGGCCTCCTCGGCCAGGCCAAACACCACGCCGTTGTGCGCGCTGCCGCGCCGGTTCAGACCCGCGTCTCCAACCGTCAGGGAGACGCGGGTCAATTCAGGTAAAGCCTCCTGCACGGTCATGCCCAGGTGGTCGGCGTAGCTCATGACCCCAGGGTAGGGGAGAAGGCGGGGGCTATGGGTGGGGATGGTAGGGCCACGCCACCTCGCCGGCCGGGTCGCCCGCGCCCGCCGCGTCCCAGTCGTGGGGATACACCTCGCGGGGGCTGAGGTCGCCGCATGTCCCCTGGGCCTGGGCAGCGGCGCAGGTCACGTCGTAGGCCGCCAGGATGGCGGGGAACTCGAACTGGTCCTTGGTCAGCGTGACAAAGGCCTCGGCGTGGGCCGGTTCCACGCGCAGCCCCACCTCGCCGGCCGGGTGCAGCGCCCCGCTGTAGGGCACACAGATCTCGATGGGCCCGTCGCTGTCGGCGTTCACCTCGCCGTGGTAGATCACGAACGGCGCGGCGGCGGGTTGCGCGCCCTGGTCGCGCAGGGTCTGCAGCAGGGTGGTCATGCCCTGCGAGATGGCGGCGGACAGGCCGTCCACGTACACCTGCCGGGTCAGGGTGGCGACGTTCTGGGCGGGCACAGTGCGGGTCTGGGGGGTGGGGAGGGACATGGGCGTTTCTCCTTCGAGGTGCTGAATGAGGTGGCGGGTGAGGTCGCGCCGCTGGCGGTGTTCGGCGTCCAGCGCGGCGAGGTGCAGGCGCAGGGCGGCCGGGCGCTCGCCCGCCGGCAGGGCCAGCAGCGCCCCGATGGCGGGCAGGGGCATGTCGGCCTGACGCAGCCGGCCAATCAGGCGGGCGTCGGCCAGCTGGGCGGGCGTGTAGCGGCGGTAGCCACTCTGGGGGTCCACCTGCGCGGGCCGCAGCAGGCCCAGTTCGTCGTACAGCCGCAGGGCCTTGGGGCTCAGGCGACTGGCGCCGGCAAACGCGCCGATGGTCATGAGGGGCAGGGCAGGGGTGGGCATAGGGGGGCCTCCGGAGGTGAGCCCAGGGTGGGCCCTGCCCCTGGGGGAAGGTCAAGGGGGCTAAGGGTCGAAGAGTCAAAGGGTCTAAGGGGGTGAGGGAGGGGTCGAGAAGTCTAGGGGTCGAGCCGTCGAGGGAGGCACAGGGTTTCTCGACGCCTGGACCCTTAGACCTCTCGACGGCGGCGCCCCCGCCGCCCCCTGCGCTACCCTTGCCCCATGACCCCCCTCCTGCTGGGCCACCGGGGCGCGCCGGGGTTGGCGCCAGAGAACACGCTGGCCAGTTTTCAGGCGGCGCTGGCGGCCGGGCTGGACGGCGTGGAACTGGACGTGCGGCGATTGGCAGACGGCACGCTGGCGGTGCACCACGACGCGGCGCTCCCCGGTGGGCGGCGGCTGGCGGCGCTTACAGCCGCCGAGCTGCCGCCGCAGGTGCCCACCCTGCCAGCCGCGCTGGCCTGGGCCGCCGACACGGGCGCGTTCGTGAACGTGGAACTGAAGTTTGAGGGCCCCTGGCCCGACGACCGGGTGGCGGGCACCCTGCGCGCGGTCACCGCCCACGGCCTGACACGGCGGGTGATCGTGAGTTCCTTTCTGCCCACGCTGCTGCGGGCCGCCCGGGACTTGGCCCCACAGATCGAGCGTGGGTTGCTGGTGCACCGCGCGTATCCGCCGCCCCTACTGCGGGCCGGAATGCGCTGGACCGGCAGCGCGGCCCTGCACCCGGAGGTGGGCACGGTGGACGCGCGCCTGCTGGCCCTGGCCCGCGCGCAGGGCTGGCGGGTGCACGCCTGGACGGTGAATGACCCTGCCGAGGTCAAGCGGCTGAGCGCCCTGGGCGTGGACGGCCTGATCGGGGACGACCCCGCCGCCCTGCTGGGCGCGCGGTTGACCGGCCCCTGACGCGGGGCGCACCCCAGCCTGACGAACGCCCGGCACCGTACAGCGTGTGAGAACACTCCTGATTGGTGTCACGGCCCTGCTGAGCCTCGCTTCATCTGTTCACGCCGCCACGCTGGTGGGGTACGCACACCTGCCCGCCGACACCTTCGCGGCCGGGCCCGCCAGTGGGGCCTACAGCGGCGCGGGGCTGCGCGGTCAGGCGCGCTTTTCGTCGCAGCCGGTACAGGGGTTTTCGGGGGTGCAGTTCGGCAAGAACGGGGGCTACCTGTTCCTCAGCGACAACGGGTTTGGCAGCAAGGCCAACAGCGCCGACTACCTGCTGCGCCTGTACACCCTGAACCTGAACGCCAAAACGGCCCCCACCGGCCAGGACAAGGTGGAGGTGGGCGCCTTTGTCAGCCTGCGCGACCCCGATCGCAAGGTGCCCTGGGTGATCGTGAACGAGGCCAGCCCCGAGCGGCTGCTGACTGGCGCGGACTTTGACGTGGAAGGCTTTGTGCTGGCCCCCGACGGCACGCTGTGGGTGGGCGACGAATTCGGGCCCTACCTGCTGCACTTCAGCGCGGACGGCCGGCTGCTGGACGCCCCCATCGCCACGCCCAACCTGCCGGGCCTGCCCACCCTACGCGGTCAGGCGCCCATCGTGATCGGGCACCGGGGCAGCAGCGGCACCCGCCCGGAGCACACCCTGGAAGCCTACCGGGTGGCGATTGAAGCGGGCGCGGATTTCGTAGAGCCCGACCTGGTGGTGACCAAAGACGGCGTGCTGATTGCCCGCCACGAACCCGTGATTGCCGTGGTGGACGCCAGCGGCAAGGTGCTGGAAGCCACTGCCGATGTGGCGTCGCGCCCTGAATTCGCCTCGCGCCTGACCACCAAGAAGGTGGACGGTGTGGAGGTGCGCGGCTACTTTGCCGAGGACTTTACGCTGGCTGAACTGAAAACCCTGCGCGCCGTGGAGCGCCTGCCCGCGCTGCGCGGCAAGGCCTACGACGGCCAGTTTCAGATTCCCACCCTGGCCGAAGTGATTGCGCTGGTGAGGGACGTGGAAGCGAAAACCGGGCGCAAGATCGGCATCTACCCCGAGACCAAGCACCCCACCTACTTTCAGCAGATGGGCGTGAACACCTCGCAGCTGCTGATTGACACGCTGAAAAAAGAAGGCTTTACCGACCCGGCGCGCGTGTTCATCCAGTCCTTCGAGACCGCCAACCTGAAGGCCCTGAAAACCGACATCATGCCGAAGGCTGGGGTGAACCTGCCCCTGGTGCAGCTGGTCAGCAGCCCCGACGAGGCGCCCTACGACTGGGCGGCGAAGGGCGACCCCCGCAAGTATGACGCCCTGACCACCGACGCCGGCCTGAAAGACATTGCCAGCTACGCCAGTGGCGTGGGGGCCTACAAGCGCTGGATCATCACCGACAAGGGGCAGACCACCGATTTCGTGACCCGCGCCCACGCGGCGGGCCTGCTGGTGCACCCCTGGACCTTCCGCAACGAGGCCACGTACCTGCTGCCCGGCTACGCGGGCGACCCCGAAGCCGAGATGCGTCAGGCCCTGCTGGCCGGCGTGGACGGCTTTTTCACGGATTTCCCTGCCACCGGCGCCCGCGTGGTGGGCCAGTACACCGCCCCCGAGGTACGCAGCCCCCAGAACCCGGCCTTTGCCCTGGGCGGCAGCAGTGCGGCGGCCAACGTGGGTGCCAGCGGCGGCTTCGAGGGTCTGAGCCTGAGCCCGGACGGCAAGACGTTGTACGCCCTGCTGGAAAAAACCGTGACCGGCGACCGGCCCGGCCAGCTGCGCCTGCACGCCTACGATCTGGCGGGCAAGACGTGGACCCTGGCCGGCCGCTACGCCCTGGATGACGCCGCCCACGCCATCGGCGACCTGACCCCGGTGAACGCTTCGCAGGCCCTGGTGCTGGAGCGCGACAACGCCAGCGGCGCGGCGGCCAAGAGCAAGCGCGTGTATCTGGTCAGCCTGAACGAGAAGAACGTCGACGGCACCCTGAAAAAGACCCTGGTGGCCGACCTGATGAACGTGAAAGACCCCCAGGGCCTGGCCCCCAGCACCCAGGGCGGCGTGTTCACGTTCCCCTACGTGACCATTGAAAACCTGCTGGTGCTGGACGCAAACACCATTCTGGTCGCCAACGACAACAACTACCCCGGCACGGGCGGGCGCGGCGCCGACGTGAAGGACGCCACCGAGTTCCTGTGGCTGAAGCTGGATAGCCCCCTCACCCTGGCGCCCGGCGTGGGCCGCCGGTAAGCCACAAGGCCCGCCCCCGGTTCTTCAAGATTTCCCGCTGCCCGGTGTGCGGCGCCTGACTTCAGAGTTCTGTCAGAGCCGGCCGCACACACTGAGGGCCTCTCTCCCGCAGGTGGGCCGAAGTGCCCGCACTCCTTTTTCCTCTTGTTGAAAGGGCCGCGCCGAGGTGTTTCCCCTCTGAGCGCGGCCCTGTCCTGTGGGGCTGATACGGGACTCCTCTGATTCCAAAGCATATTGGAAAGAGCGCAGGGGTGCTTTTCCATCGCCGTAGTCCCGTATTTTCTCGTGTTCGCTCCGCTCAGGCTCGCCTTCGGCTCACCTGAGTTCCGTATGATACGGCTTCCGAAAAATTCCCGGGAATCCGGCTTAAGCCAGCGGCCCAGGCTCCTCGCCCCCGTGGGGCTGGCCCAGGGGCCGGATGTGCGCCGCCTCGGCGTAGGGGCCGGCGGGCGTGGAGAGGCGCAGGCCGCACAGCTGGCAGGTGTGGTCGTGCCATGCCTTGACCTGGGCGGCGTGACGGCTCAGGCGGCGCAGGCGGGTGGTGGCGTGCCGGTCAGGGGCCGCCGTGGCCGCTGTCGGCCCCTCGCTTTCCAGGGTCGCCTCACTCTCCAGCAGAAAGCGCCAGATGCGGTAGCCCGACCGCCCCACCTCATGCCAGAAGGCCGTGACCAGAAACAGGCCGTCGTAGCGGTAGGTGGCCCCGGCCACGCGCCGCACCACCCGCACCGGCTGACCCAGCAGGTGGCTGCGCGCCAGGGCGAGGTTGCCACGGGTCAGCAGCTGGTGGGCGGTCTGGGCCCCGGTCCGGGGGTCGCGCCCGCCCTCGCCGGTGTACAGAATCTGGTGGCCGCTGTCCTGGTCGTCCTCGTAGCCGCCAGACAGCACCACCGACACCGCGCCGCCCAGGGCCGTGCCTGCGATCCCCGCTTGCAGGGGGCGGTGCACGCCCGCCTCGCTCAGTGCCCGCCGCCCCTCAAAGAGGGTGCCGGGCGGGCAGCCGGGCAGCTCGCCCACCAGCGGGGCCGCCGCCTTCACGCGCCTAGAGCGGCGTACTTCTGGCGCAGGTAGGCGAGGTAGGGTTCCACCGTCATGGGCTGGCCGGTCACGCGCTCCACCAGTTCGCCCGGGGCATAGCGGCGGCCCGGGGCGTACACATGCTCGCGCAGCCAGGCGTGCAGGCGCGAGAAATCGCCGCGCGCAATATCCGTGTCCAGGCCCGGGGTGGCCTGCCCGGCCGCCGCGTAGAACTGCGCGCTCAGCACGTTGCCAATCGTGTAGCCCTGAAAGGCCCCACCGATGCCGCCGCCGTACCAGTGCACGTCTTGCAGCACGCCGTCCACATCGCTGGGGGCCCGCAGGCCCAGGTTGGTTTCGTAGGCCGCGTGCCATGCGTCGGGCAGGTCGCGCACCGCGAGGCGCCCGGCCAGCAGTTCGCGCTCCAGTTCGTAGCGGATGATCACATGCAGGTTGTAGGTCAGCTCGTCGGCGTCGGTGCGGATCAGGCTGCGGCGCACCACGTTCACGGCGCGGAACATCTCGTCTTCAGTCACGTCCGCCAGTTGCTCGGGGAAGGCATCCTGAAAGCGGCCAAACTGCCCCGCCCAGAAGGCGCGCGAGCGGCCCACGAGGTTTTCCCACAGCCGCGACTGGCTTTCATGCACGCCCGCGCTCACGCCGCCGCCCAGCGGCGTATCCAGGAATTCCTCGGCCACGCCCTGCTCGTACATGGCGTGCCCGGCCTCGTGCAGGGTGGAATACAGGGCGTCGGTGGGGTCGTCCTCGCGCACCCGGGTGGTGATGCGCACGTCGTGGGCGCCCAGGCGGGTCATGAAGGGGTGGGCGGTCAGGTCCTGGCGCCCGGCGGCCGTGTCGTAGCCGTAATCGCGCGCAATGGCCTCGCCCAGCGCCAGCTGGGTGGGCACGGGGTAGTGGCGGGCCAGGAAGTCGGTGCGCACCTGGGCCTGCGCGGCCTCGTCCACCATCGGCACCAGGGCCTGGCGCAGGGCGGTAAACACCTCGTCCACCTGTGCGGCGGCCATGCCCTCATCGGCGGCGTCAATGAAGTAGTCCATCGGCGTGGCGAATTCCGGGAAGTACGAGGCCATCTGCTGGCTGAGGTCCAGCGTTTTTTCGAGCAGCGGGGCCACGCGCGCAAAATCGTTGGCGGGCCGGGCCTGGGTCCAGGTGGAGTAGGTTTCGCCCGCATGGCCCGAGAAGGTCTGCACGAAGGCGCCCGGCAGCCGCGTGGCCCGGTCAAAGTTGCGCCGCGCCACGGCCAGCATGCGGGTCTGGGCCGGGCTCAGGTCGCCCAGCCCCTCTGCTTCGTCCAGCAGGCGGCCATAGGCGGCGCTGGTGGCGCGTTCGTGGCGCAGGCCCGAAAGCAGCGCGCTCTGCCGGGCGCGGCCCGCCGCCGCGCGGGGCGGCAGGTAGGTGCTGCGGTCCCAGCCCAGCAGGGCGCCTATGCCGCCCAGGTCCGCCAGGTCCTGCCAGTGGCGCGTGAGGGCCGTCCAGGTCTCCGGTTGTGTCATGGGGTTCAGGGTAGCGCGTTGATTCGGGGCAGCGCTGCGTTTTCGTCCATGCCACACTGCTTCATGCCCACCCCCCTGCCGCTGGAGGAACTTGCCGCCCTGCCCACCATCCTTGGCCTGGTCGTGTCCCCTGACGGCGAGCAGGTGGCCTTTTACGCCGACTGGACGGGCCGCTTCGAGCTGTATACCCTGCACCTGGGCACCCGCGAGCAGCGCCAGCACACCAACGGCGAGCTGCCGCGCACACCACGCACTGTGCCGGTCTGGGGCGCCGACAGCGCCCGCCTGTTTTTTGCCCGTGACGAGGGCGGCGATGAGCGCACCGCCCTGTTTGAGCTCCCTCTGGCGGGCGGCGCCGTCCGCCCGCTGTTCCACGCGCCGGGCAGCATGGACTACCCCGTTCAGGCGCACCCGAACGGCGCGCACCTGCTGGTCAACTCCACGCGGGGTGGGCAGCTGAACGTGTGGCGCTATGACCTGCGGGCAGAGGGCGAGGCCGCCTGGACCCCCCTGACCCAGCTCCCCAACACCACGCAGGCCGTGGCCTACAGCCCGGACGGCACCCGGATCAGCCTGAACACCAACGAGAGCCCCAACCTGCGGAACCTGGACGCCTATGTGCTGGACGAGGGTGCGGCCAGCCCACGACGGGTGTGGCAGGTACGCGAGGGCAGCCGCGACAGCGCCGGGCACTGGCACCCACAGGGTGAGCAGCTGGCCGTGAGCAGCGACGCCGACGGCCACAGCCGCGCCGGCATTCTGACGCTGGGCAGCGGTGAGGTGAGGTGGCTGACCCCGGCCGATGGTCAGACCGAGGAAACGCCTGGGCATTTCTCGCCGGACGGCCAGTGGTTACTGGTCACCCGCAGCGAACACAGCGCCGCGCTGCCCGTGCTGTACGCCACGGCGGGTGGAGAGGCGCGCACCTTGCACCTGCCGCCCGGCCTGACGGTGGGCGGCCAGTTTGCCCTGGGGGGTCGGGCGCTGCTGCTGCGCCACACCACGACGACCACCCGCCCCGACACCCTGCTGTACGACCTGGAGACCGATACCTTTGAGGTGCTGATGGCGGCCGGGCACGGCACCCTGGACCCCGCGCACTTCACGCCCGGGCAGTACATTCATTACCCCACCACGGATGGGCTGGAGGTGCCTGCCATCCTCTACACGCCCCAGGGCCTGAGCCCGCAGGGGCGCCACCCCGCGCTCATCTGCGCCCACGGCGGCCCCACGGCGCAGTTCTTCCGGGCCTTCGACGCCGAAGTCCAGTATCTGGCCAGCCTGGGTTACACCGTCCTGTGCCCCAACGTGCGCGGCAGCACCGGCTACGGCGTGGCGTGGCGCGACGCCAACCTGAAAGACTGGGGCGGGCGCGACCTGGCCGACATTGCGGCGGGGGCGCAGTATCTGCGGGGGCTGCCCCACGTGGACCCCGCGCGCATTGGGCTCTTTGGGGTCAGCTACGGCGGCTACCTCTCGTACCTGGCGCCGGTGAAATACCCGGACCTGTTCAAGGTCAGTGTGCCCATCGTGGGCATCACCGACCTGCACCAGCTGCACGCCGACAACAGCCGCGACATGCCGCAACTGGGCTATTACTTCCGCACCATGATGGGTGACCCGGTCGAGGACGCCGAACTGTGGCGCGACCGCAGCGCGGTGACCCACGCGCACGCCCTGAAGGCCCACCTCTTCATGATGCACGGCGCCAACGACCCCCGCTGCCCGGTCAATCAGGCACGCGGTTTCCGGGATGCCCTGCTGGCCACCGGGAAGCAGGAGGGCCAGGATTTCGAGTACATCGAATTCGCGGACCAGGGGCACGGCACCGCCGATATTGAAGGCAAAACGCGCAGCTACCGGCTGCTGGCCGACTATCTGAGGCGGCGCTTGTAGGGCGCTACACTGGGCCTGTGGGCCACACTGCAGATCGCCGCGCTCCGTGGCGGGCCGCGCTGGGCGACATCATCTACAACGCCGACACGCCCGCCGGGCGGGTGTTCGACCTGTTTCTGATCGCCGCCATTCTGGTGAGCGTGCTGGCGGTCATGCTGGACAGCGTGGCGCCCTTCCGGGTCCGGCACGCGGCGGCGCTGGACGCGGTGGAGTGGGCCCTGACGGGCCTCTTTTCCCTGGAATACCTCCTGCGGCTGATCACCGCGCGCCGGGCGTGGCATTACGCCCGCAGTTTCTTTGGCGTGGTGGACCTGCTGTCTATTCTGCCGGCCTATCTGGCGCTGCTTCTGCCCGGCGCCCAGTACCTGCTGATTATCCGCGTGTTGCGGCTGCTGCGCATTTTCCGGGTGCTGAAACTGGTGCGCTACCTCAGCGAGGCCAGTGTGCTCACCCGGGCGCTGCAGGCCAGCCTCGCCAAGATCACAGTGTTTCTGGCGGTGGTGCTGACCTTGGTGGTCATTCTGGGCACCCTGATGTACGTGGTGGAAGGCCCCCAGCACGGCTTTACCAGCATTCCCACCAGCATCTACTGGGCAATTGTTACGCTCACCACCGTGGGCTACGGCGACATTGCCCCCAAGACGCCGCTGGGCAAAGGGCTGGCCTCGCTGGTGATGATTCTGGGCTACGGCATCATTGCGGTGCCCACCGGCATTGTGACTGTGGGGCTGACCCAGGCGCAGCGCAGCGCCCGCCGTGAAGCCGCCCCGGCCGTGACCTGCGCGCGCTGTGGCCTCTCGCCCCACGAGCCTGACGCCCGGTACTGCCGCCGCTGTGGCGAGGGGTTACCCACCTGACGGAGGGGCTGGGGGAGAGGGTGAAGGTCCTCTGACAGCGGTCTTCCGTTCCGCCCAGGGGAGGAAAGCACCCCCTCAGCTCCACTTCATTCGCTGTCTGTCGCGGTCACTCGCGCCGCTCGCACCACCTGACCTGCAGGGTTCACCTTCAGGTCAGATGGGGACCGCTATGACACCTGCGCCCCACGGCGGACCCGGAGATGCCCATCTGGCGGATGACCCCGGCCACCTGCCCCGTCACACTGGCGCCATGAACGACCGAACCCTCTCCAAGCGCCTCTCGTACCTGCTGCGCCACGCGCCGCACGAGGCGGGGCTGACCCTGGCCCCCGGCGGCTGGGTGCCGCTGGAGCCCCTGCTGGCCCACCTGCGCGTGACCCGCGCCGATGTGGAACGGGTGGTGGCCGGGAACGACAAACAACGGTTCAGCCTGCGCGGCGACCAGATTCGGGCGAACCAGGGCCACAGCGTGCCGGTGGACCTGGAACTGGTGCCCCAGACGCCCCCAGAAGTCCTTTACCACGGCACCCACCCCGCCGCCCTGGCGGCCATTGTGCAGGACGGCCTGCGCGCCATGAGCCGCCACCATGTCCACCTCTCGGCTGACCGCGAAACCGCTGCCCGCGTGGGCGCACGCCGGGGCAGGCCCGTGGTCCTGACCGTGCGCGCCGGGGCCATGCACGCTGCCGGCCACCTCTTTTACCGCAGCGAAAACGGCGTGTGGCTGGTGGACCGGGTGCCGCCTGAATTTCTGGCTGACCGGGCCACGGGGCCGCGCTAGCCTGGGGCCATGACGCCCGAACAGGCCCGCGCCGCCCTGAATGCCGCTTCCCGCGTGGCCGTGCTGACCGGCGCGGGCGTGAGTGCCGAGAGCGGCATTCCCACCTTCCGCGACGCCCAGACCGGCCACTGGGCGCGCTTTCGCCCCGAGGATCTGGCCAGCCCTGGCGCCTACCACCAGAACCCGGCGCTCGTGTGGGACTGGTACGCCGGGCGCTACCGCGACGTGCTGGCCGCCCAGCCGGGCGGCGCCCACCTGCGGCTGGCCGAACTGGAACGGCGCAAGGGCCAGGGTTTTTTCCTGGCCACCCAGAACGTGGACGGCCTGCACGGGCGCGCGGGCAGCGGCCAGGCGGGCGGGCGCCTGGTCGAACTGCACGGCAATCTGGTCAGCGGGCGCGACGAGGTGACGGGCGAAATCTTTCCCCTGCCCGCCCCGGATGAGCTGGTCACGCCGCCCACCTCGCCCCGGGGCCACCGCATGCGCCCCAACGTGGTGTGGTTTGGCGAATTCCTGCCCGAAGACGCCCTGGCCGACGCGCAGCTGGCCTTTGCCCAGGCCGAGGTCGCGCTGGTGATCGGCACCAGCGGCGTGGTGTACCCGGCGGCGGGGCTGGCCTTTAAAACCCTGAACCGGGGCGGCGTGGTCATTGAACTCAACCCCGAGGCCACCGAGCTGACCCCCCACGTCACCTTCAGCCTGCGCGACGTGGCCTCGCGCGGCCTGGACACCCTGATGGGCCCGGCCTGAAGCGGGTGGCCCGGGGCCCGGCCGCTCCGGGCACTGCGGGCACAGTGGCGGCCAGTTCCACCCACGGGCCAAACGACGGTCCTTCAACTCTGTTGGGCCGCTGTCTTTCCAGAACGCGCACTTCGTTCGCCCCAGACCCATTGAGAGGAGAACCCGGTCTGGGTTTCGCTGTCAGACGGGCGCCGACGCGGCATCCTGCGCCCGGCGCCACCAGTTCACCTGGGCCTGGACCAGTGGGCCACTCAGGGCGTCATCAGCGGGCAGTTCGTGCATACCGAACCAGCCCACCTCCAGCACCTCGCCGGGCTGCGGCACCAGCTCGCCGCTGACCCCCTGGGCGCGGTACAGCACCGACACGTTGTCCACCACGTCCCCGTTGGGGTAGGTAAAGCGGTATTCGGGCCCGGCGAACATGTCCAGGGGCGTCAGGGTCTGCGCGCGCAGGCCGGTTTCTTCGAGGAGCTCGCGCGCGGCCGTCTCCTCGAAGTGTTCGCCGGGTTCCAGAAAGCCGCCCGGCAGGGTCCAGCGCCGGGTGTGGCCGTGGCGCAGCAGGAGCAGCCGGCCCTCGTCGTCGGTGACCAGCACGCTGGCGCCGGGGGCGGGCCAGGGGCGTGGCCCGATCACCCGGCGCAGGTCCAGCAGAAAGTGGCCGAGTGGGGGCGGCGGCGGGGTGGGGGCCAGCGGTAGGGGGGGCAGGCCCGCCCAGCCGCGCAGCAGGGTCATGGACGCGCGGTTGGCGTTGCTGCTCAGCGGCGGCAAGTCGTCCAGCGGAAACCAGCGCAGCTCCAGGGTTTCGCCGCTGTCGTCGGGCTGGGCATGGTCCAGCGCCGACGCGGGCAGGGTGCCGTGGGCCCGCAGGCCCACCACGTAAATCTCGTCGCCGTGCGGGTAGCGGTGGTACAGCGCCGGGCCACTCTGCAGGCCGTCCGGCAGGGGCAGCAGGCGCAGGTTCTCGCAGTGCAGGCCAGTTTCTTCGAGCAGCTCGCGCCGCGCGCCGCTCAGAAAGTCCTCGCCGGGCTCCAGGGCGCCGCCGGGCTCGCTCCACAGGCCGTCGTCGCCCCGGCGCTGCAGCAGCACCCGGCCCTGCTCGTCCTGCAGCAGCACGCCCACGGCGGCGCCCACTAGGGGGCGGGTGCCCCACACCTTGCGCAGTGCCATCAGGTTCATGGCGCCCACCCTACGCTAGCCTGCAGGGCGTGACGACCAACTTTCGGCGGGGGAACGCCATCCTGATCGTCTCCAACGGGTACGCCGAGGACCTGATCGGGGCGGCCCTGGCGCGCGAACTGGTGCGGGCCGGGCGGGGGCCCGTGCTGGCCCTGCCCCTGGTGGGCGAGGGCCGCGCCTACGTGGGCGCCGCCGAGGTGCAGGGCCCTCCCCTCAGCCTGCCGTCTGGCGGCTTTCCCTTTGGCAGTGTGGCGAACCTGCGCGCCGATCTGCGCGCGGGGCTGCTGACCGTGTCGCTGCGGCAGTGGGCAGCGGCGCGGCGCCTGGGCACCCAGGCCGGGCCGGTGATCGTGGTGGGCGACACCTACGCCCTGCTGGTGGGCACCCTGGCCGCGCGGGCCCAGCCAGTGCCCCCGGGCGCGCGCCTGGCCCTGACCCACCTGCAGCCGCTGGTTTCGGTGCACTACGCGCGTGGCATGTCCTGGGGCGCCCACCTGCGCGAACTCAACGCCCTGGGCGCCAACCTGTTTATGCCCTGGGAGGTGGCGCTGGCACAGCAGGCGCGCCGGGTCTACACCCGCGACCAGCCCTCGGCGGCGCATCTGGCCCGGTGCGGGGTGAACGCCGTGTACCGGGGCAGCTTTGCCATGGACATCCTGCCCCCGCCGGAACGCGACCTCTCGCCGCTGTTGGACCGCCGCCCCCTGCTGGCCCTGCTGCCCGGCCAGCGCGGCGACGCGGCCTTTTCACTCCCCATCATGCTGGAGGCGGCGGCGGCCCTGCCGGAGTTGCAGAGTGCAGTGGCCTTCGCCCAGCCCCTCTCGGCATTGCCCCCGCTGCCCGGCTGGACGGTAGAAGCGGTGGACGACGCCACCCTCTGGCTGTCGCGCGGCCCCGTGCGGGTGCTCGTGGTGCGTGGGGCCTTTGCCGCCGTGGTGCGCCGCGCGGCCCTGGCGCTGGGCACCGCTGGCACCGCCGCCGAACAGGCCGCTGGGCTGGGCGTGCCGGTGATTGGCTTTCCCACGCCGGGGCCGCAGTACGTGGCGGGATTTGCCCGCCGCCAGGGCCGGTTGCTGGGGCGGGCGCTGACCGTGGTGGCCCCAGATGCCGGCGCGGTGGCCCAGGCCGTCCGCCACCTGCTGACGAGGCCCCGGCTGTTCGCAGCGGCTGCCCGGGACGGGCAGGACCGCATGGGCGCGCCCGGGGCCCTGGCGGCAGTGGCAGCAGAACTGGACAGGGTCTAGGCGCGGGGTAAGCTCCGGGTCAGTCCCCCCTGGGCACCCGCACAACTGCAATGCAGTCAGTCGGGGCCCGCCCTATCACAGGGTCCGGCACGGACGCGCCAACTTTGCGCTCTGCCGGGCGGGCCACAGGGCGTACGCTGGTTGCCGAGGCTCAAGATGGGATTGAACCAGCCGGTCAGAAAACCAGGAGGAGCGCCCACCGCGTCCCCAGCCCAGACGAAAGCGGGACCTGCACCCGCCGCTGGGCCCCAGCAGACCCGCACGTCGCAGGCGCGTTCTTCTCAGGGCACACCGGGTGTCAGAACGGCGGCGCCGGCCACTGCTTCTACAACGCTCTCTGCGCCGGCCATCTCGCAGGCGCAGGCGTGGTACAGCGCCCGCAAGGACCAGTACACCCCGGCTGTGTTCCGCGCCATTCAAACCAAACTGGGGCTGCCCGCCACGGGCGTGGCCGATGCGGCGACCCTGGGCGGCATCGCCCGGTGGCAGGCCCAACACCGCATGGACCCCATTGAAGGCCAGTCTGAAGCGTTCGCCCGCAACGGCATTGCCAGTCCGAACGTGTTGCAGCACCTCTTTCCCACGGGGCTGGCCCGCCCGGAGGTGGCGCAGGCCTTTGTCAGGGACCTGAAGAAGGAAGTGGCGCGCTGGCCAGTGGGGCAGCACCAGGACGTGATGAGATTGCAGGGGGCAGAGCGGGTGCTTAACGAGGCCCTGCAACGGGCAGGCGTTCCGGGCGTGAGACTGGTGATTGGTGAATTGGGAGACACAACGAACGCCCAGTTCGACCGTGAGCGATGGGTCATCGTGATTGATGACGATCTGTTTCCTTTGGGCAAGGGGGCAGTCAGCCAGGAAGTCCTGGGAAACCTGATTCAGACCCTGTACCACGAGGCCCGGCACGCCGAGCAGAATTTCGCCTCTGCTCGGTTGGCTGCTGGCCGAAAGCAGGCGCTGCCGCAGAAGATGTCGCCTCAGGCGCTGAAAGCAGCCATAGCCAAACCCTTGCCGGCAGCCAGCATCGAGGGGATCAAAGCGGCAGCCATTTATGACAGCGTTTTGGGCAAATCTGCACGGAGTCGAGAGCAGGTGTACGCCAACCTGGATGAGTCCAGTGCGGACGTTGACCGTCTGTCAGACGCCATTAGGCATCTGGTTAAACAACAGACTGATTTGGAGATAGCGTCTTACTACATTCCTGCGCAAGATCAGAAAGCCTTACAGGCCAATGAAATCCTGTATGCAAAGGTGACCAAACAGCTTCTACCACTACGTGCGGCTTACCAAGCTGCCTTAAACACAAATTCAAACGCATACCGGCAATACAGAATGCTCCCTGAAGAAGCCGACGCATGGCGGCAAGGTGAGAAAGCCAAGCGCATTTTTGAGGGCAAGCGGTAGATGCGATTTGTCTGCTGTGTCATCGTCAGTCTGGCGCTCTCTTTGGTGGCCTGCCGACCTCAAGAGCAAACCTTCCCTGCACTGCTCTCCTCCATTACGGCGGCCATGCAGGGTGAGGCTGGCGATGAGTCGCGTTTGACGAAGCTCTTGGGGCGAGTCGTGCCAGACCAACAAGAGGGGGCGTTGACTTGGCGCGTCCTTTCTGAGTCACGGTGGGTGGCTCTGGCGGAGATGCAGCGCACAGTGGGGCCATCTATAGATGTGACCCTGACCTTGCGCGAGCCTCTGAAGCTAGGTGAACTGACGGGGATGTTCGGCCCACCTCTGCGGTCCGACCAGACATCTCGTTTAGAGGTCGCCTACTTCTTCACTCTTCAAGACCATCATCCACGCTTCGAAAGTTGCCGTTTGTTTACTGAGGCGAGCCGCCAAAAAACCTTAGAGGAATTTGGCGCTTGGAAGTTGGAATTGATTTGCTGGCGCCGCGTATAACTTCGCCGTCTTGATTAAAAACAGAGAGGGCTGAACCTCGTGATAGCCGCGTAGGCAGGCTTGCACCCACTTTATGCCCAGCCCCCCTGCAGCAGCGCCCGCGTTTCGGCCACGGCCTCTTGCCAGATGCGCTGCATTTCGCGGTCGGGGCGGCGGTGCAGGCCGCCAAAGTTGCCGTCGCCCAGCCGGGCGCGCACCTCGGCCGGGGGCAACTGGCGCAGGGCCCCCAGGTCCACCATCGGCTTACGCTCCTCGGGGGCGCTGACGCATTCCAGGCGGGTCCAGGGAAAACTTTCCATCCAGCTGGCGTGGCTGGCCAGTTCGTCGGTGGCCTGCACGGCGGCCCAGGTGCGCGGCGCGTTCCACCAGTTGTGCCACTGCACCCGCGCGGCCGGGTGCCGGGCCAGCCACTCGCCCAGCCAGCCCTGGGCCGGGGCGTTGCCGCCGTGGCCGTTAACCACCAGGATGCGCCGGAAGCCCTGCGCGTGCAGGCCGCTCAGCAGGTCGTCCAGCAGGGCCAGATAGGTGCTGGTGCGCACGCTTAGGGTGCCCGGGTAGGCGGTGAAGGTGGGCGTGATGCCGTAGGGCAGCGCAGGAAACACCGGGACGCCCAGGTCCTCGGCGGCCTCGCGCGCCACCCGCTCGGCCAGCAGGGTATCGGTGGCCAGACTCAGGGTGGCATGCTGCTCGGTGCAGCCCAGCGGCAGCACGCAGCGGTCATCCTGGGCCAGATACGCCTCGACCATCTGCCAGTTCATCTCCTGAATGCGCATGGGTTACGCTAGCGCACAGAAAGCCGGGACAGCCCTGAAAAGGACCATCCCGGCTTCAGCCTTCAGGGGTTCAATACGGCATGAACAGCTTGCCCAGGCTGTCCAGGGCGCCGGGCAGGTCGGTCTGGATCAGCTGGCCGTCCTTGACATACTTCACCTGCACCTGATCGCCGGGCTGCAGGTTCACGTCGCTTCCATCGGCCAGGGGCCCGAAGGCGGTGAGCATGTTCTGGCCGTTGAAGCTCACCTTGGCGTTCACCGTGCCGCCCACCTTCTCGAAGGGCCGCTCCACGCCCAGGGCCTTCTGGCTGAATTCCAGGTTGCTCAGGTCGCGCAGGGCCAGGGTCAGGTCCAGCTTGTGGCTGGGCACCTCGGCGCTGGCGTTCAGGTCGGCGCGGGTGGGGGTAAAGGCGAAGGTGCTGGGCGTGCAGCGGCCCGCCGTCGTGCCGCGCACGTCCAGCTTCACGCTGGCTGCCGCCTGCTGCTTGGTGGTGGCGTAGCGCGCCCGGGCGTCCAGGCTGATGTTCTGGGCCGTCCAGGCGTAGTTCACGCTGACCTGCGCGGGCGGATTCAGTATGCGCCCAGCCCAGGCGCTGAAGCTCAGGGTCTCGGGGCCCATCAGGTTCAGGCAGTCGCCGGGGGTCATGGTGAAGGCCGCGCCCGCCACGGTCTTGCCGCTGCGCGTCACCGTGCCGCTGGCGTTGGTGGGGACTTCCTGCTGCACATTCACGATCTGGCCGGTGCCCGGGTTGTAACGGGTGCCCGCGTCCAGCCACGTGGTGGCGGCGCCACTGACCTTCCACTGCACGTCCACCTGCAGGTTCAGTTTCTCGTCAATCAGCACGTAGCCGTTGGTCGGGACCCTGTCCGTCTGAATCTCTCCGTTGGCCTTGTAGGTCACCGTGCCGGTGGGCAGCTTCTCCTGCACCGTGGTGATCGCCTGCGCGCTCACGGTGCCCCGGGCCTGCGCGGCGAAGCGCTGGGCCAGCTGGCGGCCCAGGGCGGTGGGCTGCAGGTTCAGGGGCTGCGCGCCGCCGGGGCCCATCAGCACCAGCAGGGCCTTGAGATCCGGGTCCAGATCGGGGTTGCGGGGGTCCAGCAGGGCGTTCAGTTGCTTGCCCGCGCTCTCCAGCTGGGCCGGCACCTTCTGCATGTCGAGGGCCTGCCCGGCCACCGGGGCGGCGGGGGCTTGGGTAGCGGGGTCTTCGGGGGCGGGGGCGCGGTAGTTCCAGTCGCACGAGGCGAGCAGCACGGAGGACAGGGCCAGCAGGGTCAACGAACGTTTCACGTTCAGGAGCTTAGAGAGTCTTCATGTCTCTGTCGTGCGGAGTTGACTGGAGCCCGGCCCCATCCACCCGGTTCGGACAAGGCCCGCCCGCCCACGAAAGCCGCAGCGTAGCGTGGGCCCATGAGCGACGCCGCCCGCCCCGACCAGCCCTGGAGTTATGAAACCGCCGCCGTGCAGAGCGCCATTCCGCGCGGCCTGGGCCAGACCATCGGGTTTCCCATTCACGCGGCTGCCGCCTTTCAGTTCGACTCGCTGGACGAAGCCCAGAGCGAGTTTCAGCAGAACACCGGCCTGAGTTACGCCCGGTTGCAGAACCCCACCGTGCGCGCTCTGGAAGAGCGGCTGACCACCCTCGAAGGCGGGAGCGCCACCGTGGCGGTGGCCAGTGGGCAGGCGGCCACCCTGACCGCCATCCTCAGCGTGTGCCGGGCAGGGGACCATGTGGTGTCCGCGTCCAGCCTGTTTGGGGGCACCACGGGCCTCCTGAACAACATCCTGCCGCTGATGGGCATTTCGGCGACGCTGGTGGAGAACACGCCGCAGGCCATTGGCGCGGCCCTGCAGCCAAACACCCGGCTGGTCTGGGCCGAGATGATCAGCAACCCGGCCGGGGACGTGGCGGATATTCGCGCCTTTGCTGAACTGGCGCACGCCCAGGGTGCCCTGCTGGCCATTGACAACACCTGTGGGGGCGCCGGGTTTCTGTGCCGGCCGCTGGAACACGGCGCCGACATCGTCGCGCAGTCGCTGACCAAGTGGGCGGGCGGCCACGGCAGCGTGCTGGGCGGCGCGGTGACGGTGGGGACCGGGCACGACCTCACGCGCAACCCCATCTTTACTGAGGGGGGCGAAACCAGCATCCTGAATGTGCGCGGCGCCGCGGCCCTGGCGTGGCGTCAGCGCTGGCTGGGCGCGCACCAGCTGGGCATGACGCTGGCGCCCCACTCCGCGTTCCTGATCGCCCAAGGCTTAGAAACGCTGGCCCTGCGCCTGACCCGCGAGAGCGAAACCGCCCTGGCCCTGGCCCGCTGGCTGTCGGCCCATCCCCAGGTGGGCAAGGTGAGTTACCCCGGCCTGGACAGCCACCCGCACCACCACCTCGCGCAGACCTACCTGCGCGGCGGGCAGGGCGCGGTGCTGACCTTCGAGGTGCCGGACCCGGCCGCCTTCCTGTCGCGGGTGCGGGTGCTGCGCATCGCCCCCAACCTGGGCGACGTGCGTACCCTGGTGGTGCACCCCTGGACCACCACCCACGGCCGCGTGCCCGAAGCGGCGCGCTTTGCGGCCGGCGTGACCCCCACCACCATCCGCATGAGCGTGGGCGTGGAGGCCCTGGGCGACCTGCAGGCGGATATCGAACAGGCCCTGTAGGGTCGATGGTCAATGGTTGATAGAAGTTGCCTTTCCTATCAACCATCAACCATCACCCATTGCCCCCTACAGCCACGGCTTCTTGCCCATCAGGTACTCGCGCTGGAAATCGGCGTCGCTCTTGGTGAGGTAGATGATGCCTTCCACCAACCCCAGCAGGCCCACGATCATGGGCACGAAGAAAAAGACGGCGCCCACGATCACCAGCGAACCGATGATGCCCAGAATCCAGCCGCCGATGGTGGCGCCCAGCATCAGCAGGCCGGGGGTGGTGTTGCCCAGATAGAACTTGTGGACCCCCAGGCCACCCAGGAAGATTCCCAGCAGGCCGGCAATCAGTTTTTTCTGCGCCACGTCGCCGGAGGCTGCCCCCTGGCTGAAGCCCTGCATCAGCTGGCGGGCCGAGTCGCCCAGGCTGTCAAAGTCGCTGCGGCTGGGCGCGTGGCTGGGGGCTGGCCCCTGCGGCACGCTGGGATTGCGGGCCCCGCCCGTGGCGCGCGTGACCCAGTCATCCTGCGGCGCGCTGGCGTAAGGGGCGCTGGCCGGCGCGTGGTGGGCCGGCTGTGCCGCCGGCTGGGGCTGAGGGCCGGCATGCGGCGCCGGGCCGCGTGCCGCGTCGTCCACCCACGAGGGCGCGGGACTGGGGGCCGGGGCGCTGCTGGCAGGCGCCGCCGCCTGATCCACCCACGACGGGGCCGGTGGGGTGGGTATGGCCTCCGGTGACGGGCGGCCCGAGGCCACGTCATCGACCCAGGACGGCGCGGGGGGTGCGGCTGGCCGCCCGGCGTCCGGAATGCGCAGGTCATTTGCGGCGGGCGCCGGGGCAGCACTGGAGGCGCCCAGCACCTCGTCCACCCAGGACGGCGCGTTCCCAGAGGCGGAGGGCGACTTGGGGTCGTCTGGGTTCGTCATGCTTCACATTACGCGATCCAGCCAGGGCGCGTTGCGTCCCCCGGAAGATGCAGGCCCGTACCCACGATGACCGGCAGGGGCACACTGAGGGGCCCGGCCGCAAACAGCGGCGCCAGCGCGGCGCGGTGCTCGTCCAGCAACTGGGCGCGCTGGGCCGCCGGCAGCCCGGCCAGGGGCGCGCCTTCCAAGCCGGCCTGGATATCCGCCAGCCGGGCCTGCGGGCTGGGGAGCGTGTAAAAGAGGGGGTGCAGCGCGGCGCT
The DNA here is from genome assembly GCF_020166415.1 of Deinococcus multiflagellatus. Lineage (NCBI taxonomy): Bacteria > Thermotogati > Deinococcota > Deinococci > Deinococcales > Deinococcaceae > Deinococcus > Deinococcus multiflagellatus. The sequence continues at coordinate 120,222 of NZ_JAIQXV010000002.1, forward strand.
GGCCTGCAGGCCGCCCGCGCGCAACACGTCGGCCAGGGCCTGCGGCGTGGGCAGGCGGCCCAGGGGGGGCGAGCCGGGTTTCAGGCCATGCGCCCCCAGCGCCGCGCGCCACAGGCCCGGCAGGTCGCCCAGCAGCCCCGCCCCGAAGCTTGAGACCACCAGCCGGCCCCCAGGGCGCAGCACCCGCGCCCACTCGCGCACGGTGTGGGCCATGTCCGGCATGAAGAACAGCCCAGCGGCGCAGATCACGGCGTCGAACTGGGCGTCTGGAAAGGGCAGCCGCGCGGCGTCTGCCTGCACGAAGGTCGCGCCGGGCAGCTCCGCGCGCGCCACGGCCAGCATCCCGGCCGAGAGGTCGGTGCCCACCCGCGCCCCGCTTCCCCCGTGGGGCAGGGCGCGCAGCACCGTGCCGGTGCCGGTCATCACGTCCAGCACGGCCTCGTGGGGCTGCACCGCCGCAACCTCTGCCACGAAGCGCGCCGCCTGGGCCAGAAAGCCCACCTCGTCGTAGGTGGCGGCCACCGCGTCAAAGAGGCGGGCATTGGCCTGCTCGCGCTCGCCGCTCATCCGGCCTCCAGGCGGGCGCGCACCTGCGCCACCCGTTCGGCCACAGAACCGCGCAGCACGGTGTAGGCCACCCCGCGCGTCTCCAGATCCTGGCGAATGAACGCCTGCTGCACGGCGCGGACCTCAGTGTTGGCGCGCCACCCGTCCTGTTCGTGGGGCAGGTCGGTGTCGCACAGGAACGTGTGGGCGTAGCGGGCGCGACACTCGTCCGCCAGGGCCTGCAGTTCGGGCAGGGCCGTGCCGGTCAGCAGGTGGGACCACATCAGGGTGGTGGCGGCGTCGGTGTCGCAGAAGACCCAGCGGTGTACGCCGGGGGTGCGGGCGGCCTCGGCTTCCAGGGCCCGCTGGCCCCGGGCGATTTCCAGAAAGTGGTCCGGATTTAGCTGGCCCTGTTCGCGCTCGTAGACATCCCGGCCGTATTCGCGCACCCAGGTCGTGCCCAGCGCCTCGCCCAGCGCGCGCGTCAGGGTGCTTTTGCCGGTGCTCTCGGCGCCCAGGATATTCACCCGGCGCACAAAATGGGCGTACACCAAGGGGTCCAGAAAGGCCCGGTGGGCATGCACGTCGGCGCGCAGGGCGCTTCCGCTGATCGGCACCGTCTGCCGCGCCCGGTCCACGCACCCATGCGCCGCGCCCAGGTCCGCCGCCAGCGCGTCCCCGTAAGCCTCCGAGGTGAACACCGCGTCGGGGAAAACGCCCCAGCCCCGCAGCACCGAGCGCACATACGCGCGGTGCACGGCGTCGGGCTCGTCGTTCATCGGCGGATTCGGGGCGTCGGGAAGCAGGTGCAGGCCTGGAAACAGCCGCTGTGGGTACAGCTCGCGCAGCCAGCCCCGGCGCAGCGGCGAGGGCATCTCCGGGAAGTCCGGGCGGGAATACACCCAGACGCTCAGGCGCTCGCAGCGGGCCAGCGCGTGGTCCAGCAGGTGCAGGTGGCCCCGGTGGAGCGGCGCAAACTTGCCGATCACCAGGCCGTGGCGGAATTCAAGCAAAGGCCACCGCCCGCGCCTCGTCGCGCCGCCACTGCCGCCAGCCATACACACTCATGGCCGCCAGCACGAACTGCAGGCCAAACAGCACCCAGTACTGGGTATGCCAGAAGTACACCGCCTGCACCGCATTGACCAGGATCCACACCGGCCACGACCAGGACCAGCGGCGGGTGGTGCCGAAGTTGGCGACCAGGGCCAGCGTCACGGCGGCGAACTGCACCCAGTTCCAGACCGCGCTGAAATCCGTCACGGCCACGGTGAAGGCAAAAATGAGCAGGCTGGCGGCCCAGGTGACGCCGTACCACGCAGGCTCATTGAAGCGGATCTCGCCCTTCGCCCGTCGCGTTTCCAGGTGCCACAGGTACAGGCCGTGAAGGCCGAACAGCAGGTACGTGACCTGCAAGCCCGCAAACATCCACTGCCCGCCAGCGAGAAACAGCAGGAAGTAGGGCAGCAGCGAGGCGTTGCTCCAGTGCCAGTAGGTGCTGCGCTTGGACCAGAGGTAATACAGGCTGACCAGCACGCACAGGCCGCCTGCAAGGTCCAGGGCGAGGGTGGGGATGGAGAGGCCAAAGAGGGTCATGGGGTCACCGGCCAGAAAGTCATGGTGTTCAAGTCGAGGGTGTACCTTGCGGCGGCCACCCCGTTCTCAACGGCGTCAACCTCGAAAAGCAGTCGGTTGACAACGTGGGCGTCGGTCATGATGCGGTCTATCCACAGGGCCTGCTCAGGCTGATTGCCGATGGCCAGAGCTGGGGCTGGAGCGAGCTTGGTCTGTAGCGCTTGGGTCAAGCTGAGAGACGGCACGTCCTCGGGGCTGTACTCAGGCGGCAGTGGCAGCTGCATCAACCAGAAGCCATAACCAACTATCACGATCAACCGGCCTTCAGGCTCTATCCAGGCGCCGGTCGGATTGCCGTACATCCACCCCAGGTAGAGGTCGGTGCCACCGGGCGCCTGAAGGTACACATGGTCGTGATCGGAGCAGACGGCGTACCCTGCTGCCGCTGCCCAGGTCACCATGACCCCGCCGGCCAGTTCACCGGCAGGTGCGTTTCGGGGTCAATGCGCCCGCTGTAGCCGGCGCCTGCAAAATGCGCCAGCACGCGAATGGGGCCAATGATCCCTGCATTGAAAGTGTCCAAGTCCTCGGCGGGCACCCACAGTTCCTGGTGGCGGTCTTGCGCGCCCACCACCTGAATCTCGTAACGGGTGGCGACCTCGGCCTGCACCTCGAAGGCCGTCACAAAACCCACAGGCGGATCGTTGCGCTTGGCGTTCCAGTCGCGGGCGATCTCCTCGGCGTACTCTGCATTCAGCACTGGGTAGAAAATGGGCTGGTCCGGCAGGCGTGGCGGCCACGCGCGCCAATCGCGCTCGGCCACCAGGCGCAGCTCGTGCAGGCCGGTGGGCCGGTAGAGGGTCACGGTGTCGCCCACTGGGGGCCAGGGCACGGTGCGCTCGGCCTTCGGGGGAAAGAGGGTGTCCAGCCAGTCCGGCGTCATGGGACAAGCCTTCTTGTGTGGGCAGCAGGGGCGCGGGCTTGCATGGTGACACCATCATGTCAGGCGACGCCGGGTGAAGGCATCCGCTTTGCGGCCGGTGTACCTGCACCGTGCCCACAGGTCGCCAGACCTCTGCCCCGGGCCAAAAGCAAAAACTCCGCGCGGGGCGGAGTCTTGTCTCTGGAGCCGAGGGTCGGATTCGAACCGACGACCTACTGATTACGAATCAGTTGCTCTACCCCTGAGCTACATCGGCAAATGAAAGCGCGGGCTTCCAGGGAAGCTCAAAGAGTATAGGAAGGGCGCCTGGGGGTGTCAAGGCGCGCCTCGGGCGGCCTATGCTGGCGGGCGTGAGCCTGCCCTCCGCCCCCTTTCAGACCATTTTTGGCGCCGTGCAGCCGCTGGACTGGCTGTGCCTCGCCCCCCACCCCGACGACGCCGAGATTGGCGCGGGCGGCACCCTCATTCGGCTGGCGCGCGCGGGGCGGGCCACCGGCATCCTGGAACTCTCGCGCGGGGAGCGCGGCACCCAGGGCACCCCGGAGGGGCGAGTGGCCGAATGCGTGCAGGCCGCCGCCATCATGGGGCTGGCGTGGCGCGGGCAACTGGGGCTGCCCGACGGCGAACTGCGCGACACCCTACAGGGCGCCCACGCCCTGGCCGCCGCGCTGCGGGCGGTGCGTCCCCGCGTGCTGGTGGTGCCGCACCACCACGACCGCCACCCGGACCACTTCGGTACCTACCACCTGGCCAAGCGCGCGGTGCATCTGGCGCAGCTGAAAAAGGCAGACCTGATCGGCGAACCCCACCGGGTCGCGCGGGTGCTGCTGTACCAGGGCAACTCGGACATCCGGCCCACGCTGCTCATTGATGTGGAAGGGGTGCAGGATACCTGGGCGCAGGCGGTGCTGGCCCACGGAAGCCAGTTTGGCGGCGCGCCCATCTCTGAGACCGTGACCCCCGAAATCGTGGAGCGGCGCCGCGCCCGCCTCACGTACTGGGGCACCCTGGCCCGCGCCCGCTACGCCGAGGCCTTTGAAGCCGAGGACCCGCTGCTCGTGGACCCACTGGCGCTGTAGGGGGTTAGACGACTTTCCGGGAATGGACGGAATTCGTCTTTCTTTCTTCGGAAGTCGTATTAGCCCTCGCTCTGGGTGAGGCTGCTCAGCCACGTCCCAAAGGGGCTGGCGCTGCCCTTCACCTGCCCGCGCAGGCGATCTTCCAGTTCGTCGGCAAGGTCCAGGCCGTACTTGTAGGCCGCCTGCCCCCCCACCACATTGCTGCCGTACTTGTCGCGGTAGGTGGCCGCCGGGCGGTCGTGGCTCATGGCTTCGGCCATGGCGTTGGTCTGGGGCAGGCGGGTGTCGAAGATAGGCGGGGTGGGCTCGCCCGTGGCCTCAAAGGCGCGCGCCAGGTCGCCGGGCAGCCGCGACAGGCCCTGGCGGTGCTGGGTGCTGCTGCCCTGGTACTTGGTGATCAGCACGCCCAGGCAGGTCAGGCGCAGGCCCCGGGCGCGGCGCAGTTCGGCAATGCGGCCCGCAATCTGACCGATGCCGTAGGTGCTCAGGCGGTCGGGGATGGTGGGAATGAGGTAGTGGTCGCTGACCTCCAGGCCGTTCTGGGTGACGAAGCCCAGGTTGGGCGGGCAGTCAATGAGCACATAATCGTACTCGGCAAAGTGCGGCGCCACGTAGCGCTTGACCACCTCCATGGGGTTCACCGCGTAGTGGGTGCGCGCGGCAATATCCTGCATGCGGTCTTGCACGTCAATCAGGCGAATGGAACTGGGCAGCAGGTCCACCCGGCCGTAGCGGCTGCCTTCGGGCAGGCGGGCCATCACCTCGGCGGGCACGCGGTTGAGGTTGCTGGCCCCGCGCACTATGGCCTGCGCCGGGTCGAAGCCCTGGGTGCCGTGCAGCAGGTCCAGAAACAGATGGGCCAGCGTTTGCCCGGCCTCGTCCGCCTGGGCCCAGCGCTCCTCGCCGATCAGGGCCAGGGTGGCGTTTGTCTGGGGGTCCAGGTCCAGCACCAGCACCCGTTTTTGCTTCAAGAAGGCCAGGGTGTCGGCCAGCTGCACGGTGGCGGTGGTCTTGGCCACGCCGCCTTTCAGGTTGATAAACGACAGGACAGTGGGGCTCATGGCTACAGCTCGCGCAGTTTCGCCAGCACCACTTCGGGGCGCACGGTGTAGGCCCCGGTGGTTTCCTCGACGTGCTGGTAGCGCACGACCCCTGCTTTATCAATCAGAAAGACCGCCCGGCCGCTGATGCCGCGCTCGTCAATCGCCACGCCGTAGAGCCGGGCCACGTCCAGCTTCATGTCGGCCAGCAGGGGCACCTCAATGCCGTACTCGGCGGCCCAGGCCTTGTGGGCATGCACCGAGTCGCGGTTGATGCCCAGCACCACGGCGCCGGCATCGGCAAAGTCGTCCTGGCGCCCGGAATATTCGGGCAGCTGCATGGAGCACACCGGGCTGAAGTCAAGGGGATAGAACACCAGCACCACATGCTGCTGGCCCCGGTAGCTGCTCAGGGTGATCTGCTCGCCGGTCGAGGCCGGCAGGGTGAAGTCGGGGGCGGGCTGTCCCACAAGGCTCATACCGGGCAGTGTAGAGCAGGGCCGCGGCCCGGCGGGCCAGAAAGGACGACTGGGGCAGGGCGGAACCGGGTGCCCACCCAGAGCTGATCGCCGCCTGAAGGAAGCCTTCAGCTTGAACTGTGTCCCGCTTCACGCCTGCCGAGGGCCTGTGGGCCTACCCTGGGTGGGTACCGTCCCCCGCGTGTGCCGGCAAGCCCGCTGCCGGGGCGGGGCCCCCTGAGGAGGAACGCCCATGGCCGATGTGATGCCCCCCAACATGCTGCACGAGCGCCCGCGCACCCCCGCCGGCCTGCTCAGCAATGCCGAAAAAGACCGCCTGATTGAACGTGGGTTTCTGGGCCTGTACCGCTGGTACACCGCCCGCAGCCAGGAAACGCGCAACTGGAACCCCGACCGCTCCTTTGAATGGCGCCAGCTGCGCCAGGACATGCCCCCGGAAATCATCACGGTGCTGCAGGGCTTCTTCGCCGTCGAGCAGTACGCGCCGGACTTCACCAGCAACCTTGTGCATCTGGTCCGGCGCAGCCACGGCCGCTCGCACTTTCAGCTGCGCTGGGGCAGCGAGGAGGAGAAGCACGCCGACGCCTGGGAAAACGCCGTGCTGTTCAGCGGCCAGCGCAGCCCGCAGTGGATCGAGGAGTACAAGGAGCGCCTGAAGTCCCAGACCTGGGAACTGCCCTTCCCCGACGCCATCCATAACCTCGTGTACACCGTGTTTCAGGAGCGCGCCACCCAACTGAACTACCTGAACATGATGAAAATCGCCCAGGGCAAAAGCGACAAGCCGCACCTGCAGGGTTTCTCGGACCCGGTGCTGGCCAAGGTGGCCCAGACCATCGCCGTGGACGAGGCCGCGCACTACAACTTCTTCCTGGAAGGCGTGCGCATGTACCTGTACTACTACCCCGAGCGCACGCTGAACGCCATCAAGAACGTGATCGGGCAGTTCTCCATGCCCGCCGCCACGCTGGTGCCCGACTGGGAACAGTTTTTCGAGACGGTGTACCGCGCCGGCATCTACGGCCCGCGCGACTTCCAGCGCGACGTGATGCAGGTGGCCTTCCGCAACATGGGCATTGAAAGCCGCAAGGCCCTGGAAGAAGGCATCCGCAAGACGCGCGAGGTGCCGGATTTTGACGGCGGCAACTTCAAGACCACCGCTATTTTCGAGACCTTCGATTACGGCGCGGTGGAAGGCGACGTGAAGCGCCTGCACGTCAAGATTCAGGACTACGAGAAGGAAATTGGCTTTGACCTGTACGACCCCACCGAGTTTGTGGTGAACCCGGAAGTGCCGGTGCAGGACACGCCGGCGGCCGACGACTGAGAGACAAGGCCCCAGGCCACGGGCTGCACGCTTCGGCGCGCAGCTCTTTTTTGCGGCCACGCGGTGGTCTGTGCCATCCTGGGCGGGTTCCGCTCCCCCTTCCTCCCCCGCGCTTTCAAGGACGGTGCCCTATGCCTCCCAATCCGGCGCTGCTGAAACTGGGCTACGCGCCCGAGGACCGCGTGGTGATCTTCCACGCCGACGACCTGGGCATGTGCGAGGCCACCGTCTCGGGCGCCGCCGACCTGTTCGCGGCGGGCACGCTGCGCTCGGCGGCCCTGATGATGCCCTGTGCCTGGGCCCCGGCCGCCGCCCGGCTGGCCCAGGAGTGGCCCGAGGTGGACCTGGGCGTGCACCTGACCCTGACCAGCGAGTGGCCCGCCGCCCGCTGGGCCCCGCTGACCCGGGGCGCAGCCGGTGGCCTGACTGACGCCCAGGGCTACTTCCACGCCACCTCGGAAGGGGTGTGGGCGCAGGCCAAGCCGCTGGCCGCCGGGCGCGAGATGGCCGCGCAACTGGACCGGGCGTTGGCCTGGGGTCTGAACATCTCGCACGCGGACGGTCATATGGGCACCGCCGCGCACCCCGCCCTGCTGCCGTATGCCGTGCGGGCTGCCCTCAGGCGCGGCGTCCTGCCCTTGCTGCCCCGGCTGGGCGTCGCTGGCTGGCGGGCCCACGGGCTGGGGCCGGCACAGGCCCAGGCGGTCACGCTGGCGCTGGGGGCCCTGGAACGCCGGGGCGTGCCGCTGGTGGACCAGATCGTGATGCTGCCGCTGGAAAGCGGTGGCGATCAGGTGCCGCTCATCGAAGAGCTGCTGGCCGGTCTGGGCCCGGGCCTGACCCACTTCATCCTGCACCCGGCGCGCGACACCCCCGAACTGCGCGCGGTGGCGGGCGACTGGGCGGGGCGGGTGGCGAACTACGAGGCGTTTCTGGACCCGCGCCTGCCGGGCGTGCTGGCGCGCAGCGGGGTGAAGGTCACCACCTACCGCCCCCTGCAGGCCCTGCTGGGCCGCCGATGAGCACTCAACCCTCGTCCGCCGTGCGCTGGCGCTACTCGGTCATGAATTTTGGCCTCACCATTCCGGCGCAGGCGGGCAGTTTTCTGCTGCTGTACTACGTGGATGACCGCAAGCTGGACCCCGGCTGGGCCGCAGCGGCCATGACCATCTTTGCCCTGTACAACGCGGCGAACAATCCCCTGATCGGTTACCTGTCGGACCGCACCCGCAGCCGCTGGGGGCGGCGCATTCCCTATGTGCGCTTTGGCTGGCTGCCGGGCCTGGTCTGTTTTGCGCTGCTGTTCATGACGCCCTTTAACGGCGTGGACAGCCCCGTGGCCCTGCTGAGTTACCTCGTGGTGGTGTGGGTGCTGTGGGAGACCTTCGGCACCGCTGTGGGGACCGGGTATCTGGCCCTGCTGCCCGAGATGTTCCGCACCTACGCCGAGCGCACGGCCGTGGCGTGGCGCATGAATCTGGTGCAGACGGTCGGGCTGCTGTTCGGGCTGGCGCTGCCGCCGTTGCTGGCCGGCTGGATTGGCTGGGGCGGGATGGGGGTGCTGTTCGCGCTGCTGTCGGCCGGGGCCATCGTGTTCGGGCTGGGCGCGCTGTTCGAGCAGCCGGGGCCCACGCCAGCGCCGCTGGGCTTTGGCGCGGCGCTGCGGGCCACCTTCAGCCACCGGGCGTTTCTGGCCGTGGTGGCGGCCCAGACGCTGCGGTTCTTCGCCACCGGCACCCTGGCCACCGGCATGGGCTTTTTTGTGCGCTACAGCCTGGGGCAGGCGGGCGGCGCGGTGACCACCGGGCTGCTGGCCGCCGCGTTCGTGACGGCGGGGCTGGCCCTGTGGCCCTGGCGCGCCCTGCTGGCCCCGCGCCTGGGCCCACGCGGCACCCTGATGCTGGCCTTTGGCCTGAGCGCCGCCGCGCTGCTGCCCCTGGCCCTGGTGCAGACGGTGCCCGGCGCCCTGGCCGCCACCATTCTCTTCGGCGCCGCCCTGGCCGGCATGATCCTGATGGGCGACGTGATCATGGCCGACGTGATTGACGAGGACGAACTGCGCAGCGGCCAGCGCCGCGAGGGCATGTACTTCGGGATGTCGGGCTTTATCACCACCCTCAGCGGCGCCCTGACCTCGCAGGTGTTCGGGGCCGTCACCCGGGCCAGCGGCTACGACCCCAAGCTGCCCGTGCAACCCGAAGGCGTGGCCGAGGCCTTCCGCTTTTTTATGACCGTGCCGCCCATTGCCGGCGCCCTGCTGGCGGTGGCGGTGCTGCTGTTCTATCCGCTGCATGGGCGGCGGCTGGAGGCCATGCGGGCGGCGCTGGCGCGGAAGAGGCGCGTGGAGGGGTCAGTGGGGAGTGGTCAGTGGTGAGTGGGGGCGGGGTCAGGGGGCACGCTGGGCCAGGACGAAGCGTTCGCGTCCGGCGAGGTCGGGGGCAGTGGTCGCCTGCCAGTCCTGCGCGCGCAGTTCTGCGGCGAAGGGCGCGGCGTTGCGGGGGTCGAGTTCCAGTAGCAGCTCACCCCCTGGGGCCAGGGTCGCGCCGGCTTGCCCGGCCAGTCGGCGGGCCACCGCCAGCCCGTCGGGGCCGCCATACAGCGCCAGCGGGGGGTCAAAGGTCACCTCGGGCTGGGCCGCCTGGGCGTCGGTCTCGGGCAGGTAAGGGGGGTTGCTCACGATCAGGTCGAAGGGCCCGGTCAGGCCGGCCAGCAGGTCGCCGGCCATGAAGGACACGTTCAGTCCATTGAGCGCCGCATTCTCGCGGGCCAGAGACAGGGCCTCTTCGCTGAGGTCGGTGGCGCTCACCTGGGCGTCGGGGCGGGCGGCTTTCAGGCCCAGGGCCAGGGCGCCCGTGCCCGTGCCCACATCCAGCACGCGCGGCGGTTCCCGGCCGGCCAGGGCCTGCAGGACGAGGTGAAGCAGCCACTCGGTTTCCGGGCGGGGTACCAGGGCGCGGGCGTCGGTGCGCAGGCGCACGCCGCCCCACTCCACCTCGCCCAGCAGGTGCTGCAGCGGCACGCGGGCGGCGCGGCGGGCCAGCAGGGCCTCGTAGCGGGCCTGTCCGCCCGGCGGGGCAGGCTCGTGGCCCCGGGTCAGCAGCGCGGTGGGCGAGAGGTTCAGGGCCAGCACCAGCAGCGCGCGGGCGTCCACCTCCGGGGAGGGAACGCCCGCCGCTTGCAGCTGCGCCGCGCCCCGCCGCAGCAGGTCGCGCAGGGCCGCCATTAGCCGTGCCGGGGTTTGATGATCAGGCGCCGCGCCGCGCCCTCGCCCACCGATTCGCTCATGACGTCGGGGTGCTCCTTGAGGGCAATGTGAATCACGCGCCGCTCGGCAGCGGGCATGGGCTGCAACTCGTGGGGCTCGCCGCTCTTGGCCACCTGCACGGCGAGGCGCTCGGCCAGCTTGGTCAGGGTGTCGGCCTGCCGCTTGCGGTAGCCGCCGATGTCCACCCGCACGCGCTCCTTGGTGCGGCCCTCGTGCTTGGCGAGCACCGTGTAGGCCAGCACCTCAATGGCGCCCAGGGTGCGGCCGTCGCGCCCGGCCAGCTTGGCCGCGTTCTCGCCGGTGATCTCGGCTTCCAGGGCGTCCTCGGCCTCGCGCACGGTCACCTGCAGGTCGGGGTCAATGCGGCTGACCAGCCCGCGCAGAAACCGCTCCAGGGTGGCCAGGGGGGTTTCTGGCGCGGCCTCCAGCGCAGGCGGCGTCATGGGGGCAGCGTCGGGCGCGGGCGGCGGCAGCTCGCTCTCGTCCGCGTCGCTGATGCCCAGCCCCGCGAGGTAGTCGTCTAGGTTCGTGCGGTTATCCATGCGCCTCAGTCTAGCGCGCCGCTCCTCACCCTTTTCCCACACTCCGCGCGGGGCAGCCCATGGGTCGGAACTTGACTTAGATGTTCAGTCGGTTGTCGGGCGCTGCCGTTTGGCATCCGAGCCCACAAGCGGCCAGTCGGAACTTGACTTAGATGTTCAGTCGGTTGTCGGGGCGTATGACCCACGCCGAGACTCAAAGTTGGCGTCTCAAGCAAGCAGGCTGTCATAGCCTCCGTTGGTGACGCTGAGTCAGCTCCGCCCCATTCAATCCAACCGTCAAACTGCTTCATCTGGGAAAACGAGTGAGGCCGCAAGCCCACAGCTTCGTGGGGCCACATCGGCTCAGGCCAGTCAAAGGGCCGACTGGTATGAGACCGCCCCATGGCCGACCAACGGAGATGAGGCCGCCAGACTGCATCATCGCCTCCTCTTGGGACAGCGCGTCATCTCTGTGGGAAGCAACTGGACTTCGTCCAACATGGCGCTTATTCAACGCCGAGACTATAAAGCGCTTCGTGATGTTCAGATGGTCAAATTGGCCCAGTATCTACGAGGAAAGAAGCTCAACAAGCCAACGATTCTGGCGTATCACCAGCAAACGGGCTTCCATCTGGCGGCATCAGCCAAGAATGGTGAAGGCGGAGTAAGTGCAATGGCTCCGATGGCCTTCGGCCAATTCGCAGCTGCCCTTAAGCTGCCTGTCGTGACTATGGCGAACAGTGAGACCATACCAGGATATGTAAAGAAGGAGTCTCCCGGTAAAAAGTGGGAGGTCAACAGAAGTTTTAGCGTAGAGTTTGATTGTAGTGTAGATGCGAAGATTGAGCACATCATGTCATCTATTGTGGCCAACTTCGACACCCTGGCCGATATGGTGGGTGCCGGGCTACCGGGACTGAGCTGGGCCTATCTGGATTTCAAAGATACAGTTGTAAATCGACAGGGAGGGCTGGTGCAGGGATTTAATATCAGCCTGAGGCATAAATTTCCGTACAGCTTAGTTCCGCCTGCGAATGTGGATAACAGCGTGTCTGTTGTGAACAGCTCGCCCAGCTCAATGACGTTTAAAACAGAAGAAGGTCATCTTCTGAATGGATACATTACCTTCGCTTTAGCTCGAGTGAACAGGCAAAAAATGAAATTTACGGTTCACCCGACGGCTGATTTCAGCAGTATTCCTAATGCATGTAAGTTTACCGTAGGTCAAGGCAGTGTGCTGGAAAACCGCATTTGGGAGAATTTATGTACGAAGGTGGCTCTAAAATACGGAGTGTAACGCTATATGGCGTTACATTTTTGGCTTTCCTCGGTCTGGGGCTTGCCCTTATCGTGGCCTCTGAAGTTTGGATTCCGGGTGTCCCACGACCGTCAATGGCCTTTTTAACACTGCTCTTCGTCTGGATACCGCTGGCTGGTTTCCTGGCCCTTCTGGTTCTGGCTAAGCGCACACGGTTTTGGTGGCCGTTCTGGCTCTATGTGTTCCTCGGCATGATTTATCTATGGCGTTGGTTTGGTACAGGTACATGGCTGCCCTGAACTACTGTGATTTATATGGTGACCTTGATTAAAGCAAGATTGTCGTTATGATTCTCCCCTGCGCCGCGCCGCGCGGCCGTAGACCAGCCGGCGCACCAGGGTTTCCATTGGTCCCTGCCGGAAGCGGGAGAGCCACACCGCGCTCAGTGGCAGCTGACAGAGGCCGAGGGTCAGCGCCAGCAGCAGCGTACTGGCCGCGCCCCAGCCCACGAAACCGCCGGCATACGGAAAGGCGTCGCCCTGGCCGGGCAGCCCCTGTCCCACCCACCCAAAGCCCTGCGCCCCGGCATAGGGGTAGAAAAACGAGGTCATCAGCACGCTCTGCATCAGGTAGTTCGTCATCGCCATGCGCCCGCTGGCGGCAAAGTGCAGCAGAGGCCCCAGCCGCCCTGAGGCCGCCAGCAGGCCAATGACGCCCACGTAGCCCAGCGCGCCCGCCAGCCCCCCACCCATGCGCACCGGCACCGCCAGAAACCCGGCCGCCTGATCGCCGCGCGTGTTCAGGTAGGCCAGCGCCGCGCCCAGCGCCAGCCCCAGCGGCAGCCCCACCACCGCGAGGCGGCGCAGCAGCGGGCGGTGGTCCTGCGGCCGGGTCAGGAGGCCGGTGCGCTGCGCGGCGGCCCCCAGGCAGAACAGCGCCAGCAGCCACGGGCCGTTGTAGATATTGCCGCTCAGCAGCAGGGTCCAGAACTCGCCGGCCCGCTCGGCCACGTTGCCCAGGTAGGTGGGTTCCAGGGCCGGCAGGCCGGTAAAGCGCGGCCCGGTGCGGCCAGCAGCGGCCACGGCGTCCAGCAGCGTGAGGCCCAGCCACCACGTTCCCAGCGCGCCCGCCACGGCCACCAGCGCGCGCGCGCCCAGGGCGGCGGTCAGCAGCAGGGCCAGCGCCAGGGTGGCGTAGTTGCTGATGATGTCGCCGTGCCACACCAGCACGTAGTGGGCCGCGCCCACCGCCAGCAGCACGAGGTGGCGGCGCAGAAAGATCGCTGCCCCCTGGCGCGCCAGCAGCCCGGCGGCGCCCCAGCCGAACAGCATGGCGAAAATCGAGATAAAGCGGCCATTGGCCAGCACATCGGTGAGCACCTGCGCCGCGCGGTCCAGGCCGCGCTGCTGCCATTCCAGAAACCCGGCGAAGTCCTGCATGTTCACCATCAGGATGCCCAGCAGCGCCACGCCGCGCAGCACATCGGGCAGCGGGGAGCGGGCTTGCACCGGCCCCCGCTGGGGCGTGCTCGCGTCGGCGGGAGGGAGCGGCTCGGTCATGCCGGGCAGGCTAGCGCGCCGGGCGGGGGACTGGGCGCAGAAACACCCTCCCGGCAGCGGCGGCCAGCAGGCTCAGCAGTCCGGCGGCCAGGGCCACGCGGGCAAAGGCGTCGCCAAAAGCGGCCTGCACCGCGCCCCGCACAGGAGCGGGGGCGTCCGGGGGCAGCTTGATGTCCGTCAGGCGCGGGGCCTGCGCGCTGAGCTGGGTGCGCAGTGTGGCGGGCGCCTGTACGGCCGAGAGGCGCGTGTCCAGCGCCGCGCGGTACGAGCCCACCAGCAGCAGGCCCAGCGCCGCAATGGCCAGCAGGCTCGCCGCGCGCGCCACGGCGTTGTTCACGCCGCTGGCTATGCCGCTCTGCTCGCGCCCGGCGCTGCCCATCACGGCGCTGGACAGCGGCGCCACTGTCAGCGCCATGCCCAGGCCCAGCACGGCGGCCCCCGGCAGCACGGCCGTCCAGTAACTGCCCCGGCCCAGCCCCAGCAGCACGAAACCCAGGCCCGCCAGCGCCGGCCCCAGCGTCAGGAACAGGCGGGGGCCGTGGCGGTCGGCCAGCGCGCCAAACGGCCCCGAGAGCCCCGCCAGCAGCAGCGACAGCGGCAGCAGCGCCGCGCCCGCCCCGGCCGCGCTGTAGCCCCGCGTGCCGATCAGCAGCATGGGCAGGTACAGGCTGACCGCCCCCAGCGCCCCGTATAGCAGCAGGGTCAGGAGGTTGGTGCCCAGAAAGGTGCGGTTTTTCAGCAACTCCGGCGGCAACATGGGGTGGGCGCCCCGGCGCTGCGTCTGCGCAAACAGCGCAAAGGCCAGCCCCGAGCCCGCCAGCAGGCCCCAGGTCAGGGCGTCCCAGCCGGCTTCGCCCGCGCGGGTGAGGGCCAGGGCGAGGCTGCCCAGGGCCACCGTGACGCAGGCCGCCCCGGCCCAGTCGGGGTGGGCGCCGGGGGCGCGCGTTTCGGGCACGCGGCGCAGCAGCCACAGGGTCAGGGCCGCCAGCGGCAGGTTGATGAGAAACACCCAGCGCCACGAGGCATGGTCCACCAGCACGCCGCCCACCACGGGGCCCAGCAGCGTGGTCACCGAACTGGCGGCGCTCCAGAGGCCCACGCCCCGGCCCCGGCGACTCTCGGCAAACACCGCCCCGATCATGGCGAGGCTGCCGGGCACCAGCAGCGCGGCCCCCAGCCCCTGCGCCGCCCGCGCGGCGATCAGCGCCCCCAGCGACGGCGCCAGCGCGCAGGCCAACGAGGCCAGGGCGAACAGGCCAATGCCCCAGCTGTACACCCGCCGCCGCCCCAGGGCGTCGCCCAGCGCGCCGCCCGCCAGGGTCAGGGCGGCCAGCAGCAGCGCGTAAGCCCCCACCACCCACTGCACGCCGCTGGCGGTGGCGTTCAGGTCGCGCTGCACGGCGCTGAGGGCCACATTCACCACCGTGCCGTCCAGAAACGCGAGGCTGGACCCCAGCACGGTGGCGGCCAGGGTCCAGCGTTCGGCCGGGGTCAGGGCAGTCGCGTCAGGCATGGCGCAGCTTAAGAGGCCCCCGGCGCGGGAACGTGTACGGCACGTTGCACTTGGGCCGTGGGGACGGCGCGCGCCCTGGGGCCCGCTTTCGCCTCACAGCGGCCCGTTTCATGCACGGGCTCAACGGCAGCCCTTCCATTCTGCCCGCGCCACGGTCTCTGGCGGAGCGCTGTTTCGGTCGTTCCAACGTTGTTGAGGGTGAACACCCAGGAGGACTCTGGGTGCCCTCCTCAGTCGCGCACGTACACCCTGAACTGCTTCAGGGCGCCGCTCACGTCGTAGCTGCTCCATTTCAGGGTCACGCTGCTGGCTTCCACATTGTTCGGCTCCAGGCCCAGTTTCAGCGGCAGTTTGCGGCCGTCTGGGGTGGTCGCCACCGCCGTCAGGGTGTAGATGCCCAGCGGAATGTCGTTGAAATCGAAGCTGTGGTACGGCCAGCCCTGACCCAGGGTGGTGCGCCCGCCGCCGTTCGGGTCGGTGTAGGGGTAGCCGCCGGGAGGGGCCAGGGGCGCCGTTTTAAAGGTCATGACCACGGGTTTGCCCGCGCTGCCGTCAATCAGTTTGCCCTGCGGCGTAAAGGTCAGGGTGACGGTGCTGCCTTCGGGGGCGCCGGGCACCACGGCGGCGTAGCGGTCGTCGCAGTAGGCCTTGGCGGGCAGGCCGCAGTAGCTGAAATCCAGGCTGGCGCCGTAAAAGTCGTCCCAGTCCTTGCCGCCGCCGGGTTTGGCGCCGGCCAGCCGCCAGCGGAAATTCAGGTTGCCGCCCTCGCTGGAATCGATTTCGGTGTTCAGGGTGCCGGATTCGGGGTGCAGCGGCAGCACAAAGCTGGTGCCCGCGAGGTCGCGCTTGATCGTGGCGCTGGCGTGGTAACGGCCGTCCGGCACGCGAATGGCGTAGGTACCGTCGCCCTTGGTCACGGCGGTAAAGCTGGTGCGTTGGCCCTGATTGAACGTGGTGCCCACGATGTAGACCTCGGCGCCGGCCAGCGGGCGGCCCTGGGTGTCCAGCACCAGTCCGGTCACGTAGCCCTTTTTGGGGGCGGGGGGCTTGGCGGTGGGCGCCGGCGCGGCGGGCGCGGGGGTGCGGGTGGCCGCTGGCGCTGGGGCTGGCGTGGCGGGGCGGGGGGCCGGGGCGGCCGGCGCCGCCGGGGTCAGGGCGGCGGGGGGCTTGGCGGCAGCCGTCAGCTTCAGGCTGCACCAGCCCAGCAGCGTGGTGCCTTCGCTGTCGGCCCAGATGCCGGCCAGGGCGGCGGCGCCCTTGGTGGCCTTGAACGACACGAAGCGGCCGTCGTCGTTGCTGGCGCCCAGTTCGGTCCAGCTGTAGCCCAGCGACCCCAGTACCTGCCGGAAACTGGCTTCCAGGCCTTCCACCGAGTCCCAGACGACATATTCACTCTTGACACAGCTGCCGCCGGCCTTGGTGGCCACGGTGCGCAGGGCCCCGGCGAATTCCGCCAGTTCAGGGGCGCCGTTCACCATCTGGGCGCCGTCAATAAAGGTGGCGTCCACCAGCGCCGAGCGGGGCCCGGCGGCCAGAGCGGTGGACAGTGAGGCGGTCAGCAACAGGGTCAGCAGGGCACGGGTCATGGTCACTCCTGGGGGTGGGGCGTAGGGCGGGCGTGGACCCCTTCAGGGTACGCCCAGCCCGCTCACGCCGAACTCACGTTCTGGGGGTGGGGGGAGGCGGGGTGCGCCTGGGAGCAGGGGAAGCCTTGTGGCGTTGGTTCCCCAGGGCAGGTTCACCCTTGCGTCTCAAGAGTGGCGGTTAGGCGTGCGCGGGCACCGGGGCCACCACCAGCGGCCCGCGTGGGCCCAGGGTCAGGCCGGGCTGCGGGGTGGGGTCGCCGCCCACGGCGCGCAGCGGGGGCAGGGCCGCCAGCGTGTCCAGAATCAGCAGCTGCGCCAGATGCATGCCCAGGCACAGGCGCTCGCCGCCGCCAAAGGGCAGGTAGGCCCACGCGGGGGGCTTGTGGGCCCAGCGGCCCGGGTCGAAGGTTTCCGGCTGCGCCCACAGCCCGGGATCACGCCCAGAGAGATACGGCGAATACAGCGCCAGGGCGCCGCGCGGCAGCCGCACGCCGTTCCACAGCAGGTCGTGGCCCAGACGGCGGCTGCCCATCCAGCCGGGCGGGTGCAGGCGCAGGGTTTCTTTCAGGACGGCCGGGTGGTGCTCGGGGCTGTGCCAGCGCGGATGGTTCGCCAGATGCCAGATCGCGTACGCCAGCGCGTGCGTGGTGGTGTCGTGGGCGGCGGCCAGGGACACGCGCGTTTCTTCCAGGCCGCCGGGCAGCGGCGCCAGCACCGACAGCAGGTCGTCGCCGCCGCCCCGGCCCAGGCGGGCGTGGGCGAGGCGGCGCACCTCGCCCTCCACGCGCCGGAACAGCAGGGGCCGGGGCAGGGCCGGCACCGGAAACGGGCGGCGCAGCGGGGCCAGAAAGGCGTGCAGCAGGGCTGCGTCAAACTCGCTGCTGAAGTACGCGGCGTTCAGCAGCGCCAGCACGGCGTGGTCGGCCCAGGCCAGGGCGTCGAACTCGCCCGCTGGCACAGGCGGCAGGGCCGCGCGGGTGCGCGCCTGTAGGGCCAGCAGATGCGCGCGGCCAAACCCGGGGTTCATCAGCCCCCGGCGCCCGGCGTGGCCCGGGGCATCGCTAAGAATCACGCCGCCCGACAGGTACGGCACCACCCGCGAGAAACTGCCCGCGCTGCGAAAAGTGCCCAGGTTGCTGAGCAGCGCGCGGTTCCAGGCCGGGCTGAAGCCCACCACGGCGGGCAGGCCCAGCCGCAGCCGGAACAGGTCGCCGCTGGCGGCGCGCGCCCGCGCGGCGCCCTCTTCAATCAGGGTCAGCGGCGAGAGTGCCCAGTCCTGCAGGTGGCCGTTGCCGGGGCGGGTGGGCGGCTCGGGCAGGGCGCTTACAGAAACGGCCACAGGTCCTCGCCGGCGGGGGTCTGGCGGCCATCCAGATCGTCGTAGCCCAGGCCCAGCAGCAGGCCCGCGCCGTTCCAGCCGCTCAGCAGCGAGAGCGGCACCCCGCCGCCCGGGTGCACGGTGCCGCCCACCTGCACGAGGTTGCGGGTGTGGGCCAGCCGCCAGCCGGGGCGAAGACTGCCGCTCAGTCCGTGGGGTGCGCGGCCGTATAGCGCGCCCGCCTTGGCGGTGCGGGCGTAGTCGGCGGGGGACAGGGCGTGCCACTCCGCCACCGGCAGCGGGCCTTCCGGGGTGGCCGAGAGGCGCTCTTGCAGCCGGCCCAGCAACCACGCGCCGTAGTCCTGCGGGTTCTCGGTCAGGCCGGGATCGGGCGGGGCGTTGACCAGCAGGAAGGCCCGGGTGCCGTCCAGGTGCAGGTACAGCGTGGGGTCGCGGGGCAGCCGCCCGGCGCGGATGTCGCGCCATTCGCGCGCGTAGTCCGCTGGCCAGAAGATGTGGTGGGCCGCAGGGCGGTCCCCAGCCAGCCGCAGTTGCAGCGCGAAGCCGCTCACCCCGCGCGGCGTGGGTTTCTCGGCCACGCCCAGCCACGACAGGGTCAGCGCGCGGTCGGCGGCGCTCACCCAGGCGTCGGCGGCAAAGGCGCCCTGGCTGGTGTGCGCGCCCAGCACCTGCCCCCCGTGGCTGCTGAGGCTGGTCACGCGCGTGCCGAATTCAAAGCGCACCCCCAGCGCCTCGGCCTGGGCGTGCAGGTCGCGGGCAAAGGCCAGCAACCCGCCCGGCAGGTGCCACACGCCCTGCCCCAGTTCCACCCAGGCGATGTTGTGCAGCACGGCGGGCGCGCGGTAGGGGTCGGCGCCCAGGTAGGTGGCAAAGCGCAGCCAGAACGGCGTGAGAAACGGCCCCGAGCGCACGTAGCGGCGCAGCGGGGTCAGCGGCGCGGCCCGCCCGCCCCGGGTCAGCGCGTAGCGGGCAAGTTTCAGTGGGCCCGGCGGCGGCGCAAACAAAAAGGTGTCCTGCGCGTCCTCGTACAGGCGCCGGGCCGCGCGCAGCAGGGCCGCGTAGCGCTGCCCCTCAGCCCTGGACAGCTGCGCCAGCGTGGGCTCCAGGCTGCCCGCCACATGCAGGGCCTCCGGGGCAAAGGTGCGCCCGCCCGGCGCGTGGTAGGTGGTGGTGGGCCGCGCGGGGCTTAAGTGCGGCACCGGCAGCCCGGCGCGCTCGTGCAGCGCGCGGAAGACCTGGGGCATGGTGACCACGGTGGGGCCGCTGGAGAAGTCGGTAAAGCCCAGGGCCGCCTTGCCCCCGGGCCCGTCCAGGGCGTCCAGCACCGTCACCCGCGCGCCGGCTCGGGCGAGGCGCAGCGCCGCGCTCAGCCCCGCAAACCCCGCGCCAATCACGGCGACGTGGCGGGGCGTGCGGCGGCCCCAGGTCATTGCCGGTACTCCCGGCCCTTCCAGGTCACGCGGCGTTTCACGGCCCGAAGATACACGGGCAGGGCCAGCAGCGGCGTGACCGGGCCCAGCAGGCCCTCGGCCAGATCGGCGGGGCGGCGGCGCCCGGCGATCAGGTTCACAGTGAGGCGTTCCAGCACGCTGGCGGCGCGCAGCACCCGGCCGCCGGGGACGGGTAACAGCCACGGCAGCGTGTGCCCGGCGAAATGCAGCGCCATGCTGAGGGTCATGAGAAGCCGCGAATTCAGGTGGATGGGCAGCGCGTTCTTGCCAAAGCCTGCCACCGAATCCGGGTACGAGCGGTACATGCGCACGCTGATGCAGTCGCGGCCCATCGCTGTGGAAACGATCAGGCCCAGGCCCCCCAGCTGCCGGGCCATCACGGTGTCTTCCAGCACCTGCGCGCGCACGGCGGCGTAGCCCCCCACCCGCAGCAGCGCCGCGCGGCGGTAGGCCATCACCTGCCCGTTGGCAATGGTGGCCAGCGGGTGCGGCGGGCGCATGCGCAGCAGCGGGTAGGGAAAGTACGACAGCACGGCGGCGTCCACCAGCGGGGTCAGCAGCCGCTCGCCGGGGCGGCGGTTGTCCTGCCGGGGCTGAATGCTCAGCAGGTCGGCCCCGGAACCGTTCATCTCGCGCAGCAGTCCGCCCAGCGCGCCGCCTTTCCAGCTCACGTCGGCGTCGGTGAAAATCAGAATGTCGCCCGCCGCCGCCCGCAGCAGTTGCTGACAGGCCCAGGGCTTGCCGTGCCAGCCGTCCGGGCGCGGCGTGCCGGCCATCACCCGCGCGCCCAGGGTGCGGGCCACCTCGGCGGTCCCGTCGGTGCTGCCGTCGTCCAGCACCAGCACCTCGTGGGCCCCCTGGGCCAGCACGCCGGGCAGGGTGTGCGGGAGGTTGTGCGCCTCGTCGCGCGCCGGAATCAGGATGGACACGCGGGGCCCCGTCTGGGGTGTGGGCGCCGGGCGCAGGCGGGGAAAGGTGAGGGCATTCACCGCCAGGGTCAGCGCCTTGGCGGTCAGCCACACGCCCATCACCTGGGCGTACAGGCGCCCGGCCTTCACGCCCGGTCCCCGGTGATCAGGGTCAGCAGCCGAGAGGGCAGGTCCAGGCGTGCCGAGCGGCTCTGGCGCCCCGGCACCGCGCGCAGGTAGCCGGCCAGGGGCCGCTCGGGGTCGCTGGTCTGCAGGTCGTGGTCCAGCGCGGCGAGTTCGCGCTGAAGGGCGGCCGGCAGCTCGGCCGCCGCGACCGGCTGCCCAAAGCGCACGTAGGCTTCGGGCCACTGCGCGCCGCGCAGGGTTACGCGCAGGGCCACTGGCACCAGCGGCACCCCTGCCTGCCGCGCGGTCCAGCCTGCGCCGGGGGCCGCCGCCTGCAGCGGGCCCGCCGGGTGCAGGGCGCCTTCGGGGAACACGACCAGCCAGCCCCCCCTGGCCCGGCGCACCCCGGCCCGCACCTCATCGGCCCGCAGCGCGCCCAGGCGGCGCAGAAAGGGAAAGCGCGCCAATTGTCCCGGATTCATCAGCACCGAGAAGTCGGCGCCTGCCCAGCCGGCCACCGCCCACAGCACGTAGCCGTCCCACCAGGAATGGTGGTTGGGGGCCAGCACCGCGCCGCCCGTGGGCACGGGGCCGCGCACCCACACGCCGCCCAGATTCCCGCGCACGCTGCCCTGAACACTGCGGGCCAGCAGCGCCGTGGCCCAGGGGTGGTGGCCTGGGCGCTCAGCGGTCATGCCGGGTCACCCGCCGGGCCAGCGCCAGCCCCGCGCCCATGGCGACCAGGGTCACGGCGGCTTCCAGGGGGCGGCCCACCAGCACCAGCCCGCCGGGCAGAAAGAACGCCTCAATGGGGTAGGCCACCCGGAAATCCGGCGCGCGGCGCCCCCGGCCCGGCAGCAGGCTCAGGCGCGGCTCGCGGCTTTCGGGAAAGGCCCTGGCCCACCACGGCAGCGCCCAGGCCCACTCCGGGGTGCGCAGGCCAAAGAGGCGCGGCGCCAGCCCCGTAAAGACCCACGCGATGCCCGTGCCCACCGCCCACCAGCCCAGAAAGTTCTGCACCGGGGCGCCTGCCCACAGCCCCAGCGGGTCGTGCCACAGCCAGTAGCGCTGCGCGGTCATCAGGGGTTCTAAGCCAATGTCCCACAGCATCATCAGCAGGCCCGCCAGCCAGGGCCGCCCGCCGGACAGGCAGGTGGCGGTCAGGGTCAGCGCAAACCAGCCCAGCGGCACCATCAGCGGCACGCCCAGCAGCGTGGGGGCTGGGGCCGTGGCGTAGGAATAGGCCCCAAAAGGAAAGCCGGTGCGGCTGCCCAGCACTTCCACCCCCAGCCCCACCAGAAAGGCCACCGCCAGCATCAGCCCCGCGCGCACGCCGCCGGCCCGCTCCCACACGAAGGCCAGGGCCGCCAGACACAGCGCCACCGTGCTGGCCAGGCCCAGCACCGGAAAGCCCTCGGGCCACAGCGGCACCGGGATTTTCAGCGCGGCGTACAGGGCCACCAGGGCCATCCAGGGGCGGGTCTGGGCCAGCAGGTCGGCCAGCCGCTCCGAAAAAACGCGGGCAAACTGTGGCCCCAGCGCGTCCCCGGCCAGCGCCAGCACCCCGGAGAGCGGCAGCCCCAGCGCAATCAGCGCCCAGCCCAGCCCCTGGCCCGCCATCACCAGCAGGGCCCCGGCAAAGGCCACGCCCAGCGCGGCAAAGGCCAGCCCAAACCGCAGCAGGGTGGGGGAGGGGCGGGCGGTCAAGCGTGCCCCCGCAGGGCGGCGAGATACTGCGCGGTGGCGGCCGAGACCTCATCTGGCAGCCCGTCCAGCGGCCACCAGCGCACGTCCGCCGCGTCGTCCCCGGCCCGGGGCTCGCCGCCCGCCCACGGCGCCGTGAACACCCGCGTCTCCCAGTGCACCACGTTGCCGTCCGGGTAGGTGTGGGGGTGGGAAAAGACGTCCAGGAGGCTCAACGCCCCCACCTCCAGCCCGGTTTCTTCCCGCAGTTCGCGGCGCGCTGTGGTTTCGGGCGTTTCCCCGGGGCCCGCACCGCCCCCCGGCACGTCCCAGAGCCCGTTGTCCCGGCGGCGGATAAGCAGGACGTTGCCGCCCCTCACCACGGCTATACCGGCCCCGCGACGCTTCAAGACTCGCTTCCTCCAGCTGGGGTGGCGGAAGCGTTGTGGGGGGGCCCCCTCACCCCTTGCTTCGCAAGGCCCTCTCCCGCGAGGGGAGAGGGAGAAAGGCAAACTGACCCTCTCCCCTTGCGGGACTCGAAGAGCTGCGCCGCAGAGAGGGTGCCCCGAAGGGGCGGGTGAGGGGGCCCCCCGCCACCCCAACCGCCAAAGAACCCCCCTCAGCCCTCCCCGCACCCCGCGCCCCGCCTCCCGCTCCCCCCTCATCGCCACCGCCGCCGCGTCAGGTCCCGCACCAGCACATTCGCAGCATTGCGCCCACTGGCGCCCATGATGCCGCCGCCGGGGTGCGTGCTGGCGCCGGTCAGGTACAGCCCCTTTACCCCCGGCCAGCGGTAGCCACTGGCTTTCATCCAGGGACGGAAGGAGAACATCTGGTCAAAGCTCATGTCCAGGTGCATCACGTTGCCCCGGTGCAGGCCCAGGTGGTCGTGCAGCCACTGGGGCGTTTGCACCAGTTCGCCCACAATCGTGTCGCGGGTGCCCGGCGCGTAGTGTTCAAAGGCGCGCAGGATGTTCTCGCGGGCTTCGGCGGTGCGGGTCTCCCATGAGCCGCTGCTCAGCTCATAGGGGTAATACTGCGCCCACAGCCACAGCACGTCGCCCCCCGGGGGAGAGAGCGAATCGTCCACCGCCGAAAAACTCATGGCGATCAGGGGCGGGTCGGTGGTGGGTTCGCCTGCCAGATATTCGCCGTAGCCCTTCATCAGCTGCCCCTCGTTTTTAATCAGCAGGCCCAGGCCCACGCGGCTGTCCGGCTCGGTGTGCTGGCGGTACTTCACCTTTTCGCTGAGGGCCAGCCGCAGCACCATGCCAAAGCCGTTGCCCACCCGCACCTGCCGCGCGCTGCTGGGCACGTATTCCTCGGGCAGCGCGCCCGCCGTGGTCAGCACGTGGGCACCAGAGACCACGGCGCGGGCGGTGTAGGTGTCGCCGTTCTCCAGCCGCACGCCCTGGGCCCGGCCACCTTTGACCAGAATTTCGGCCACCGGCGCGTTCACGAACACCTGCCCGCCGTCCGCCTCAATGGCGCGCTTCAGGGCTTTCGTCAGCCCGCCCGAGCCGCCCTTGGGCCGCGCCACGCCGCCCTCGTGGTACAGGGGATGCCACAGCAAAAAAGGCGCACTCAGGGGGTCGCTGGGTGGGGGACCGCTCTGGGCCGCCATCCACACCAGCGGCGCACGCACCCGCTCCTCCGAGAAATATTCCTTTGCCACGTCGCCGTAGGGCCGCAGGATGCGGGGCAACTGTTCCATCCAGTCGCGGCCCTTGCCACTGCTGACCACCATCTTGCCCATGTCCAGCGGCCCGGGGGCGCTGTTGAACAGGTCGGCCACCGAGCGGGCAAACGGCGTCCAGTCGTCTAAAAAGCGCGTGTACGCTTCGCCCTGGCCGGGAAACAGGGCCTCCAGTTCGCGCGCGGTGCGGCCCGCGTCGCGGTGAATAAACCACGGGGTCTCGCCGTCCGAGCAGTGGAACATGGGGTCCACGTCCAGGTAATGCAGGCCGTGGCGGCTCAGTTCCAGTTCGCGCACCACCGGGGTCAGCCGGATCAGGATGTGCGCGCTGCCGCCGTAGTCGAAGCGGTAGCCGGGCACCAGTTCTTCGGTGCTCACCGCCCCGCCCACGAGGTGCCGCCGCTCGAAGACGCCCACCTTCAGGCCCGCCTTGGCGGCGTAGGCCGCCGTCACCAGGGCGTTGTGGCCCGCGCCCATCACGATCACGTCGAAATCCGGCATGTGGCGTCAGTCTGGCACGGGAGAAGAAGCGCAGATGGTCAGGCAGAGGACAGAATGCGGGGTGTTCAGGGCATCTGAAGCGTCTGCCCACTCTGAAAAGTGAGATTGAGGGTCGGAAAGCCAGTGTCGCTGAGCTGCACAGAGCAGGCCGCCAGGGCTGCCTGCATGCCAGGAGACAAATCGTCCAGCACACATGGTCCTGCGCGCAGCGTATCCAGCGCATACTGGGTCAAGGCAAGCTGATAGGCCTCAGTCGCCACCTGGCGCTCCCAGTTGTGCTCCAGGCGCGACATCTCTGGCGTCCGGCTGGACTGCGGCGCCTGAAACCACCAGAACAGGGCGCTGCCCACAACCAGATGGCCCAGAATCAGCGCCAACTGCCTGTGTGGTGGCAGCAGGCCCCAGGCCGGGGGTTCGGCACCCACCTGCCTGAAATGAAGCATCAGGACCAGCCAGCCCAGCAGTGGGAGGACCAGGGGCAGTGAAGTGTTGGCCCTCTGGCTCAAGTGGTCGCCGCACACGGCCAGCACTGTCAGGACCGCAAACCAGCCCAGGTGCCAGCCCCAGCGACCAAGCAGCGTGAAGCCGGCTCCAGGCAGCACCACATTCAGCACTTGGCCCAGAAGGGCGCGGTGTGGCAGGGCAGGCGTTGCCTGAGAGGAGGGCGGCGCGGTGTCTTCGGGCCAGGACATGAAGTCAGGCTACTGGGGGGGCCGAGGCGGCGGCGCCACATTTGCGCTGGCCGGGGGCATGATGCTCCTATGTCGCCCTTCACCATCCGCCGCCTGGGCCCAGGGGACGAGGCCGCCCTGGCCCGGCTGGCCGCCGACGAGACCGACTTCACCGACGAGGCGCCCAGCCCGCCCCTGTCCCCGGAAGCCGCCCGCGCCTACCTCGCTGATCCCCAGGTGTGGCACTGGCACGCCGAGGATGGGCAGGGCCAGCCCGTTGGCTTCCTGATGGCCTATGTGCACCGCCGCCGCCACGGCGAGGCGCTGGACGTGATGTTCGAGGAAATCGGGGTGCTGGAAGCGTGGCGCCGCCGGGGCGTGGGCCGCGCCCTGGTGGCCGCCCTGCACGGGCAGATGCGCGCCCAGGGCATCCGGGGCGTGTGGGTGGCCGCCGACAACGAAGGCGCGCAGGCCTTTTACCGCGCCTGCGGCTACGAGGTGGACGAGTTGCAGGGCGTGATCCTGAGCCGCACCGTGTAGAGGGTGACTCGTGGTAGGCGCCCCGCCCCGGCATGCGCTAGAGTGTGGGGCTGAACCGGCGGGCGCCTTCGGGGGCGCCGCAGCCGGATGGAGGTGGGTGTATGGCAGAACGGGATATTGACAAGCTGTTGTCGCTGACGGACAGCAAATACCGCCTTTCGGTGGTCACGGCCAAGCGGGCCCTGCAACTGCGTTCGGGCGCGCCCAGCGTGCTGCCCGTGGAGCAGCGCGTGCGCACCCGCAACCTGGTGACCCAGGCAATGCGCGAACTGGCCACCGGCAAGCTGACGGTGGGCACCAACATGATGGACGAGGGGCGCTTTCAGCAGGACTACGTGCGCCAGCGTCAGGCCCAGCTGCAGGCCCAGCTGAACGCCGAGCGCGAACGCGAGCGCGACTAAAAGGGCCATGAGCTTTGGGCCATGAGCCATGGGGGAACCCCCGAAGCTCATGGCCTTTGTGCTGTCGCCACGTTCCCTGCCCACTTCTGACGGCCGCCGCGCCCTCCCCATGGCCCAGAGCTCATGGCCCATGGCCCACGGCCTCTATTGTGTTCCCCATGTGGAGTGCGTTTGCCGTCCTGCTGTGCGTCACGGCGCTGCTGGCTTACCTGAATGAACGTTTTGTGCGCCTGCCCACCACCGTGGGGGTGACGCTGGCGGGCGCGCTGGCCAGCATTGTCCTGATTGCCCTGGACGCCCTGGGCCTGCCGGGCCTGCGCGGCTGGGCGGCCAGCGTGCTGGAAACCCTGGACTTCACCACCTTCGTGCTGAACGGCATTCTGAGCGCCCTGCTGTTCGCCGGGGCGCTCAGCCTGAACACCCGGCAGATGCTCGCGCAGCGCGGCAGCATTCTGCTGCTGGCTTTTCTCAGCACCATCATCAGCACGGCGCTGATCGGCGTTGCCTCGTACGGGGTCTTTCAGCTGGTGGGGCTGGACGTGCCCCTGATGTGGGCGCTGCTGTTCGGCGCCCTGATCAGCCCCACCGACCCGGTGGCGGTGCTGGACCTGCTGAAACGGGCCAAGGTGCCCCCCAAGATCGAAACCCTGATTGCGGGCGAGAGCCTGTTTAACGACGGGGTGGGCGTGGTGATCTTTCTGGCGCTGGCCAGTGCCGCGGGCCTGAGCGGCTACAGCCACGGCGAGACGGGCGCCGTTCAGGTGCTGGGCCTGTTTGCCCAGGAGGCGCTGGGCGGGCTGGCGTTCGGGGCGCTGCTGGGCGGTCTGGGTTACCTGCTGGTGCGCAGCATTGAGCAGCACGCGGTGGAGGTGCTGATTACCCTGGCACTGGTGGTGGGCGGCTACGTGGGGGCGGCGGCGCTGGGGGTCAGCGGCCCGCTGGCGATGGTGGTGGCCGGGCTGATGCTCTCGTTGTGGCGCGACCAGATCTTCGGCGAACACACGCGCGAGCATGTGCTGGGTTTCTGGGAAACCGTGGATCAGGTGCTGAACATCGTCCTGTTCGCCTTTATTGGGCTGGACGTGCTGCTCACCGACACCACCGCGCCGCAGCTGCTGGCCAGTGTCCTGATGATTGCCCTGGCCCTGGGCGCGCGCTGGATCAGCGTGGCGCTGCCCTTTGCCCTGGTCCGTGCCCGCGAGGGCTACGGCGCCTACACCGTCCGCCTGCTCACCTGGGGCGGGCTGCGGGGCGGCATCGCCATCAGCCTCGCGCTGGGGCTGCCCGAAAGCCCGTACCGCGCCCATGTGGTCACCGTCACCTACGCGGTGGTGCTGTTTACCATCGCGGTGCAGGGACTGAGCATCATGCCGGTGGTCAGAAAGGCCACGGCGGCGCTGGAAGGCGGGGAAGGGCGCTAAGGGCCGCCTCGTTCTCAGTAATGCTGGGCTTGCTCTTAACCGCCTGCGCCGCGCTGACGCAGAGCGCGTCTCTGGCGAGCGAGCCCCACCGGTTGCCCAGTGGCCACTCCGGCCTGAGCGATCCTGCCGCCCCGTGGTCGTCACGGAAGCGGCTTCGGCGGCCCGCTGCGTTCAGGGCCCCGCCCTGTTCTGAGCCTTCCACGACGCCCTCTCTGCCCGGCAGCAGGAGTGGAAACTGCAGTCGCCTGCCGAGGCGACGCAGACCTTCTTGCGGATGGCCCAGGCGCTGAACGTCCCTTCCCACCAGTTCTGGAGCTGCCATACGGCTTCCGAAAAATTGCGTCATACCTGGCGGAATTTTTTCGACTGGAGGGACTCGCAGAGCTGCGAAGCAGAGAGGGAAAAATACGGATGTACGGGAATTGGGCTGGCACAGCGCCGAAGGCGGGGAACATCCAGTTCTTTCCTGGATGTTACGGAAATGGACGGCAGTCCGTAGCAGCAATGGTACGGACAGTTTTCAAGTGTGGCGAGGGGCCCATGGAAGAAACGTTGTCTGGGACGCTCGACTCGCTGCCCCCCTCCCAACCTCCCCCACAAGGGGGGAGGGGAAAAACAGCGTGTTTGTCAGACTCTCCTCTGTGAAATGCTGAAACTGTCCGAACCATTGATCAGATGGCGAGCCGGGAAGCCCAGTTGGTGCAGGCGGAGGTCCGCCGCAGCCAGGCCAAAGGCGTGCAGGCCACCCCCTCGTTTGCCGTGAACGGCCAGTTGATCTCCTGGGACGGGGTGGAGGACATCGAGGCGATGGTGCAGAAGACCCTCGCGATTGCCCGCAAGGCTGCCCAACAGGCCAAATAGACGGCCCGCCCCAGTCCAGGGTTACAGCGTGCCGTCTTCCGCTTCGGCGGGGCCGCTTTCCGGCTGGGCTTCGGCGCCCTTCTCGATCACGGTCAGGGAGCGCAGGGTGGCGCCCTGGTGCCAGCCGTACTGCGGCTCTTTCAGGCCCAGCGCACTCGCAATCGCCTCGGCCGCCGAGCGCTCGGGTTCGCCGTCCAGGCAGAACAGCAGGAATTTGCGCCCGCCCGGCGCAATGCGGATAAACAGGTCCTCGCCGATTTCCAGCTGCTGGGTGCGGCCCAGGCGCTCAGCGCGGCCCTGGGCATAGCGCAGCGCCTCGCGGATGGGCACGGTGACGGTGGGGTGGCTCATGGCTGCTCCTGGGGGGGGCGCAGGCCAGAGAGCAGCATTTCGGCAAACTGCTCGGCCACGTCGCGCGGGCCCAGCGGGCCGCCGGGGCGATACCACGTATACGCCCAGTTCACCGCCGACAGCACCAGATAGGCCGTCATCTTGATGTCCAGGCCCTGCCGGAACACCCCTTCGCGCACGCCCTGCTCGATCAGCTCGCGATAAAAGGCGTCAATGGTGTCGCGCCAGCCGGTCACGCGGGCGTAGGCCTCGGGCGACAGGTGCTTCCACTCGTGAAAGAACACCGTGGCGCTGTCCATGTTGTCGGCCACCACGCGAATGTGGCGGTACATGGCCTCTTTCAGCTTGGCGTCGGCGGGCAGAGGCAGGCCGCGCAGGGTAAACAGCGCTTCATCGAACTGCCGCGACGCCTGGTTCACAATCTCGATCAGCAGTTCTTCCTTGCTGGAAATGTGGGCGTACAGGCTGCCGCCCTGCATCCCCAGTTCGCCGGCCAGGTCGCGCATGCTGGTGGCGTGGTAGCCGCGTTCGGAAAACAGGCGGCTGGCCGAGTCGAGAATCTGCTCGCGGCGGGGTTTGGCAGGTTCAGTCATGGTAGGGGGCTGGGCGGCGCGGGCGGCGCGCTTGCCCGTTAAGGTAGCACGCCGCTCCAAACGGGCGTTTGGGCGCCCCCGTTCGCCCCGGGCGGGCCGTGGCCTGCGGCGCGCGGGCGGGTTTGTCATGGGCGGACGGGCGCGCGGGCCGGGGTGGTAGAACGGACCCCATGACCACCCAGACTCCTGTGGCCGGCGTGCGTGCGGCGGTGCGGCGCGTGCCCGCCTATCCGTTTACCCCCACGAACGAGCCCATCAAGCTCGACCAGAACGAAAATCCCTACGATTTCCCCGCCGAACTGAAGGCCGAGGCCCTGTCGCGCATGGCCGCCCGCGAGTGGAACCGCTATCCCGACCTGCACGCCGATGAACTGCGCCGCCGCATCGGGGCCTTCGAAGGGTGGCCCGAAGACGGCGTGGTGGTCACGCCGGGCAGCAACGTCCTGATCAAGCTACTCACGGAACTGGCCGGCATTGGCCAGACGGTGCTGACCGTCAGCCCCACCTTCAGCGTGTACACCCTGGAAGCCCAGCTGCTGGGCGCGCGGCTGGTCGAGGTGCCGCTGAATGGGGACTTCAGCCTGCCAGTGGAGGCCCTGAAGGCCGAACTGGGGCGCCACGAGCCGGGCGTGCTGTACATCACCCAGCCGCACGCGCCCACGGGCGTGGTGGACGCCGAGGCCGCCGTGCGCGAACTGACCGAGGCCGCCGGCGACTGGGTGGTGGTGCTGGACGAGGCCTATCACCAGTACAGCGGCACCGATTACCGCGACCTTGTCCGGGCCGGCGAGGGGCGCCTGAGCCTGCGCACCTTCAGCAAGGCGTGGGGGCTGGCGGGCCTGCGCCTGGGCTACGCCCTGACCAGCCCGGCGCTGGCGACCCAGCTGCAGAAACTGGTGCCTGCCTTCAACGTGAACACCCTGACGCAGGCGGCCCTGGAGGTGGCCCTGGAGCAGCCTGCTTACGTGCAGGCCCGCGTGCAGGAGGCGGTGCGGGAGCGCTCACGTGTGCTCTCGGCCCTGGCGGCCCACCCCACCTGTCAGGCGCTGCCCAGCCAGGCCAACTTTTTCCTGCTGCGCACGCCAGACGCGGCGGCGGCCTACGCCCACCTGCGGGCACACGGCATCGTCACCCGGCGCCAGGACAGCTTCCCGGGGCTGTCGGGCTGCCTGCGCGTCGCCATTGGCACCCCCGCCGAGAACGACGCCCTGATTGCGGCGGTGACCGAGCTGCGGTGAGTGTTCCCCCACCCGGTCCGCCCCTCCTGACTCCCGAAGAACGCGCCCGGTTCACCCCGCCCCCCGGAGGGGCCCCGCGCAGCGTGCTGGTGACCGCCTGCACCGCCTGCGGGGCCTGCTGCGCCGCGCCCGATATTCACGCCCTGGGCAAGCCGCTGGGTGTGCCCTGCCTCCACCTGGGGGCCGACACGGGGGCCGGGCACCTGTGCGCGGTCTACCCCGACCGCCCCGGCGTGTGCCGCAGCTACCAGCCCGACTGGGTGTGCGGCGAGGTGGCCCCACTGCCTACCCTGGCGGCCCGCGTGGCGCGGTTTCTGGCGATCTACGGGCTGGAAGGGGAGATGGGTGATGGTTGATGGTTGATGGAGGGGGGCCATTCAGGGGTCGAGGGGTCGAAAAGTCGAGAGGTCGAGGGGGCGGGTGGCTGTGGGGGCTCGACCCCTTGACGGCTTGACGCTTCGGCGGCTGTTGCCACCACGTTCCACCCCCCACGCTCCGCCCTGGGTGCGACAATGGCCCCCATGAGTCAAGCGGCCCCCACCCCCACGCCCGTTCCCCCCGCCAAGGCGCGCGTGCCCAAAACCGTCTGGGATCTGGTGTTTACCCTGCTGATTCCCATCGCCATTCTCAGCCCCAACATTCTGGGCAGCGGCATCAGCGTGGCCGAACAGGTGTTTGGCGGCGGCACGGCGGGCAATATCCGCGCCTACCTGCTGGCAGCCCTGATCCCGGTGGCGTATGTGCTGTGGGACCTGCTGGTCAACCGCAATGTCAGCCCCGTGGCCCTGATTGGGGGTGCCGGGGCCATTTTCAGTGGGGCGCTGGCCTTCTGGTACGTGGACGGCTTCTGGTACGCCATCAAGGACAGCGCGCGATCCTACCTGACGGGTCTGCTGTTCCTGATCAGCGCGGCGACCTCTGTGCCGCTTTTCCGGGTGTTCCTGGACGCCAGCTCGATTGGTGAGAGCCCCGAGCACCGCGCCGCCACCCAGACCGCCATGCGCGACCCCGTGGTGCACCGGGGGCTGGTGGGGGCCACGGTGGTGTTCGCCGTGGTGGACCTCATCGGCGGCGTGGTGAACAGCCTCGTGAACTACGCCCGCGTGACCGCCAAGTTCGGCACCGACAGCTTCAACGCCCAGGTGGCCGAGGTGAACGCCGTGATGCGCATTCCGGGGCTGGCGATCACGCTGGTGGGGGTCTTCGTGGCGATCTGGCTGGTGCAGCGCGCCGTGCGGGCCCGCTATGGTCAGGACGCCAGCCTGTTCGAGCCCGGCAAACTGCTCTCGGCCATGCGTCAGCGTGGCGAGGCCCCGGAGGCCGCGGCCGGGAGTTGACAGTTCCGGGCTTCACCGTTAAAGTAAGCGAGCCCTGAAACGCGCCCCAGCGCGGGCGCCCCCACCAAAAGCGTGCCGAGGTGGCGGAATTGGTAGACGCACTAGTTTCAGGGACTAGCGCCGCGAGGTGTGTGGGTTCAAATCCCATCCTCGGCACCAGAAAGACCCCCAGTGAATACTGGGGGTTTTTTCGTTGTGGGGTGAAGAGGGCAGGGCGAGGCTTCAGGGCCCGGGAACGCTGGAAGGGGCAGCCGTCAGAATAATGGTGCGCACAGTTTTCGAGCGGTGCCGGGAGGCCGTGGCGAGAACGTCTCCTGGGACGTCAATCCCGTCATCCCCTCCCAACCTTGCCCGAAAGGGCGAAGGGTAAAAACAGTGTGTTTGGCGAGCGCCACCACACAGGATTTTGAAACGGTTTGCACCGTTGCCAGAAGAGGTTTGCCGTTGCTCGTCTCCTTCAGGCCAGCAGTGCCGCGTCAGATGCCCACCACCGACCAGCACTGCTGCCGGCCCTGTTCCTGCCGGACGCCCACGACAAACCCCCTGGTCTGTTCACCAGGGGGCGTTCGCGTTTAGGGCTTACTCTTCGTCGCGGCGGTTGTTCCAGCCACGGTCCGCGCGGGCGCGGGGGCGGAATTCGCCCTGGCCCTGGTCCTCGCGGGGGCGGAAGGCCGGACGGTCACCACCACGGTCGTCGCGGGGGCGGAAGCCACCACGGTCGCCGCCCTGGAACCCACCACGGTCTTCACGGGGACGGAAGCCGCCCTCGTTGCGGTCACCACGGAACCCGCCCCGGTCGCCACCACGGTCGTCGCGGGGGCGGAAGCCACCACGGTCGCCGCCCTGGAACCCACCACGGTCTTCACGGGGACGGAAGCCGCCCTCGTTGCGGTCACCACGGAACCCGCCGCGGTCACCACCACGGTCGTCGCGGGGACGGAAGCCACCGCGGTCGCCGCCCTGAAAGCCGCCACGGTCTTCACGGGGACGGAAGCCGCCGCGGTCGCCGCTCTGAAAGCCACCACGGTCGCCGCCGCGGTCTCCACCACGGAAGCCGCCCTGGCCCTGGCTTTCGCGCATTTCACGCATCTCGCGGCGCAGGCCACGGATTTCCTTGGCCTGGGCTTCGAGCATTTCCTTCAGCTCGGCCAGCACGCCCAGCAGCTCGTCGGCGTCAATGTACTCGTCCTCTTCGCCTTCGGCACCGTCGGCGCTCAGGCCCGCTTCCTCGTCGGCTTCCTGGGCGTCCAGCACGGGGTCCTCGTCGGGCTCGCCCTGCAGCTGGGGGATGATGTCGCGCAATTCTTCAGGCGTCTGCTCCTGTTCGGTGGGGCGCAGTTCGTTGTTGTCGGTCATGGGGTTCTCCTTTGTTCGGCACGGCGGGAAGGGCCACGCTGGGGGCGGGCACGCAGCCGCGTGCGGCGTACCCCCGAGTGTAGCACCCGGGGCTGCGGGCGCCCCCAGGCGCCCCGTACTATGAAGCCATGTTCGGTCGCCGCGTTCCGCCCCACATCGTGTTCCTGCTGAGCCTGCTCCTGGCGGCGCTGTGCGGCTGGGCCGCGTATGTCGCCTTTGCCCGGGGCAGCACCCTCTGGGGCGCGGTGGCCGCCGTCTTCGCCGTGTGGTTCGTGGTGGACGCCGTACGCTCGTACAGCTGGGCGCAGAACAAGAAGCGATTGGAGGCCGAGAAGGCGGCGCAGGGGCGGAAGTAAGGCGCAGAGGTCAAGTCAGGTACAGGGGTCGAGGGGTCCAGGGGTCGAGCAGTCGAGAGGGGGCCCGTCTCGACCCCTCGACGGCTTGACCCCTCGACATCTGAACGTCTCAACCCTGAAGCGCGACTTCTTGGTGCCCCCTCAGCCCCCCGCTCCACGCACCCAGAAGCGCATGAGGTGGTCTGACTCGCCCGGCTGGTCCACTTCCGGCCAGGCGAGGTGGGTGTGCAGGTCGGGCTGTTCGCGGTAGCCACGCGCGGCCCAGAAGGCGTTCAGGGGGCGGTAGGTGGCGGGGCGGGCGGAGTGGTCCTCCGGGCGCACCACGGCGCAGAAGCTGGTGACGCGCAGGCCCAGGCGCTCGGCGTGGGCTTCGCGCTCGTCGAAAAAAGCGTGGCCCAGGCCCCGGCCCCGGTACTCGGGCCGCAGCACGCTCTCGCCCAGGTACAGCACCGTCTCCGGGTCGGTGGGCGACGCCAGGAAAGGAGAGAGGATCTCGGGGCCCTCCTGGGTCAGCGGCAGGGCGCTGCTGGCGCCCACCACCTGCTCGCCGTCGCGCGCCAGCACCAGCAGCAGGTCCGGCGCGGCGAGGTAGCGGCGCAGGTACGCTTCCTCGTAGTCCGGGTGACCGTCATACAGGTACGGGTACTCGCGGAACACCAGCGTGCGTAGCCGGGCCAGTTCGCCAATCAGGGCCAGGGCGTCCGGGCCCCGCACGGCGCGCACCGTCAGGCTCAAGTGCTCACCTGCCGGGTCCAGTCCGCGAGGTTGTAGTAGTTGGTCACGCGGGCAATCTGCCCGCCCCGCACCTCAAAAAAGGCGCCCACCGGCAGGGTGTAGGTCTGCCCCCGGGCTTCGGGCAGGCCGGGGTCGGTGCGCAGGTAGGTGCCGTGAATGGTGAATTCGGCCGCCGCGCGCAGGCCGTCGGGGGTGACCATCACCACCACGTCCTGCGCCTGCTCGCGGTAATGGGCGTTCATCTTGTCCAGAAAGGCCGCAAATGCCTCCAGGCCGTGCTGGGTGTCGCCCTCATTCACGTCGTGGCGCACGTCCGGGGTCAGCAGGGCCAGCATGCCGGGCCAGTCGGCGGCGTTGAAGGCGGCGTAGTAACGGCGAATCAGGGCCTCGGTGGCGGCGTGCATGCCCGCAGCATAGGGCGCTGGCCAGTGGGGAGAGGGAACGCGCCCGGCCCCGGACAGGGGGAGAACGCTGGGCGCGGCAGGCGCGTGCCAGGGGCGGAGGCCAGGACAGTGCCACTCTGGTGTGGCCCCCGGAACAGGCCGCGACCACCCCCGCCGCGGCGACACCTACACATCACGCCTCCTTGCCAGAAATTGCGCGCTGCTCCGGCGCGGATTTCTGCTACTTTAGGAAAAATTTATTCTGCTGTGCCACAGAAGCCGGTCCCAGCCCTGGGGGGAGACAGGACTGACGGGGCCGCGGAGGAGCCCACCCGTGAACGCAACGCGCTATGTCATCACCCGTCCCTGTCTGCAAGAAGGCAGCCTGCGTCTGCTGAAGTACCTGAGCGCCACCTTTCCAGCAGCGGGTCCGGTCACGTTGGTGGATGACCGCGGCCAGGAGCACACCGCGCAGGTGGACCCGGCGCGGCAGCGGGTCTGGGGCCTGGGCGGGCTGTATCACGCGGGCCATCTGGGCGTGAACGACGTGCTGCTGATCACGTCGCTGGCCCCCGGGCGCTATCAGGTCGAAGGCATCGTCAAGCCGCATGCGCCGGCACCCGCGCCGCGCCGCGAAGCGCCCCCCAAGCCCGAAACCCGGCGCGTGGTCGTCAGCGCCACCCCCCACGTGCGCGAGGTGCGCGTGCAGGAGGTGCGCGCCGGGGCCCCCGAAGCGGCCCCGGTCAAGGGTGCCGAGCGCCGCGAGCCGGGCGCGCCCGCAGCGGCCCAGGTGGGTGTGGCCCAGGTGAATACGGCCCAGCAGGGTGCGCCGGTCATCGCGCCAGTGCTGGCCCAAACGGTGGCCTCCCAGCCCCCAGCCCCAAAACCAGCCGCCGCGCGCGCCCCCCAGGCGGCGCCCCAGCCCACGGCCGAGGGCGTGGGCGCGCCGGCCGCCACGGTGCGCCCGCTGGACGTGCGCTTTCCCGCCGCTGCCCCGGCCCCCACACCCGCTTCGCCCGAGGCCCAGCTGGCCGAACTGGCCCGGCTGACCGGCTACCGCCTGGACACCCTGGGGCCGGGTGTGGTGCGCCTGACGGCGGACCTGGGCGCGCACGGCTACGCGGTGCTGGTGGCCACGGGTGAGGCGGGGCTGCAGAGTGCCGCCTGGAAAGAGGCCGCCGACTTCCGCCTGCTGCTGACCGCCGAGAGCGAGCGCCCCGCAGGCGTGCCGCGCCTGACCCGCGAAGCCCTCTCGGCCCTGATTGACCACGCGCACCTCGCGCCGCTGTCGGCGGTGGACCTGCGCGGCTACTGGAAGGCCGGCTCGGTGGACCTGGAATCGGCCGCCAGCGTGGCGGAACTGGTGGGCGCGCACCTCGCGCAGCGCGGCGCATTCAGCGCGGTGCTGCTGAGCCTCGCGCAGCACCCGGCCCACTCGGTGGTCAGCGCGCAGCGCCTCGCCGAGCGGCTGGGCAGCGCGGTCACGCCCGCCGAACTGGGCGCCATTCTGGACACCCTGACCCGGGCGCCCTTCCTGGCCCTGAGCCCCCTGCCGGGCGGCGGCTACCTGCTGCGCGCCGGGGTGCCGGAATTGCTGCTGGAACTGGCCGAATACGCCGAGGGCGTGCGCCGCCGCCTGCGGGTGCCCGCCGGGCAGGGCCGCGAGGCCGTGCGCGCCTGACCCCACACGGCCCGGTTGCGCCCTGGCCCGGCCGCCCACAGCCACCTGAAGCCGAACCTTGCCCCCCACCACGGTCCCCGGATCACCGCGCCCCTACACTGGCGCGGTGATTGCCTTGCCCCCAGAGCCGCTGCGCGCCGCGCTGCTGGCGTGGTTTGACCGCGCCGGGCGCGACCTGCCCTGGCGCCGCGGCCCCGAAGGCGGGCGCGACCCCTACCGCGCCTGGGTGGCCGAAATCCTGCTGCAGCAAACCCAGGTGGCGCGGGGCCTGGGCTACTACGAACGCTTTCTGGCTGCCTTTCCCACGGTGCAGGCCCTGGCGGCGGCCCCCTTGGAAGACGTGCTGAAAGCGTGGGAAGGCTGCGGCTACTACGCCCGCGCCCGCAACCTGCACCGCGCGGCGGCCCAGGTGGCTGCCCAGGGCGCCTTTCCGGGCAGCTACGAAGGCTGGCTGGCCCTGCCCGGGGTGGGGCCCTACACGGCGGCGGCCCTGAGCAGTTTCACGCTGGGCGCCCCGCACGCGGTCAACGACGGCAACGTGCGCCGGGTGCTGGCCCGGCTGTATGGCGAGCGGGCCCCCAGCCCCGCCTGGGTGCAGGCCCGCGCCGACGCCCTGCTGGACCCGGCGCGCCCCGGCGCCTGGAACGAGGCGGTCATGGATCTGGGCGCCACGGTGTGTACGCCCAAAGCCCCGCGCTGCGCGCCGTGCCCGCTGGCCCAGTGGTGCGCCGCGCGGGCGTCGGGCGAGCCGACGGCTTATCCGGCCCCTAAGGTACGCGCCCCGGTGCAGGCCGTGCAGGCGGTGGCCGCGCTGATTGGCAGCCGCGAGCGGGCCCACCTGGAACGGCGCGAGGGCACGCTGCTGGGCGGCCTGATGGGGCTGCCTGCCGAGGCGCTACTGGCTGGCGAGTCCCCCGAAGCGGCCCTGGCCCGGCTGTGCGCGCGCCTGGGGGCCACCCCGGGGCCGCTGCTGGGGCAGGTGCGCCACGGCATGACCCACCGGCAGGTGACCCTGCACGTGTACCGCGCCCAGGCCGAGTTGCCCTTGCAGCCGGTGGCCCAGGCCGCCCTGGCCCGCCTGGACCAGAAGGCACTGGCCCTGGAGGCTGCCCGGCAGGAAGGGCTGTTTCCGGCCTAACACTGGGCCGCTGGTGGGGGAGGGCAGAGCGGCCCGGCCACCCTGTCAGAGTTCTGTGAGACTGCTGGCGGATCAGGTCCGTTCCCCTGTTGAGCCGTGGTGGAGGCAAGGCGCCAGTGTGAGCTCGGTCACCCGGCCCGCAGCTTTTTTCCTTGGTCTTGCAAAACTCTGACAAGGCGGCAGACGGGCGCTGGGCGCGGCTTGAGCGTGAATGCGGGGCAGTGACCCGCGCGGGGGACCAGAGGGCGGCGCCCCCATGCACGCCGCTGCCTGTGCCGGCTGTTGAAGAAGGTCCGCCCCACGCCGCCTGACGAATCCCTTCGCCCCCAGAGGGCGCTGCCCGGGCCCGCCTGCGTCTTCGGGAGGACGCGGAACCAGGGAAGCGGGCGCTACACTGCGGGGCGATATGTCGTCCGAGCCCGTGAAACTCGCCTTCCGCGCCTTTCAGAAGGCCAGACATGCGGCGCGTGGCGCGCTGGTCTGGGGCTACGAGCAGCGGCTGGCGCGCGAGGTGGCCGCACACGGCCGCCTGCCCCGGCACCTGGGCCTGATTCTGGATG
Source organism: Deinococcus multiflagellatus (assembly GCF_020166415.1). Taxonomy (NCBI): domain Bacteria; kingdom Thermotogati; phylum Deinococcota; class Deinococci; order Deinococcales; family Deinococcaceae; genus Deinococcus; species Deinococcus multiflagellatus. Next base: position 158,239 of record NZ_JAIQXV010000002.1, read on the forward strand.
GCAACCGCCGGTTTGCCCGCGCCAGCGGCCTGCAGCGCGAGCTGGGGCACTCGTTTGGCGCCGACAAGGCCCACGAGGTGCTGCAGTGGTGCCTGGAACTGGGCATTCCCACCGTGACCATCTGGGTGCTGTCCACCGACAACACCAGCCGCGACCCGAATGAACTGGCCCACATCCTGAGCCTGCTGGAGCGCGAAGCGCGCAGCCTCACGGTGGACCCGCGCATTCACGCCAACCGGGTGCGGGTGCGGGCCATCGGGCAGCACGAGGGGTTTCCGCCCGCCGTCCTGCAGGCCCTGAGCGAACTGGAAGCCAACACCGCCCACTACGACGGCATGCGCCTGAACATTGCCGTGGGCTACGGCGGGCGCGAAGAAATTGTGGACGCGGTCAAGCGGCACCTCACGCGGCAGGCCGAGGCGGGCCTGAGTCTGGCCGAAGCCGCCAGAGCCCTGGCCCCGGAGCACATCGGGGCGCACCTGTACGCCGCCGACGTGCCAGACCCGGACTTTATTATCCGCACCAGTGGGGAAATCCGCCTGTCGGGCTTCATGCTGTGGCAGAGCGTGTATTCCGAGTACTACTTCTGTGACGTCTACTGGCCTGGCTTCCGCCGGGTGGACTTTCTGCGGGCCCTGCGCGAATTCCAGGGCCGCGAGCGCCGTTTCGGCCGGTAAAAACAGGGAGAGCGGGAGGCCACAGCAGCCTCCTCCCCTGCCCAGGTGCACCGCTGCGCAGGGGAGAGGTGAAAACGCGCTCGGGGCCAGTCAGCAGGCGTTCAAGTTGGCCTGTCGGGCCAGACCGGGCACACCAAGAGGGCTGGGCGCCGGAAAAAGGGGGCGCCACCCGGCCTCGCGCGGTTTGCCGCCTGCCTTGATTCCTACAATCAATGGTGCGGACACTTTTCAAGCGCGGCGAGTGGCCTACGGAAGAACGTCGTCTGGCACGCCCAACTCGCCGCCCCCCCCTCCCAACCTCCCCCACGAGGGGGGAGGGGAAAAACAGCGTGTTCGTCAGGCTCTCCTCTGTGAAACGCTGAAACTGTCCGAACCCTTGATAAGAAGGAGCTCGGCTCATCTGTTCTTCCCGCCCGCATTGCCCTCGCCGCCAGGCAGTGCGCAGGGCCTTTGACGGGGGGGGGAAACCCCTCTCCCCCGTCGGGGGCGTGCCGGGACCGTGGCCGCAAGGTCAAAGTCCATCAGGACGGGAAAAATCCCTCGCCGCAGGGCAGCCTCCAGGGGCGCGGCACAACTGACCCCAAAGTCATCTTCATCTTACAGAAAACGTGTAAGTCGGGCGTAAGAGGGCCAAATCTAGCCTTCTGGCAGTGCTGGCGCCGCTTGAGGGCTGGCGACGTTGCCCCCACCGCCCCAGCCATCCACCCGACCCTGAATGAAGGAGACCTCATGAAACGCCCCCTGCTCACCGCGCTGCTGTCCCTGGCGGGCCTCGCCCTGGCCCAGGGCAAAGCGCCTGTCGCGCTGACCCTGACCATGAACCTGGTGAGCAGCGTGAAGGTGGACGGCAAGACCACCGAGCAGCTGACCCCCAACCCCGGCAGCGTGCTGCCCGGCCAGGTGCTGAGCCAGGTGGTGACGGCGCGCAACACCAGCGCCGCGCTGCTCCGCAACGTGCCCATTACCCTGCCGGTGCCCAAGAACACGGTGTATCTGGCCCCCGAACAGGGCCTGGGCAGCGCCCGCGCCGAGTATTCCATTGACGGCGGCAAGACCTTTGCCCCCGCGCCGCTGAAAAAGACGGTGACGGTCAGCGAAAACGGCAAGGCCGTGCAGAAAGTGATTGAAGTCAAGCCCAGCGAATACACCACGGTGCGCTGGACGGTTGCGGAACTGGGGGCGGGTCAGACCCTCAAACTCGGCTACCGCGTTCAGGTCAAGTAAGGCCCCCTCTCCCCGGTTCGGAGGAATCCCATGAAGAAAAGCACCACCCTGCTCGCCCTGATGTCCGCTCTGGCTGTTGGCAGCGCCAGCGCCGCCGGCACCCTCTCGGGCACCACCATTCAGAACACCGCCACCGCCAGCTTTCAGGACCCCGGCAACCCCGGCACCACCATCAGCAGCACCTCCAACACCGTGTCCACCGTCGTGCTGCCCAAGCCCGGCTTTGACATCGTGTTCACGGGCGGCACCGCCGACGCGGGCACCCAGAATGACCTGAGCACCACCACCGTGGTGACCAGCGGCGCCGTGCCCGGGCAGCGCGTCGTGACCGGCTACTCGGTCGTGAACAACGGCAACGTGGCCCTGACCGTGAACCTCAGCGCCGACACCACCGGCGCCGACGCCGGCCAGACGGTGCAGTACTTCTTGGACGCCGACGGCAACGGCGTGGCCGACAACAACACCCCCCTGACCCAGGTGACGGTGGCGGCCGACGATCCCGCCACCACAAGCGTGGACGAGGGCCTGGTCAAGATCATTCAGGTGATCACCCTGCCCACCAGCCCCGCGCAGATCAACTCCACCAGCGTGTTTGGCGCTTCGCCGGAAGGCTCGGTCACGGGCACGGCGGGGAGTGACCCCCTGGTCACCCCCGGCAACGGCTACGCCAACGGCACCACCGTCTACGAAGAAGGCAAGGCGGTGGACACCGACCGCCAGTTCACGCGCGTGACCGTGTTTGTGCCCTCGCTGGACAACACGCCCAACATCCCGCCCTCGAACCCCGTGGACACCACCGGCACGCCCATCACGGACCTGACCAAGGTGCCGCCCGTGACCCCGGTGGACGTGCCCACCGAAACGACCGGCAAGCCCAACGACCCCACCCCCGTGGTGAGCGTGCCCGGTTACCGCAACCCCACCCTGACCCCCGGTGACCCCACCCCTGGCGGCACGCCCATTGCCCCGAACGTGGCGGGCGACGCCCAGATTGCGTACCCCACCGCCGACCTGAACAACACGCCGGACGTGGTGACCTTTACCAACAACCTGACCAACCGCAGCGGCGCGACCGACATGGTGCAGCTGTTCCCCACCCTGGCCAACGGCACGGTGGACCCGGCCTACACCTTCAACCCCACCACGGGTGTCTTTACCAACACCACCACGGGCGTGAGCATCCGCTTCCTGGATCCCATTACGGGTAACCCCATTGCGGTCTCCACCGACCCCAACAACCCCACGGTGGCGCAGTACCCCACGGTGACGGTGCCCAACAACACCTCCGTCGTGTACCGCACGGAAGTCACCTTCCCTGACCCCGACGACACCTCGGTCACCCCGGCCGTGACGGTGCTTGTCGGCGCCGACTCGCTCAAAGACGCCGACCTGGTGTCCAACAGCAACACCACCGATACCATCCTGCCGCCGGCCATGCAGTTTGGGGACGCCACGGTGGCGCAGGGCGCGGTGGACCGCGCCCCCGTGGAAGTGGTCATTCCCGGCGGCACCCAGAGCGGTATTGCCAGCCCCAACAACACCGACGGCACCGCCGTGTTCCCCATGGACGTGGCCAACAACGGCCAGTACAACGACAGCTACACCCTGTCGGGCAGCGTGACCTTCACGGACGCCGTGACGGGCAACCCGGTCGTGGTGCCGGTGCTGTACTACGCCGCTGACGGTTCGCTGCTGCCGCGCCTGAACACCAACTCCAACAGCCCCGACTACAACAAGTTCGTGACCCCGGTCACGGCCCCCGGCACCGAGTTCAAGGCCTTCGCTGTGGTGCAGACCCCGGCTGGCGTGCGCACTGGCGACTACACGGTCAGCCAGACGGCCCTGGCCAACTACAGCACCATCACCCTGACCGACATCAACAACGTGATCCGCGTCTCGCCCAACGGCAGCGTGGCGGTCGCCAAGTTCATCGCCAAGACGGGCGTGGCTGCGGGCAGCAACCCCGCCAACGGCATTGCCAACCCCGCGAACTACACCGCGACCGGGGCCAACGGCGCGCAGCCCGGCGGCACCCTCAGCTACCGGATCATCGGCAAGAACAACTACAACCAGACGGTGAACGGCTTCTTCCTGAGCGACACCGTGCCCGCCAACACCACCTTCGTGAGCGTGGCCCTGACCCCCGCCCCCACCAAGACCATCTACCGCGTCAACGGCGGTGCCTGGACCGCTGTGGCCCCGGCCGCTGGTCTGGCCGCCGGTACCGTGATCGACGTGGCCGTGGACGCCGACAACAACAACCTGCCCGACAGCCTCACGGCGGGCAACACCCTGAGCGCCGACTTCACCGTCACCGTTCGCTGATGCTGCGCAGGGCCCCCGGTGACATACACCGGGGGTCCTTTTTTCTGCTCCTCTGGACGCCTCTTTTTTCGTAACACCCCTGTCAGAACGTCAGACCTATTTTTGAGTTGAAGCACATTTGCGTGCGCCACCCCCCTTCCCTTTGCCCGCAAGGAGATCCCTCTGTGAAGCGTTCCCCCTCCCTTTCTGCCACGCTGGCCCTGACCGGGCTGCTGTGCGCGACCTCGGCCTGGGCCGCGGGTACGCCGGCGGGCACCGAGATCATCAACCAGGCCACCGCCGAGTTCGACCCGCCGGTGCCCACCGATCCCGGGCGCGCCACCTCCAACACCGTGCGCACGGTGGTGCAGGCGGTGTGCTCGGTCAGCGTCACTCCGGACGGCACCCTGGCCCAGCCGGCCTACAGCGCGGCCCTGCTGCCCGGTGAGCGCGCCGTGTTTGCCTACACGGTGGTCAACACCGGCAACACCACCGGCGAGTTTCCGGTGTCGGCCCGCACCGAGGCCAGCAGCACCCTGACCCCGCCCGTGCGCGTCGTGCGCGACCTGAACGGCAACAGCCAGCCGGATGCGGGCGAACCCACCCTGACCAGCCTGACCCTGGCCCCCGATGAGCGCGTGCCGGTCCTGTTGGTGGTGGACACCAGCAGCGCGGACAGCGCCCAGGGCGACGCTTACGTGAATCTGGTGGCCAGCTGCGCGGGCGGCGAGAACCCCGACACCAATAACGTGAGTCTGGTACGGGTGGGGCCGCCCCCGGTGCTGGGCGTGGAGAAGACCTTCACCCCGGCGCTGGTGCGCCCCGGCAGCGAAACCACCGTGACCGTGACCACCCGCAACGGCGGCCAGGGCGAGAGCCGCGAGGTGGTGCTGACCGACCTGCTGGACACGCAACTGGCCCAGGGCCTGGTGTTTGTGCCCGGCAGCGCCCGCACGAATGTGGGCACCCTGGAATACACCACCGACGGCGTGACCTGGAGCGCGCAGGAAACCGCCCCCGTGCGCGGCGTGCGCGTGCGCGTGGCCAGCCTCGCGCCGGGCGCCGCCATTACCCTGACCTTCCGCATGCTGGCGACCCCGCAGGCCGAGGGCCGCGTGATTCCCAACACCGCCACCGCCCGCACCGGTGGCCGCGAGGCGTCGGGCACCGCCAGCGCCGACGTGCGCTACCTGCCCGCCGTGGCCATTGGCCCGGTGGGCAACCCCGAGGCCCCCGAAGGCACCGCCGCCGACACCCAGCAAAAGCCCTTTGCCGTGGTGGGCCAGCAGGTGTGCTTTGACCACACCGCCAAGAACACCGGCGACGTGCGCGACACCTTCCGCTTGACCGTGACCTACCCGCAGGGCGCCGCCCGCGCGCAGTTCCTGACGGCCACCGGGCAGCCGCTGGCGCAGCCCATCGCCCTGGACCCGGGCCAGACCGTGTTTGTGCGGGTGTGCTACGACGTGCAGGCCGGGCCGCTGGACGCCCTGATCACCATCACGGGCGACCGCGGCACGAGCAACACCACCCGCGATCAGGTGGCGGCCGTGGAAGGCGGCCTGCCCGAACTGCGCAAGAGCTACGCGGCCACCACCCAGGGTGCGGGCGGCGCGGCCGTGCCGGTGCCGGCGGGCGCCACGGTGGCAGCGGGCGACACGGTCACCTACACCCTGACCGTGCGCAACCCCTACACCCGGCCCCTCACGAACGCGGTGGTCACGGATCCCCTGCCGGCCCATGTGGACTTCAAGGAAGCCTCGGCGGGCGGCGTGGTCAGCGGGCAACCCGGCGCCCAGACGGTCACCTGGAACCTGGGCACCCTGGCGCCCGGCGAAACCCGCACCCTGACCGTGGTCACCCAGGTTTCCACCCGGGCGGTGGACGGCGAGGCGCTGCGCAACACCTTCAATCTGGTCACCACCGAGCTGACCAACCCGCTGCCCAGCAACGAGGTGGCAACCCCGGTGTGGACTGCGCAGCTGCTCATCCGCAAGGACGTGAGTGCCCAGGAAGCGGGCTTCGGCGACCGCCTGACCTACACCCTGAACATCACCAACGCTTCGGCCACCACCGCCATCGTGAACGCGGTGGTGACCGACACCCCGGCGCGCGGCCTGGCGTACATCCCCGGCACCAGCCTGCTGAACGGCAAGCCCATCCCCGACCCCACCATTGAGGGTGGCGTGCTGCGCTGGACCCTGGCCGAGATTCCGGCGGGCGCCACCGTGAGCATTACCTACCAGACCCGCGTGACCCCCGAAGCCACCGGGCAGCTGGTGAACACCGTTGTGGTGAGCGGCACTGGGGCCGGCGGCGTGGCGCGCGCCATCGCCAGCAACCGCGCCACCGCCACCACCAAACTCAATCCGCTGAAGTTCGCGCCCCTGGCCGATCTGGTGGGCACGGTGTTCGTGGACCGCAACCGCAACGGCCTGTTTGATCCGCTGCTGGACACCCCGGTGCCCGGCGCCCGGGTGCTGCTGGCGGGTGGGCGGCAGGTGCTGACCGACGTGGGGGGGCGCTACTCGTTCCCCAACGTGCCCCTGGGCACCCACGCCCTGCGCCTGGACCCGGCCTCGGCGCCCTTCCCGCCGCTGCACGTGCCGCAGGACGGTGGGCTCAGCGGCACGCAGACCGTGTACGTGCGCGGCCTGACCAGCGTGGACTTCCCGCTCGCCCCCCTGGGCGGCGACATTGACGCCCTGCGCCGCACCGTGCTGATCGTGGGCGACGTCAGGGTGGAGAAAGAGGTCTATGCCGTGGACGGCGGGTACGTGGTGATCCTGCGTCTGAAGACCCCCCGGGCGCTGGACGACGTGACGCTGCTTGACCCCCTGCCGGACGGCGCGACGCTGAAAGAAGGCCGCAATACTTACACCGGTAGCCTGGGTGCAGGTGAAAAAGTCCTCACCTACCGCTTCGACTGGACAGGTGAGCCCCGGGCGGCCACCACCGATCCGTCGCTGAGCTGGAGGTACTAATCGTGAACGCAAACAAGTGCCTCGCCACCGTTCTGACGGCCCTGCTGGCGGCCGGAACGGGCGCCGCACAGGAAATCAGCACCAGCCTGCCCCTGACCAGTGTGGGTGACCGCCTGATGTGGACGGTGGGTGACCAGAACCTGAACCTGGACGTGCCCCTGAGTGGCCGCGTGCGTCTGGAGCTGTACAGCCCCCGCGTGGACCAGGGCGACTACCGCAGCGACACCTACTACGGCGACGAGCAGTACGACGCCAATCGCAACGACGTCACCACCACCTTCACGCTGGTGAACGAGGCGGGGGTGACGGTCCTGAGCCGCACCTTCACCCCTGGCGAGCACGCCTGGGAAACCCTGCTGGACCAGGAGCTGCCCGCCGGGCGCTACCGCCTGCAGGCCGTGACCAGCGGCAACGGCAAGAACACCTTTGCGGTGCGCCTCGCCGGCATCAGCGCGGCCATCAGCGCCGAGCGTCTGAGCGTGAACGTGCATTCGCGCGACTGGGTACCAGCCCTGAACGTGCAGGTGGACGGCGACGGCCACGTGCTGCGTCTGTACGACGGCGACGGCCCCCGCGAACTGGAAGCAAGACTGCGCGACGAGCAGGGCAACACCTATCCACTGGCCGTCAGCGCCGACCTGAGCTTCAGTGACCTGCCGCTGCCTGCCGTGAGCGGCAACTACACCGTGGAACTGCGCCAGCCCGCCACGGCCAAACAGTTCAGCAACACGGTGGGCTTTTCACTGACCCGCGCCGGTGCCCCGGTGCCGCTGGGCGTGGCGCGGGTGGACCAGACCGGTCTGCTGCGCGTGACGGCCGAACTCGTGCTGCCTGGGGGCACCCAGCCCACCCAGGTGGGGGCCCTGGTTGGTCAGACTTCTGTGACAGTGGACGGCACCCTGGAACAGCGCGTGCCGGCCGGCACCTACGCCGTGACCCCGGACCCGGTGCCCGGCGCCGAAGTGACTGTGGCCAGCCCCAGCGTGACCGTGCCGCGCGGCGGCAGCGGCGAGACGCGCATCCAGGTGCGCCCCCAGGTGGACCTGAGCCTGGACACCGACAAGCAGGAACTCTGCGTGGGCGACACGGTGACCTTCACCGCCCGCGCCGCCACCGCTTATGCCGGCGAGCTGCCCCTGACCGTGAGCCTGGACGCCCCGGGCCTGGACCTGCAGGGTGTGCCCAGTCTGGACAGCACCCTCAGCGCCGCGCGCCCCGGTGAGCTGCGCCTGAGTGCCGTGGCCAACCGCCCCGGCCCAGTGACGGTGACCGCCCGCCTCGCCCCCTGGACCCAGGCGCGCACCGTGACCCTGAATGTGCGGGCCGACGCGACCCCGCTGCAGCTGACCCGCGAGCCCCTGCCCAGCGCCCAGCCCGGCAGTGAGGTCACCGTGGCCCTGCGCGTGCGCAATACGGCCGCCTACGCGGTGCCCTTCCTGCTGACCGACACCAATGCGGGCGGCCTGGAGGCGCTGGAGAGCCCCACCTTCAGCGGCACCCTGGCGGCAGGCGAGGCCCGTACGCTGAGTTACCGCGCCCGCGTGACCGGCGCCGAGGCCGTGACCTTTACGGGCGCCCTGCGCAGCCCCGAGTGCGCCGCCACCCAGACGGTGGGTGGCGCACTGGCGGTGCAGCCGGTCCCCGCGCAGCCAGCCACCCCTGAGCCCACCCCCGCCCCCGAGGCGCGGCGCGCCAGCACCGTCAGCCTGCCCTTTGACGCCCCGGTGCAGGCCCGCGAACTCGTGGTGGCCCACCGCGTGCCGCAGGGCGCCGAGTTCGTGGCCGGCAGCAGCCGCGTGAATGGGCAGGCCCTGCCCGATCCCGTGCGTGGCCCCAGCGGCACGCTGTACTGGGTGCTGCCCCGTTCGGCCTTTGTGCAGGGTGAGGCGGCGTGGCGCGGCACCGTCACCTACGACCTAGCCCACACCGGCGCGCTGGGCGCGTTGGACCGCCCCGCCCTGCTGGCCCGCTACGCCGGCGAGCGGCGCGAGGTGCTGGAAGGCGAGCTGAGCGAGGCCGATCTGGCCGCCGCCCAGCCGCTGAATGCCCCGGCCGCTGTGACCGAGAACCCCGGCGCCATTAAATTCCCGCTGCAGGGCAGCCTGATTCGCATCCGCGACCGCATCAATGTGCTGGTAAACGTGCCCGCCGGGCAGGACCCCAGCCTGAGCGTGAACGGGCAACCGGTGGGCGAAGACCGCATTGGTCAGGTCACCACCAACGAGGACGGCAGCCGCCTCGTGACCTTTGTGGGCGTGCCGCTGCGCGCCGGACAGAACACCCTGCAGGCCGGCGCTGATACCGTGACGGTGCAACTGGTGGGCGCCACCGCCCGTGTGGACCTGATCCCCGTGAGCCTCGTGGCTGACGGCAGCACCCCGCTGCGCCTGAAGGTGCGCGCCCTGGACGCGGCCGGCAACCTGACCGACCAGGACACCGTGACCCTGAACGCCAGTCTGGAGCCGCGCGTGGGCGACGCCGACCCGGCCAGCCCCGGCTATCAGGTGCGCCTGAAGGGCGGCGAGGGCGAACTCGTGCTGCAACCGCAGGCGGCCCCCACCACCCTGAGCGTGGCCGTGGCCCTGGGCCAGGCCGTGACCACCACCCGGTACGACGTGCGCCCCGACAGCAGCCGCGTGGGCGTGGGGCTGGTCAGCGCCACCCTGGGCCTGGACGGCAACCTGAACCTGGGTGACGACCTGACGTGGCAGGCCCGCGCTTCCTACGAAGGGCCGCTGGCGGGCGGCAAGCTGTACGTGGCCGCCGACAAGGACGGCCTGCCCACCGACCAGGACACCCTGAAGCGCTTCTCGCTGTACGGCGACAGCTCGGTGGCCTCGGTGCCGCTGCAGGGGGCCGACCCGGTGGCCCTGCGCTACGACCACCCCAGCTTCCAGGTGGCCTACCGCCGCAGCGCCCTGCCCATTGACGTGCTGCCCGTGGGCGAGCAGCTCACCGCCCTGACGGCCAGCACCAAGGGCAACGTGCAGCTCAGCGGCTTTGCGGCCCTGGTGCCCGGTGACCGCATCAGCGGTGAGCGCCTCGTGCCGGAGAACACCCGCCTGCTGCGCCTGGGGCGCACGGGCATCAGCCTGGGCAGCGAAACGCTGGAAGTCGTGACCCTGGAAAAGGGCACCGGCAAGGAACTGCGCCGCGTGCCCCTGGCGCGCAACGTGGACTACATCCTGGACACGCGCACGGGCGTCATTACCCTGACGCGCGCCCTGGACCGGGTGGACGCCGACCTGAACGACGTGGTGGTGCTGGCCAGCTACCGCCTGGAGAGCCCGCTGGCCGGCCGCACCCTGGCCGCCGGGGCCCAGGCCAAGTACGTGGGCGAGGGCTACGCGGTGGGCGTGGCCGCCGTGAGCCTGGATGGCCGCGTGACCACGGGCGCCCGCGCCACCTACGACAATGGCACCCTGCGTGCCGACGGCCTGCTGGCCTACTCGGGCGGGCTGCAGGCCAGCGCCGACCTTGGCGTGAAGCTGGAGCGCACGGCCGTGCAGGCTCGCGTGCGCTACCAGGACAGCCAGTACCAGGGCCTTGCGCCCTTTGCCCCGGGCCTGACCCTGGGCGCCAGCGTGGACACCCGCCTGACCGACCAACTGAGTGCCAGCGTGCAGGCCGAGTACGCCCGCACCGCCGCCACCCAGGGCGGCAGCGTGACGGCGCGGGCCGACTACCGCCTCGCGCCCTTCAGTGTGGGGGCGGGCCTGCGCGCCGCCTACGGCACCCAGTCTGGCCTGGGGGCGGTGCTCAGCGCCGGCTACCACCAGTCGCCCATTGATGTGGACGTGACCCATGTGCAGCCCCTGAGCGGCAACTTGGACCCCGTGACTACGGTGACGGCCAAGTACGCCGTGAGCGACACCCTGAGCGTGGGGTTGAGCGACGAGTACAACTGGAAAACGGGCCACCGCGCCTCGCTGAGCCTGAACAGCACCGTGGGCACCACCAACTATCAGGTGGCCTACGACTTGCCTGCCGCTGGCGGCCAGGGCAACCGCGCCCGCTTTGGCGTGAGCACCGCCCTGCCCCTCTCGGAGCGCCTGACCGCTGGACTGCGCGGCAGCGCCCTGTACGACGTGAACGCCAGGACCAGCGAATTTGGGGCGGGTGTGGACCTGCTGTACAAGGCTGACCGCTTCACCGCCACCACCGGCACCGACCTGACCCTGAAAGGCGGGCAGATGGGCGTGGTGCTGCGCGGCGGCCTTTCGGGGCAGCTCAGCGACCACCTGACCCTGAGCGCCGACGGCCTGGGCGAATTTGGCGCGGGCAAGAGCGGCGTGCGCGCGGCCGTGGGCTACGCCTACCGCAACCGCACCTTCAACAGCCTGGGCACCGTGCGCTACGTGAACGGCAGCCTGGCGGGCGGCCAGCCCGAACTGAGCAGCAACTTCGCCGCCGAGTACCGCCAGCCCACCTGGGCCGCGCGCGCCGGCCTGGACACCCGTACCCTGCTGGCCGACCCGGGCAGCTTTACCGCGCAGCTGGGCCTGGGCGCCACCTACTACGTCACCGACCGCATTGGCCTGGGCGCCTGGGGCCGCACCCTGACGCAGCCCAGCAGCGGCACGGCCCAGTACGGCTACGGCCTGGAAGCCTCTTTCCGCGCCCTGCCGGGCACCTGGATCACGGCGGGGTATAACCCGGCTGGGTTCACGGGTTTGGGCAATGCCTACACCAAACAGGGGGCGTACCTGCGCCTGGACCTGACTCTGGACGAGACCCTGGGAGGGGAGAAGTAAATGGGCGCTCACGCAATACGGAGCAATGTGAAGGGCCTGTTCTCACGACTGTCGCGTTTGGCTGTCGTGGGGCTGGGCATGGCGGCGCTGGGCAGCACGGCCCAGGCGGCGGCCAGCTACTGCACGGCGGTGTATTCCGTGCAGACCACGCCAGCGATCAGCGCGATCAACCCCAGCACCGGCGCGCAGCTCAGAAGCTTCGGCATTACGGGCGCAGACCCCAATGCCCAGGCCCTGAACCCGGCCGACGGCCTGCTGTACTACTTTGACCGCAACACCAACCCGGAAACGCTCTACAGGCTCGATCCCAAGGTGGGGGCGCCCAGCGCCACGGCTGTGGGCCAGATGACCAACAGCTTTGGTTCGACCCTGGTGGGGGCCACCTTCGCCTCGGACGGCACCCTGCTGACCTACTGGAGCGACGCCACCATCAGCGCCGTGAACATTGCCACGCGCACCTTCGGGGCGTCCCGGCCCATCACGGGCTCGGATATTGACGCTGCCGGCGGCACCAACGGCGACATCTCCTTTGATCCCAGTGGACAGCTGTGGTCTATCAGCAACACCACGGCGGGGGCCAGCGCGCTCTACCGCCTGACCCCCAACGGGACCAACACCGCCTACACCGCCACCAAAGTGGTGACCATCAGCGGCACCACTTCCAACTCGCTGAACGGCCTGGCCATTGACCCCGTGACCAACCGCTTCTACGTGTCGGTCAGCGGGTCGCTGTACGGCCTGGACAATCTGAGCGGCGGCTCCGGGGCGGCCACACTGAAGGGCTCGTTGCCCGGGGTGAGTGACCTCGCGTCGTGCAACGTGGTGCCCAACACCCCAACCCTGAACAAGAGCTTCTCGCCCAGCCCCCTGCAGGCGCCGGCCACCACCAGCACCCTGACCCTGACGGTGGGGAACAGCAACCTGGCGCCCTACTACCTGTACAGCGATCTGGTGGACACCATGCCCACCGGCATGACGGTGAACACCGGCAGCCTGGCCGGTACCTGTAAAACCTCGGTCAATACCCTGACGGCCACCGCCAACGCCATTACCCTGGCGGCAGGCGCCACCATTCCTGTGGGCGGCTGCACCATCACCGCCACGGTGAACGTGGCGAACACGCCGGGCAGCTACACCAACACGGTGTCGGCCAACACGCTGCAGGGCTCCACCGGGACCCTGACCACGACCACCACAGCCACCCTGGTGAGCAACACCGCGCCCACCATCAGCAAGGCTTTTGCCCCGGCCACTGTGGCGCTGAATGGCACCAGCACCATCACCTTTACGGTCACCAACCCCAACCCCAGCACCAACCCCGCGCTGACCAACCTGAACTTCACCGACACGCTGAGCGGCATGAACGTGGCCAGCACCACCATCGGCGGCACCTGCGCGGCGACCAACAGCCCGGCCCTGACGGTGGGGGCCACGGCCCTGAACCTCACGGTGCCCACCCTGGCGGCCAACAGCAGCTGCACCATTACGGTGAGCGTGCGCGGCACCCAGATTGGCGTGAACCCCAACACCACGAGCGGGGTGAACAGCACGGAGACGCCCACGCGCGGCGCCGCGTCCAACAGCCCCACCCTGACCGTCACGCCCCTGGCCCCGGTGGTCAGCAAGAGCTTTAACCCGGCCAGCGTGCCCCAGGGCGGCACCACCCAGCTGACCATCAATGTCACGAACCCCAATGGCGTGGCGGCCACCGCCTTCACCCTGACCGACGATATCGCCGCCACGACGGGCCTGACGGGCCTGACTATCAGCGGCGTGACCACCGACACCTGCCGGGGCGCAGGCACCGTGACCACCACCTCGGGCCGCTACGCCCTGACCGGCGGCACCCTGCCGGCGGGGGGTTGCTCGGTGGTGCTGAACGTGCAGGTCCCTGCGGCAGCGGCCACGGGCCCCGCGACCAACACCATCGCCGGTTCATCGGTGACGGGCACCATCAACGGCCAGAGCCTGCCTGCGCCAAGCAATGCCACGGCCGGACTGACTGTGACCCCGGTGGCCGATCTGGCCATCACGAAAACCGACGGTGTGGGGGCCGTGAACGCCAGCGGCACGACCACGTACACCCTTCGCGTGACGAACAACGGCCCCAGTGCCGTCACCGGCGCCACCCTGACCGACGCCGCGCCGGCGGGCCTGACCTTCACGGCGGTGGCCTGCTCGGGGACCCCCGGGCAGTGCACGGCGGGCACCACCCCCAGCGTGATCCAGCTGCAAAACGGCTACGCCCTGCCCGCTCTGGCGAGTGGTCAGTTCTACGAGATCACGGTGACCGCCACCGTGACCGCCACCAGTGGGAGCGTGGCGAACACGGCGACCATCGCGGTGCCCAGCGGGACGACCGACCCCACCGCCGGCAACAACAGCGCCACCGACACCGACACCGTGACCCCCGTGGCCGATCTGGCGATCACCAAGACCAACGGGGTCAGCAGTGTGACCACCGGGACCGCGACCACCTATACCATCCGCGTGACCAACAACGGCCCCAGCAGTGTGACCGGCGCGGTGCTGAGGGACGCGGCTGCCACCGGCCTCACGAAGACAGCAGTGGCCTGCTCGGGCACCCCGGGGCAGTGCAGCACGGCTCCGACGATTGCCCAGCTGGAAAGCGTTGGTGGGTTCGCCCTGCCCGCTCTGGCCAGTGGTCAGTTCTACGAGATCACGATCACCGCGAACGTCACCGCTACGACGGGCAGCGTGTCGAACATCGCCACCATTGCCGTGCCCAGCGGGACGACTGACCCCACCCCCGGCAACAACAGCGCCACCGACACCGACACCGTGACTCCGGTGGCCGATCTGGCGATCATCAAGACCAACGGGGTCAGCAGTGTGACCACCGGGACCGCGACCACCTACACCATCCGCGTGACCAACAACGGCCCCAGTGCGGTCACCGGCGCGGTGCTGAGGGACGCCGTTGCCACCGGCCTCACGAAGACAGCAGTGGCCTGCTCGGGCACCCCGGGGCAGTGCAGCACGGCTCCGACGATTGCCCAGCTGGAAAGCGTTGGTGGGTTCGCCCTGCCCGCTCTGGCCAGTGGTCAGTTCTACGAGATCACGATCACCGCGAACGTCACCGCTACGACGGGCAGCGTGTCGAACATCGCCACCATTGCCGTGCCCAGCGGGACGACTGACCCCACCCCCGGCAACAACAGCGCCACCGATACCGACACCGTCAGCGTCACCTTTGATCTGGCGGTCACCAAGACGGGGCCTGCGTTTGCCAAGCCGGGCGACACCTTCGCCTACACCATCCGCGTGGCCAACACCACGGCCACGGCCAGCGGCAGCGTGACGGTGACCGATGTGCTGCCCGCAGGCCTGACCTTCGTGAGCGCCGACAATGGCGGGACCTACACTGCGGGCACCCGCACCGTGACCTGGACCCTGACCAGCGTGGCGGCCAACGCGAACACCGACCTGACCCTGACGGTCACGGCGCCGGCTGACGCCACCATCCGGCCTGTGGGCGGCGTCAAGAGTGTGCAGAACACCGCCAGCCTCGTGGCCGCGGGCGACACCAACGCCGCCAACAACACCTCGGCGGCCGTGACCACCCGCTTCGTCCTGAATGACGTCGCCAAGCGCGTGCGCAACGTGACGGCCGATGTGCGCGACAATGGCGGTGTGGCCCGCTTCGGGACGACGGGCGGCGGCAAGCCCGGCGAGGTGCTGGAATACTGCTTGGACGCCAGCAACCTGGGCGGCGCCGACCTGCCCGGCTACGTGCTGACCGACCAGGTGCCCGGCAATGTGGACGCCCTGCTCACCGCCTATGACGCCGAGGAGCCCAGCGCGGCCACCGGCTTCGGGGTGAAGGTCACGCGCGCCGGGGTCACCTACCGCACCAGCGCGGCCGACGCCGACACCGGCACCCTGACGACCACGGGCGGCACCTTTGGCCGGGGCACCCTGACCCTGAACCTGGGCACCCTGACCGCTGGCGAAACCGCCACCGCCTGCTTTCAGACCACCATTCGCTGAGCAGAAACAAGCAGCGGGCGCCCTTTCCAGAACATGGAAGGGGCGCTTTTCTTTGGGTTGACGAACGTGGCTGTAGCGGCGTGGGCTGCACAGCGGGCCACGGGGCCGCGCAGCCCATACAAAGGTTAGAGCAGTTGATAGAAAGATGATGTTGGTTCTTGACCCTCTCCCCTCGTGGGAGAGGGCCTCGCGCAGCGAGGGGTGAGGGGGTTCTTTTGTCAACCGCTCTAAAGAGTGAAAATCCCCCAACCGTCCTGGCTGGGGGTCTTTCAGGTCTGGGGGTTTCGTTCAGTCGCGGCGGGGTGGGCGCCCACCACGGTCGCCACCAGGGCGCGGCGCGCGGGGCTCGCGGGGGGCCACCTTGCCTTCCAGCTCGGGGCGGATCAGGTCAATCTTGCCGCGGTCATCAATGTTGGCGATCTTCACTTGCAGCTTGTCGCCCACGTTCAGCACGTCCTCAACCGCATTGATCCGCTCCTCGCTCATCTGCGAGATGTGCAGCATGCCGTCCTGACCGGGGAACAGGTTGACAAACGCCCCGAACGGCGCGGTCTTGACCACGGTGCCGGTAAAGGTCTCGCCCACCTTGGCTTCGCGGGTCAGGCCCTCTATGCGCGCCTTGACGGCTTCGGCCGCCGCGCTGTCGGCGGAAAACACGCGGATGGTGCCGTCTTCCTCCACCGTGATCTGCGCGCCCATGGCCTCCAGTTCGCGGATCTGCTTGCCGCCGGGGCCAATCACCTTGCCGATCAGCTCGGGGTTGATCTTCAGGCTGATGATGCGTGGGGCGGTGGGGGAGAGTTCGGGACGGGGGCTGGGCAGCACCTCGGCCATCTTGCCCAGGATGTGCAGGCGACCTTCCCGGGCCTGCGAAAGCGCCTCACGCATGATCTGCGGGGTGATACCGCCCACCTTGATGTCCATCTGCAGGGCCGTGACGCCCTGGGCCGTGCCGCACACCTTGAAATCCATGTCGCCCAGCGCGTCTTCCAGGCCCAGGATGTCGGTCAGCACGCGGTACTGCTCGCCTTCCATCACCAGGCCCATCGCCACGCCGGCCACGGGCGCCTTGATGGGCACGCCTGCGTCCATCAGGGCCAGAGTGCCCGCGCAGACGGTCGCCATGGAGCTGGAGCCGTTGGATTCCAGCACCTCGCCCACCAGGCGGATCACGTAGGGGAACTCTTCAAAGCTGGGCAGCACCGCGCGGATGGCGCGCTTGGCGAGGTGCCCGTGGCCCACTTCACGCCGGGACTGCCCGCCCATGCGCTTGACCTCGCCGGTGGAGTACGGCGGGAAATTGTAGTGCAGCAGGAACTTGTCGCCGGTTTCACTCGTCAGGTCGTCGATCAGAATCTCGTCGCGCTCGGTGCCCAGGGTCGCCACGCCCAGCACCTGCGTCTCGCCGCGCGTGAAGATCGCGCTGCCGTGCGCCCGGGGGAGCGCGCGGGCCTCAATCCAGATGGGGCGCACCGTCTTGGCGTTGCGGCCGTCGGCGCGCAGGTCGTTTTCCAGAATCAGGCGGCGCAGTTCCTGCTTTTCCACCTTGCCAAAAGCGCTTTTCAGGGCGGCGACGCGCTCCTCGGCGCCTTCGATCTCGCCTTCGGGGATGCGGGCCTGAATCAGGCGGTCGCGCAGGGCCTTGAGGTTCGCGCTGCGCTCCTTTTTCTTCACGGTCAGCAGGGCGTCGCGCAGCCCGGCGGCGCGGGCCTGCTCGGCCAGTTCCGGCACGAGGTCGGTGCTCAGGTCGCCGTCGGCCAGGAAGTTGAATTTCTCCTGGCCCAGTTCGGCGCGCATGCGCTCAATCAGGTCCAGCACGCCCTGCATGCCCGCGTGGGCAAATTCAATGGCGGCCACCAGATCGTCCTCGCTGACCTCCTGGGCGCCGGCCTCCACCATCATCACGGCGTCGCGGGTGCCCGCCACCACGAGGTCCAGGCGGCTGTGCGCCAGCTGGTCGGTGGTGGGGTTCAGGATGAACTGCCCGTCCACCTGCCCCACCCGCACGCAGGCGGTGGGCCCCTGCCAGGGAATATCGCTGATGGTCAGGGCGGCCGAGGCGCCGATGGGCCCCAGCACGTCCGGCAGGTTCTGGCCGTCGGCCGAGAGCACCGTGATAATCACCTGCGTTTCGTGGCGGTAGCCCTTGGGAAACAGCGGGCGCAGCTGCCGGTCGGTGATGCGCGCCGAGAGGATGGCCCGCTCGCCGGGGCGCCCCTCGCGGCGGTGAAAGGAGCCGGGAATCTTGCCCACGGCGTAGTGGCGCTCTTCAAATTCCACCGTCAGGGGCAGAAAGTCCAGCGTGCTCTTTTCTTCGCGGGCCTGCGCGGTCACCAGCACCACCGTGTCGCCGTAGCGCAGGGTCACGCTGCCGCTGACGAGCTTCGCCAGCTTGCCCGTTTCGATGCTCAGCTCCTTGTCGCCCAGCATCGTGGTATACGTCTTTCCGATCATGACAGGCAGTCTATCCCGCGCGCATGGGCCGGGACCGGACAGCGGCAACGTTTGGCCGCGGGGGCGCGTAGGGGAGGGCATGCAAGTTCTGTTCGGTGCGCTGTTGGAGGGTCTGGCGGCGCTGCTCATGGCCCTGGAGCTGCCCTGGCGCTGGATGCTCCGGGCATTGGGGGTGCTGCTGATGGGCTTGTGGCTGGTGATAGGGGACCAGACACCGGCGCTGCTGGGCGGCCTGCTGGCGCTGGTCTCCTTCGGGCGCTGGCCGTCGCGCTTTGGGCTGGAGTGACGCCGCCCGGCCAGCCCGCGTTGCTGCTCCACCTGCGCTGGACCCTCCCGCTGTCCTGGGTGCTGCTGCACCACGCCACCATGCGCACTACGGTGGACGTGAGAGCGAGCTGGGATCAGGGTTACGCCACGCTCTACCAGTACGGCTTTCCCCTGGCCTTCACGCACTGGGGACTGGTCTCCAGCGCGGAATACGCCTACTTTCTGGCGCCGCTGCTGCTGGACTGGGCTGTGTATCTGTTGGGCTCTGCGCTGGTCGTTCATGGTCTGCGGCGGTTTCTGTGCTCCAGGCACCGCCTTCTGCCCTGGCTGCTGGCGCCCCTGTGGGTGTGGGCGCTGGGCACCACGGGGCTGGTCACAGTGGACATGGGCTTGGGCGGCGTCACCTGGACCACCCGGCACCCGGTGCTGGACGTTCGTGACCCGGCCTTTTCGTGGGGCTGGCGGGGGCGCGGTCTGGACGGCTACGGCCCCCGGAACTGACCCCCCTCCCTGGCTGGCCTATCCTGCCCCACACAGGAGGAACCGACATGACTGTACCGGCATTTGGACTGGGCACGTTTCGACTGAAAGACGACGTGGTGCGCCGGGTGGTGGCTGACGCACTGGAATTGGGCTACCGCGCCATTGACACCGCGCAGGGCTACGACAACGAGGCCGAGATTGGCGAGGTGCTTTCGCAAAGCGGCGTGCCACGCGAACAGGTGTACCTGACCACCAAGATCAAGCCCGCCAATTACCGCCGAGAGGCGCTGCTGGACAGCCTGCGCCAGAGCCTGGAGAAGCTGCGCGTGGAACAGGTGGACCTGACCCTGATTCACTGGCCGGTGCCCAGGGGAGAGGTGCGCCCAGAGGAATACCTGTCGGCACTGGCCGAGGCCCGCGAGGCCGGCCTGACCCGCGAGATCGGCGTGTCGAACTTCAACATTGCCGGGCTGAAGCAGGCGCGCGAGGTGCTGGGCGGCGTGCCCATTGCCACCAATCAGGTCGAAATTCACCCGTACCTGCAAAACCGCACGCTGGTGGAGTTTGCCCGCCAGGAAGGCCTGCACCTCACCTCGTACATGACGCTGGCGGTGGGCAAGGTGATGGGCGACGAGGTGCTGCAGGACATTGCCCGCGCGCATAACGCCACCCCGGCCCAGGTGGCCCTCGCCTGGGCGCTGGGGCAGGGCCACAGCGTGATTCCTTCCAGCACCAAGCGCGAGAATCTTGCCAGCAACCTGCAGGCCCAGACCCTGCGCCTGACGGCCGAGGACATGGCCCGCATCGCCGCGCTGGAGCAGGGCGAGGCCGCCCGCATCGCCAACCCGCCCCAGGCCCGGCCCGACTGGGACTGAGCCTCCTTCCGTGCCAGTGGCCCCGGGCTGCGGTACACTGCCCGCACCATGAAACTCATCTCCCGGATGGCCCTCACGGGGTTCCTGAGCCTTTCGCTGCTGGCCGCCTGCGGTCAGGAGACCCCAGCGGCGACCCTGAGCGCCCCAACCCTGGGTGCGCAGGGCGGCAGCGGCAAGCCCCCCACCGGGCAGACCACGGCGGCGGCCCGGGTGTTTCTGACCAACCCCGTGCAGTCCACCGGAAACCAGAACCTGACCGACAACAAGGACGCGGCCTCGGCGGTGCCGGCCAGCGCCTACTACGCCGTGACCCTCACCCACCTGGACGGCAGCGGGTATCTCAGTGGGCAATACGCCCGGGTGGTGAGCGAAACCGGCACGCCCGTGTACGGCGCCGGGCCCTTCAACTTCACGCGCGATCAGGACCAGTTCGAGCAGGTGATGGCCTACTTCTGGGTCACGGAAGCGCAGAAATACCTGCAGTCCCTGGGCTTCGGGCGCACCCTGCCGGCGGTGAACAGCGACCAGCAGCAGCTGAAGGTGGGTCAGTACGGCCTCGACAACTCGTACCAGAACGACCAGCCCGACATCATCCGGCTGGGCAAGGGTGGCGTGGACGACGCCGAGGACGGCGAGGTGATCGTCCACGAGTACGGCCATGCGGTGCACGCCGCGCAGGTGCCCGGCTTTGGCGCCAGCCTGGAAGCCGGCTCGATTGGCGAGGCTTTTGGGGACTATCTGGCCCTCACCGTGGGCGAGGCGGTGGCCAAAGCCTACGGCGCGCCCATCCGCACGCCCCTGCCCTGCCTGATGGACTGGGACAGCGTGTCGTACACGACCACCACGCCGCACTGCATTCGCCGCGCCGACACCAACAAGCACTACCCCGAGGACGTGCGCGGCGAGGTGCACGCCGACGGCGAGATCTGGTCGCGCGCCCTGTGGGACATCCGCCAGGGGCTGGGGGCCTACGTGGCCGACCGCATCATCATCAATGCCCAGTTCCGCTTCCGGCCCGACACCAGCTTCGCCGCCGCCGCCCAGGCCACGGTGGACACCGCGCAGGCCATGTACGGCCAGACGCAGGCGGGCGTGGTCCGCGCCGCCTTCGCCGCGCGCGGCATTCTGCGCTGAGGGCCCCACTCAGGCTGGAACAGGTCTCTGCAGGCGCTCCAGAGCGGCGGCCAGCTTTACCCCAGGGCTCAATCACGCCGGCGCAGTCTCGCCCGCACCGAGGGCTCTGGGGACCGTTGATCCTGTCCCAGTGACGTTGGGGGCCTCAGCAGAAGGGTGGGTCTTTACCCCCTTTCTGCTGGGTTCCGCGCTCAGAGCGGGAACTAGTAAGACCTGAAGGGTTCACCTTCAGGTCTTGTGGTTCGAGCGGAACGGAAGACCGCCGTCAGGCCTCCACCAGCGGCGGCAGCGGAAAGGCGTGGACAAAGGCGTCTGCCAGGGCGCGGTCCCCCTGAAGCCGGACTGTGCCCGCTGCCTCTGCCGCTGCCAGCGGCTGCCCGCCAAAAATCACCGCCCCCAGCGCGCCCACCTCGCCGCTGAGGGTGAGGGTGGCCGCCGGGTCCAGGCCCGGGGTGACCTCGGCGTGGGGGCCGTTCAGGCGCACGGTGTAGGTCTCGGGGCCCAGATTCAGGCCAATGACGCCGCGCAGGGCGCCGGCATTCATGGTTTTCAGGGCCGTCAGCAGCGTGGCGGTGGTGATGGGTGCCTGGGCTGGGCGGCGCGGCGAGCGGGCGCCCCAGCGGCCCAGGGCCTGCAGCACCGGTTCCAGTTCGCGGCCCCAGTCGGTCAGGGCGTACACCCGCGTGCTGGCAGGGGGCGGCCACTGCTCGCGCCGCACCACACCTACGGCCTCCAGGTCGGTCAGGCGCTGGGTCAGCACTGTGGGGCTGATCCCGCACAGGCTGGTCTGCAGATCAATGAAGCGGCGCGGGCCGGGCAGCAACTCGCGCACCACCAGCAGCGCCCAGCGTTCCCCGATCAGGTCCAGGGCGTGAGCCGCCGCACAGCCGTCGTTGTAGACGCGCTTTCCAGGCATCGAGCCCTCAGTGTACCCGGTCTACTCCAGAAAATGGAGTCGGCACTTGCAATTTAGGAGTGTTCTGTTTTAAGCTAAACGAGCTAAAGGAAGTTCGGGCACATTTGTTCTCTGTCGCGTGGTCGCGTGACGGCTGGCTGCTGCTGTCCCAAACGTCCAAAGGAGCCTTGTATGCCCCAGCTTCAGCCCTACCTCGGTTTTAACGGTGCCTGTCAGGAGGCGATGGCCTTTTACCAGCAGTGCCTGGGCGGCACCCTCGACCTGATGCTGGCGGGCGAGTCCCCCGTGGCCGCGCAGATGCCCCCAGAGCTGCACGGGCATGTGCTGCACGGCCGTCTGGTGTCGGGCGACCTGACCCTGCTGGCCTCGGACATGACCCAGGACACGGCGCGCAGCCAGTCGGTTTCCCTGATGCTGCAGTGCGCCAGTGCCGAAGAGGCTCACGCCACCTTTGACAGGCTGGCCGAAGGCGGCACGGTCACGCACCCCCTGGGCCCCTCGTTCTGGGGCTCGACCTTCGGGCACCTGACCGACCGCTACGGGATTCACTGGCTGCTGAACGCCGAGCCCGCCCCGGCCGGCTGAGCATGTCGTTCCAGGCGTATCTGGACACTGTGCGGAACAAGACCGGCAAAACCGTGCCTGAGTTCCGGGCGCTGGCCGAAACCCAGGGCCTGGAACGCCACGGCGAGATCGTGGCGTGGCTGAAGGCCGAATACGGCCTGGGGCATGGACACGCGACTGCTGTGGCGGCGGCCCTGCTGAAGGCCGAGACCCGCCGCGCCCCGGCCACCGAGCGCACCGCCGCCGTGTTCAGCGGCAAGAAGGCGATGTGGCAGCCGCTCTGGACGGCGCTGCTGGCCCACGCCCAGACCTTTGGGGAGGACGTGGGCGTGGCCCCCACCGAGACCTCTGTGGGCCTGACCCGCGCGGGCCGCAAGTTTGCCCTGGTGCAGCCCGGGGTGAAGGCCGCCGACGTGGGCCTGCGCCTGCCGGACCTGACCCCCACGGCGCCCTATGAAGCGGCCGGGGCCTGGAACAGCATGGTGACCCGCCGCCTGCGCCTGACCGAACCGGGCGGGCCCGAAACCCACCTGCTCGACGCCCTGCACGCGGCCTATCAGGCCCGCTAACCCCTGCCCCCGGAGGCCCCCCATGACCGCGCCCGACACCCTGCTGCCGCGTGACCGCACCGTCATTCTGGTGCTGCTCGTTTCTGCTTTCGTGGTGATTCTGAACGAGACCATCATGAATGTGGCCCTGCCCCGCCTGATGGCCGACCTGAACGTGAGCGCCCGGCTGGCCCAGTGGCTCAGCACCGCGTTCATGCTCACGATGGCGGTGGTGATTCCCATTACCGGCTTTTTGCTGCAACGCCTCGCCACCCGGACGGTGTACCTGACCGCCATGGGCCTGTTCTGCGTGGGCACGCTGCTGGCCGCGCTTGCCCCGGGCTTCGTGCCGCTGCTGCTGGCGCGGGTGGTGCAGGCGTCTGGCACGGCCATCATGCTGCCGCTGCTCATGACCACGGTGCTGACCCTGGTGCCCGCCCAGCAGCGCGGGGCCGTGATGGGCAACCTCAGCATTGTCATCTCGGTGGCCCCGGCCATTGGGCCCACCGTCTCCGGGCTGATTTTGCAGGGGCTGCCCTGGCGCTTTCTGTTCGTGTTCGTGCTGCCGGTGGCGCTGGCGGCCCTGGCATACGGCGCGCGCACCCTGCGCAACGTGGGCACGCCCCGGCCTGTGGCACTGGACCTGCTGTCGGTGCCGCTGGCGGCGCTGGGCTTTGGTGGACTGGTCTACGCCCTGAGTCAGGTGGGGGAGGGCGGCAGTGGACTGAGCGCCGCCACGGCCGCGCCGCTGCTGGTGGGCGGGCTGGCGCTGGTGGCCTTTCTGTGGCGGCAGGTCGTGCTGGGGCGGCGCGACGCCCCGCTGCTGGACCTGCGGGCCTTCCGCTTTCCGCAGTTTGCCCTGGGTGTGGGCCTGATGGTGATGGCCATGATCGCGCTGTTCGGCGGCATGATTCTGCTGCCCCTGTACCTGCAGAACCTGCGCGGTCTCAGCACCCTGCAGACGGGCCTGCTGCTGCTGCCGGGTGGTCTGCTCATGGGCCTGCTGGCCCCCAGCGTGGGGCGACTGTACGACCGCATTGGGCCGCGCCCGCTGGCGGTGCCCGGCACCATCCTCATGACGGCGGTGCTGGTGGGCCTCAGCCGCATTGACACCGCCACCCCCATCTGGGCGCTGCTGGCGCTGCACCTCACCCTGAGCGGGGGGCTGGCCCTGCTGTTCACGCCCGTGTTTACCAGCAGCCTGTCGCCGCTGCCGCCGCACCTGTACTCGCACGGCAGCGCGATTCTCAGCACCCTGCAACAGGTGGCGGGGGCGGCCGGTACGGCGCTGCTGGTGGCCCTGATGGCCGGGCGCGCGGCCCAGCAGGTGGCGGCCGGGGTGGCGGCGCCGCAGGCCCAGGTGGCTGGCCTGCACCTCGCCTTCCTGGTGGCCGCGGGCGTGGGCGTGCTGGCCGTGGGCTTGGCCCTGGGGCTGCGGTCGTCCGGGGCTGCCCACCCCACGGCCACCGACACAGCCACCGACGAGGCCGCTCCGCTGGCCCAGCCCGGAGACTGAGAATGAACTGGACCCTGGAAGTCGTGGTGGTGCCGGTCAGTGACGTGGCGCGGTCGGTGGCCTTTTACGCCGGGGGCCTGGGGTTCGCCGTGGATCACGACACGGTGCTGGGCGGTGGCTGGTGCAGCTCACCCCGCCCGGTTCAGGCTGCTCGGTGGTGCTGGGCGACGGCCTGAGCCCTATGGCCCCGGGCACCCTTCAGGGGCTGCAACTCGTGGTGAACGATGTGCGGGCCGCCCACGCCGAGCTGCGTTCACGGGGCGTGGCGGTCAGCGACGTGCAGGTGCTGGGCCCGCAGGGGCCCCGGCCCGCCACCGCCGCCGACGACCTGAACCATGTGGGCTTCATTTTTTTGAAGGACCCCGACGGGAACGGCTGGGCGGTGCAGCAGATCACCGCCCGGCCCTGACCCCTTCAAGGTGGCGCTTTCACGCTTCCAGGAGCCCTCTATGTCCCAGCTTGTTCCCGCCCTGATGTCTGAAGGCCGCGCCGCCGAGGCGCGGGTGCTCTCCTTCTCGCTGTTTCCGGGCGCCCGGGAACTTGCCCGGCAGGACTCTGGCCCAGATGGCCCAGGGGCGCCCGGCACGATCATGACCGCCGAGGTGGAACTGGCCGGGCAGCGCCTGCGCATGGCTGACAGCCCCGTTGCCCATGCGTTGACCTTTACGCCCTTCCTGTCGCTGTTCGTGGATGGCCTCACGGCGGCGGACTTTGGGCGCGTATTTACCGGATTGTCGGAGGCTGGGGAAGTGCTGATGCCCACCGGGAACGACGGGTTCAGCACCCACTTCGCCTGGCGGAATGACCGTTTTGGCGCGTCCTGGCCGCTGAATGTGCCATGAGTGAGGCGCTGCCCACCGGTATTGGCCGTCCGGCCACCCGGGCCCTGACGGCCGCTGGCCTCACCACCCTGGCGGCCGTGGCCCAGCGCAGCGAGCGCGAATTGCTGGCCCTGCACGGCGTGGGCCCCAGGGCGGTGCAGCTCCTGCGCGCGGCCCTGGCGGCCCAGGGGCTGGGCCTGCGCCCCGGCTGACCCTGGCCTGCTGCGCGCTGTGTAAAGTGGCTCTGAGTGCGCCCTGGGCCGCCGCTCTAGACTGCCCGGCATGACGGCCCTGCCCGCGCGCGACGTGTTGCTCACCTGCCCCCTGGACTGCCCCGACGCCTGCCGGCTGAAGGTGACCCTCACGCGCGGCGAGGACAGCCAGGAACGCATGACCAAACTGACGGGCGACCCCGCGCATCCCATCACGCGCGGGTTTGCCTGTGCCAAAACCGTGCATTACCCCGCCCGCGCCAACCACCCCGAGCGGCCCCTGTACCCCCTGAAGCGCCTGAACGCCAAAACCGAGGCCCCGGTGTGGGGGCGGGTGAGCTGGGACGAGGCCCTGGACGACATCGCCGCCCGGCTGCGGCAGGTGCTGGACACCCGGGGCCCCCAGGGCCTGCTGCGCTACAACTACGCGGGCACCATGGGCCTGATGGAAGGCACCCACGTCCACGCGCTGTTCCGCGCGCTGGGCGCCCCGGAGCTGGACGAGACCATCTGCGCCACCGCCGGCAGCGAGGCCTGGGCCATGGGCTACGGCACGCGCTACGCCGTGGACCCGCGCGACGTGGCGCACGCCCGCCTGATCGTGCTGTGGGGCATCAATTCGCTGTCCACCAACAGCCACCTCACGCCGCACCTGACGGCCGCGCGCAAGGCCGGGGCGCGGATCATCGCGGTGGACCCCTACCGCAACCGCACCGCCGCTTACGCCGACGAGCACCTGAAACTGAAGCCCGGCACCGACGCCGCGCTGGCCCTGGGCGTGATGCACGAGTTGTTCGCCCACGGCTGGACCGACGCCGAGTATATCGCCGAGGCCACCGTGGGCATTGAGGACGTGCAGCAGGCCGCCGCCGAGTGGACCCCGGCGCGCACCGCCGAGGTGACTGGCCTGGACGCCGACGTGATCCGCGCCTTTGCCCAGGCGATTGGCACCACGCGGCCCACCTACATCCGCGTGGGCTACGGCATGACCCGCCATGAACACGGCGGCACCAACCTGCGCGCCGTGACCCTGCTGCCCGCCCTGACCGGCGACTGGCGCCACAGGGGCGGCGGCTGCGCCCTGAGTGCCAGCGGGGCCTTCAAACTTAACCGCACCCGGCTGGGCGGCGCGCACCTGATCCGCCCGGACACGCCGCACGTCAACATGAACGAGTACGCCCGCGCCCTGCACCCCGAAGCCGGCCTGGGCGCCACGGTGATCTATAACTGCAACCCCGCCGTGGTGGCCCCCGACGCCGGGCGGGTGCGCGCGGGCCTGCAGCGGGGCGACCTGCTGGTGGTGGTGCTGGAACAGGCCATGACCGAAACCGCCCAGCTGGCCGACTATGTGCTGCCCGCCACCACCTTTGCCGAACACCCGGACCTGTACACCAGTTACGGCCACCACTTCCTGGGCTACAACCACGCGGAACTGGCGGCCCCCGGCGAGGCCCGGCCCAATTCCTGGGTGATGCAGCAGCTTGCCCGCCGCCTGGGCGTGACCGAACCCAGCGTGTACTGGACGGTGGACGACCTGCTGGCCGAGGTGCTGAACTCCGGGCATCCACACCTCGCAGGCATCACCCCCGAGCGGCTGAAGGCCGAGGGCAGCGTGCCGCTGAGCCTGCCGGACCTCTTTTTGCCCTACGCCCACGGCGCCGAAACCCCCAGCGGCAAGGTGCAGCTGTCGCCCGCGCCGCAGCACCGCGAGCCCCGGGCGGCCCTGAACGCCGAGTACCCCGTGCGCCTGCTGACCCCCCCCGCGCACCATTTCCTGAATTCCACCTACGGCGTGCTGGAGAACCTGAACCGCGCCGAGGGCAGCGAGCCCTGTGTGCTGGTTCACCCGCAGGATGCCCAGGCGTACGGCCTGCAAGACGCCGGGTATGCCCGCCTGGAATCTGAAATCGGGGCGGTGCGCCGCCGCGTCAAGGTGACGGACGCCGCGCAGCCCGGCACGGCGGTGGTGGAAGGGACGTGGTGGGGGCTGTCGGCCCCCGACGGCACCAGCATCAACGAACTGACCGCGCAGACGCTGACCGATCTGGGCGGCGGCAGCACCTTCCACAACACCCGCATCCGGCTCGTGCCGGTGGAGGGCTAGAGGCCAGTGGCCGGCACGCTGATGGTCACCGGGGGTGGGCGGGGCATAGGGGCGGCCGTGTCAGTGCTCGCGGCGGCTCGAGGCTGGCGGGTGGGGGTCAACTAACGCCAGAACGGCGAGGCGGCGCGCCGGGTGGTGGCTGACATTGAGGCGGCAGGCGGGCAAGCCCTGGCCGTCCAGGCCGATGTGGCCCGCCCCGAAGAGGTCGAGCGGCTGTTTCATGAGGTCAGCACGGCCTTTGGCCCACTGACCGGCCTGGTCAACAACGCGGGCCTGCTGGAGCGGCAGGCGCGGGTGGAAGAACTGGACGCGGCCCGCCTGCACCGGGTGCTGGAGACCAACGTGGTGGGTGCTTTCCTGTGCGCGGGCGCGGCGGTGCGGCAGATGTCCACCCGCCATGGGGGCGCGGGCGGCGTCATCGTGAATGTCTCGTCCCGGGCAGCGGTGCTGGGGTCAGCCGGCGAATACGTGGACTACGCGGCGGCCAAGGCGGCGGTGGATACATTGACTGTGGGGCTGGCGCGGGAGGTGGCGGCCGAAGGCATCCGTGTCTGCGGCGTTCGCCCTGGCCTGATTGACACCGAGATTCATGCGCTGGGCGGTGAACCGGGCCGGGTGGCGCGCCTGAGCAGCACGGTTCCGCTGGGGCGCGGTGGCCTGCCTGCCGAGGTGGCCCACGCCATTGTGTGGCTTCTCTCGCCCGAGGCCAGCTACGTGACAGGCACAACGCTGGATGTGTCTGGTGGCCGCTGAAGCTGGCCTGGAGAGCGGCCCACAGGTCTGCCGGCGCGGCTGGCCGGCAGTTCCAACTGACGTCGCCTGCTGCCCTGCGTGCCTGGTGCCTCTTACTTGAGAGGCCTGACCACTGGGCGTATACCCGGTGCAGTCCAGTCAAAGTGCGCCTCGAACACCCCGCAGGCGTCGTGGCGGGTCGCCACCACCTCGCGGGCCGTGTAGGTCTCGCGCTCGTCCAGGGTGCCGTCCTTTGCAACCGGGCCGCAGCCGGGCCGGGTGGGCACAGCAAAACTCAGGGCCTGCAAGTGGCGGGTGCTGAGGTCGTAGCGGGAGAAGTTCAGCGCCACGGGTTCGTAGGGGCTGTAGGCGCCGTTCGGGGAATTGAACAGGACGCTCTGTGCGTTCTGGGCCTGGCGCCAGCCATCAATCTCCAGGCCACGGGCCGGACCGCGCAGAGGCTGCACCAGGGTGCGATCTGCAATGGCAGCCCCCCCCGAACTGGTGGCTTCCACGAACACGTCGCCCCCCAGGGCATAAAGCCGCGATACCCGCCCCACCTGCGTCTGCTGCGACAGCAGGTGTCCGGTGCCCAGGTCAAAGAGCTGCAGGCGGTAGTCGGCCCACTGGCCCTGCGGCTGCGTCACCAGGGCCAGCGTGCCGCCGCTCACCAGGGTCAGGGCTTCCTGGCCTCTGGGCACCGGGTAGGTGTGCAGAGGCCGCCCGCCGCGCAGTACCTGCACCTCGCCGGGCCGCTGGACCACCTGAACCGCTGGCCGTGGGGCCGCGCCCCCCCCGAGCGCCTGCGCACCGGGCGGGGCGGCCGTGCCCAGGGCCAGCAGGGCCAGCCAGATGGCCCGCCTGGGGCGATGGCGGCTCACTGCGGGGCCACCATCGCTTTCCAGCCCTCCACATCGTCGCCCACGGCCAGCACCTTGCCGCCGCGCACCAGCGGCAGCTTCAGCAGTTCGGGCGTTTCGATCACCCTGGCGATCACGCCCTCTTCGGTGGTGCGCAGGTACGCGAGGTTGCTGCGCTCGTAGGCCTTGCCGTCCAGGTCCAGCAGGGCGTTCAGGCCGTACTTCTGCACAAAGCGCGTCAGTTCGCCCTTGCTGATGGGCCGCTCGTGCAGGTCCACAAAATGCACCTTGACCTTGCGCTCCTTGAAAAAGCGCTCGGCGGCGCGCGTCTCCTTGCTTTTGCGGGTGCCGAAGATTTGCACCTGAAGGTCGCTCATGGGGGCCAGTGTACTGGCGTGCCACCCCCGGCTGGCCGCCCCGCGTGGCCGAGTGCCCGGTGCAGCTGGAGGTGGAGTTGCTGGGTGACCGCCCTCTGAGTGCCCCGCACCTGACGGCCCTGGAGGTGCGCGTGGCGCGCAGTTTCTTTGCCCCCGCCATCCTGAACCCGGCGCGGCGCCACCATGTGGACCCGGACCGCTGGCGCCCCCTGATCATGAGTTTCTGCGAGTTTTACAGCTTGGGCGAGCAGGTGTACCCGTCGCGGCTGGCCGCTGTGTTCTGAAGCGCGGCCCAGCAACAAAGGAGGGGGCCGCTGGCAACTTGCCCAGCGGC
This sequence comes from Deinococcus multiflagellatus, assembly GCF_020166415.1. NCBI lineage: Bacteria > Thermotogati > Deinococcota > Deinococci > Deinococcales > Deinococcaceae > Deinococcus > Deinococcus multiflagellatus. The sequence goes on from NZ_JAIQXV010000002.1 coordinate 188,390, forward strand.
CCCCCTGCCTTGCCCGTTCATACGGAATGAAAATGACGTGCATCCCTCGTGCTCGCTTGCCGTGTTCCCCTCTCCCCTCGTGGGAGAGGGAGGGAGGCGCGGAGCGACGGAAGGGTGAGGGGGCCACCGAGTGGCTCGGACGGGTATGGCCTCCCTTGAGTTCCGTGTCAGTTGGCGTAGAAGCCCGGACCGTCGTCGGGGTGCCCCGACAAGGGCAGGCCCAGGTGGTCATAGGCGTGCGCGGTGGCCACGCGGCCCCGGGGCGTGCGCTTGATAAAGCCCAGCTGGATCAGGTAGGGCTCGTACACGTCTTCCAGGGTCAGCGAGTCCTCGCTGATGGCGGTGGCCAGGGTGTCCACGCCCACCGGGCCGCCGGCAAAGCGGTGAATCAGGGTTTCCAGGTACTTCTTGTCGCGGTCGTCCAGGCCAGCGCTGTCCAGGCCCAGTTTGTCCAGGGCGTCCTGGGCGCGGGGCAGCTCAATGGTGCTCTCGCCCGCCACCTCGGCGTAGTCGCGCACGCGGCGCAGCAGGCGCTTGGCAATGCGCATGGTGCCGCGCGAGCGGGCGCCGATCTCAATGGCCGATTCCTCGGTCAGCCCGAACCCCAGCAGGCGTGCGTCGCGCATCAGGTTGATCCCGATTTCCTCGGGGGTGTAGTACTCCAGATGCTCAATGATGCCAAAGCGGCTGCGCATGGGCGCGGTGATCAGGCCGGGGCGGGTGGTGGCGCCCACCAGGGTAAAGCGCGGCAGGGGCAGCTCAATGGTGCGCGCCGCTGGCCCCTGGCCCAGCACGATGTCCAGCTTGAAATCCTCCATCGCCGGGTACAGGTGCTCTTCGGCCACGCGGCCCAGACGGTGAATCTCGTCAATGAACAGCACGTCGCCTTCCTCCAGGCTGTTGGTGAGGATGGCCGCCAGATCGCCCGGCTTTTCAATGGCGGGCCCCGAGGTCACGCGGATATTCACCCCCAGCTCGTGGGCAATGATGTGCGCCAGGGTGGTTTTGCCCAGTCCGGGCGGGCCAAAGAGCAGCGTGTGGTCCAGCGCCTCGCGCCGGCCCTTGGCGGCCTGGAGGTACACCGTCAGCTTCTCCTTCAGGCGCTCCTGCCCGACATATTCCGTCAGGGTCTTGGGCCGCAGCGCGGCGTCGAGCGGTTCAGTCATAGCAAACAGTGTAGCGCGATTCTGCCCAGAGCGGAATAAGGTGGGGCACAAACGGAAGGGGTCGGGTCGGCCTGTTTCAGTTGGCGTACTGGCGGATCAGGCCGGGCAGGTCGCGGTCCAGGGTGCCGTCAATCACCGCCGCGTTGCCATACACCCGCACGAAGCGGCCCTGGCTGTCCACCACACTCACCTGATCACCGTGCAGCCGGGCCGCCTGGGCCGCGCCGGCGCCAGCGGCCTGGGCGTTATCGGCGCCGCTGCCCTGCTGGCCACCCGTGTGGGCGCTGTGGTCCTCGGCCGGCAGGGGTTTGACATTCGCCACGAACATCTGGCGGGCAGCCTCGTCAATGGTGGCCGCCTTGCCCGTCAGGCCAGTGAAGGCGGGGTCAAATCGGGCCAGGTAGGCACGCACCACGGCGGGCGTGTCGTGTTCGGGGTCCACGGTGATGAACTGCACCTGCACCTTTTGCTGCTGCGCGGGGCTCAGGGCCGCGTAGGAATTCTTCAGGCTGGCCAGCGTGACAGGGCAGACATCCGGGCAGCGCACGAAGCCGTAGAACACCAGGCGCAGCCGGCCGTCGCTGGCGGCCAGGGTGGTGGGCTGGCCGCGTTCGTTCAGCAGGGCCAGGGCGGGCAGGGGTTTGGGGTCGTCCAGCGCCTCTCCCCCCAGGGGGGCCGGGCGGCCTCGCCACAGCAGGAGGGCGGCCAGAATGGCGGCCAGCAGCAGCAGGAAGGCTGTGACGGCGCGGGGGGTGAGGGGCTTCATGGGGGGTAGGGTAGGGGAGGGGGATGGGGTGGGGTGTCCCAGGGGGAGTGGTTGAGTCTGCGGGCTTGCCCCACCCCCCCAGCCCCCCTACCCCAGAGGGGCAGGGGGGAGTTTTCCGCTGCGCTCGGCAAACGTTGACTGACGGTGTGGGGTGGCCCGGCTCCGCCCCGCGACGTACGCCGTGGTCCGCCTTCGTCCATCGCCTCACGCCCGCGCGCTGCGCGCACGACGGCTTCCGTTGCTCGCCCCGCAGGGGTGAAGGGTGGGGACGCTTAGGGCACGAGGTTCTACTTTGAAAACCGTGTGGTCCGTTTTGGATCGTGCGTCGGAAAAGGGTGTCCCTCCCCCCTTGTAGGGGCCTTGCAGAGCGGCGCCGCAGAGGTTGGCAGGGAGGTGTCGTGCCGAGCATCTCGAAGCCTCTCCTCTCGTGGCCTGCTTGAAACTGGTCCGAAGCCTTTGTCAAAACATCTGCCACAGATAGGGGATGCTCCTTGGCCCCTTGCTTGGGCGGAGCTTCTCTCTTTCCTGCCCCAAAAAAACCCCGGGCCCTTTCAGACCCGGAGATGAAGCGCCTTCTTTTCGCCCTTAGTGGCCGTCTTGGCCGGTGCGTTCGCTTTGCAGGCGGCCACCGCCCACCACGTCGTCGAGTTTCACGGCGCCGTGTTTGCGCATCAGGCTCAGGGCTTCGTCGGCGCGCGCGCCGCTGGGGTCGCGGGCGATCACCAGGACGTGGCCGCCCTTGAGGCCCTGGTAGAACTTCTCGGCCTGGGCGGCGGGCACGCCCATGCGGCGCAGGAGCTTCACGTAGTCGCCGTGGTCGCTGCCGGCCAGGGCGCCGAACAGGCCGCCCAGGGCCGCGCCGCCGATCACGCCGAACAGAATGCCCAGCACGCCGCCGTGCTGGTAAATCCGGGTGACCGGAAAAGCCAGCAGCAGCAGCCAGATGGGCACGGTCAGCGCCAGCCCCGCCAGGGTGCCGCCGATCATGCCGCGAATCACTGAGGCCGAGCCAGCCGGTTCGCCGGCTTCGGGGCTCACGCCGGTGCGCTGCGCAATGTCGTCTTCCGCCACCACGTCGGTCAGGGCAAAGCCCAGGTGGTCGCGGTCAAAGCCGCGCTGTTGCAGGGCCTGCAGCACGCCCTGGGCCTGCTGAGGTTCGCGAAAGAGAGCCACAACGCTTTCCATACCCCGTTTTGTAGCATGAGGCGGCTGTCACCTGCGAGGGACAAAGGGCGGCCCCGCGCTGCGCGTCGCTTTAGAGACGGGCGGGACAAGGGTGGGGCCGGTACGTTTTGCCCAGGGGGGCTTTTCTATACTGACCGCATGACTGGCGTGGCAGCGGTGGCCCTTCCCGACGCAGCGTTTGAAGCGCGCCTGCGCGAGGTGCTGCGTTCCCGCGTGGAGTTCATTGAGCTGATCGGGGACGATCTGGTGGCGGCGGGCGGCAAGCGCGTGCGGCCCCTGATCACCTACCTTGCCGCGCAGGCGCTGGGCGCCGGGCCCGGCGGGGCCACCTGGCGCCATGTGCGCGACCTGGGCGTGGGGGTGGAACTCCTGCACTCGGCCTCGCTGCTGCACGACGACCTGATTGACGACGCCGACACCCGCCGGGGCCAGCAGGCCGCCTTCCGGCGCTTTGGCAACGTGGTGAGCGTCATGAGCGGCGACTTTATGCTCTCGCGGCTGCTGGGGCTGCTCTCTGGCCTGCCCGGCAGCCCAGAGCTGACGCGCCTGTTCGGTGAGACGGCCAGCGTGATCTGCGAGGGCGAGGTGCTGCAGTTTCAGGTGGCCGCCTACGCTGATTACAGCTGGGCCAACTACCTGCAGGTCATCCACGGCAAGACCGCCGCCCTGACCGAACTGGCGGCTGTCGCTCCAGCGGTGCTGCTGGGGGTCCCGGCCGCCGAGCGCGAGGCCCTGGCCACCTACGGCCGCGAATTCGGCATGGCCTTTCAGATGCAAGACGACCTGCTGGACCTGACGGGCGACGAGCAGCGCACCGGCAAACCCGTGGGCGGCGACCTGCGCGAGGGCAAGGCCACCGGGCCGGTGCTGCACCTGCTGGACGGCCCCCACGCCGACGAGGTGCGCGAAGTTCTGGAGCGCCGCGCCGCCCAGCCTGGCGACGTGGCCCGCGTGCAGGGCTTGGCCCAGCAGAGCGGCGCTCTGGCCGCCACCCGCGAGGAAATCCGCCGCCGCGCCGCGCGGGCGACCTCGGCCCTGCAGTCATTGGGGTCCTCGGAGGCCCAGGGGGCCCTGGCCGGTCTGGCCGCCCGCGAGATCGAGCGCCGCAGCTAAGCAACGCCATTCTGTCTGCCATTGCCGAACGAAGGGGGCTGGGGAACTGCCAGCACAACTCAACAAGCTGACCTTTCAAATGTGAGGTTCTGCTGCGCTGACACGGCGGTGCACATGCTGGAACCGCTTCAGTCTTGCACCGTGTACAGCGTGGTTTTCCTGCCTTGACCCTGGGGGCACTGGCCGCTACAACGAGGGCGGCCTGCGCGGGCGCCGCGCGGGAGCAAGGCCTGTCTATGCGACCCGAAAGGGGCGTGTATGCTTCGGGCAGCCAATTCACCCCACCCCATCACATTCCCACCCGAAGGGAAGGAGACCGTCACATGCGGGCATCAGGACTCAACTGGCAGGGCCTCATGGAGCAACTCCAGCAGGCGCTGCCCTATTGCGAGGTCACGGACCAGTCCCTCGCGTATTTCAAGTACCCCAAACGCACGGTCAGCGTGAACTTGCCGGTGCGCATGGACGACGGCAGCATTCGCGTGTTCAAGGGCTACCGCACGGTGCACAGCACCTCGCGCGGGCCCAGCATGGGCGGCGTGCGCCTGCGCGCCGGGGTCAGCGCCCACGAGTGCGAGGTGCTGGCCGCCATCATGACCCTGAAAGCGGCGGTGGCCGACCTGCCGCTGGGCGGCGCCAAGGGCGGCGTGGACGTGGACCCGGCCACCCTGACCCCCCACGAACTGGAAGGCCTGACCCGGCGCTACACCAGCGAACTGGTGGAACTCATTGGCCACAACGAGGACATCCTGGCGCCGGACGTGGGCACCGACGCCCAGACCATGGCCTGGATGCTCGACACCTACACCGAGAACACCGGCACCACCAGCAACGGCGTGGTGGTGGGCAAACCCATTCCCCTGGGCGGCAGCTACGGCAGCAAGGATGCCCGGGGGCGCTCGGCGGCGCTGGTGACCGCACGGGTGTTCGAGGCGGCGGGCGAGAGCCTCAGCCGCGCGCGCGTGGCGGTGTACGGCTTTGGCGATGTGGGCCGCAAGGCCGCCCAGACGCTGGCCGCCCAGGGCGCGCTGGTGGTGGCCGTGAGTGACCAGAACGGCGCGACCTTTGCCAGCGCGGGCCTGGACCTGGACGCCCTGGCCGCGTGGCGCGAGGAGAAGGGCACAGTGGCGGGCTTTGCCACCGACATCACCCCCGAAGAAGTGACCGAGCTGGACGTGGACGCCCTGATGCTGGCCTACGACTACGGCACCATTCATGCGGGCAACGCCCACGCCATCCGCGCGCGCTACGTGGTGGAGGCCACCAACCGCGCCGTGCTGCCCGAAGCCGAGCGCTTCCTGACGGGCGCGGGCGTGCAGGTGATTCCTGACCTGATTGCCAGCATTGGCGGCGTGATCGTGAACTACCTGGAATGGGTACAGGACGCCAGCAACTTCTTCTGGATGGAAGAGGAGATTCTGGCCGCTATTGATCTGCGGGTGAACGCGGCGCTGGACGCCGTCCTCGCCACGCAGCGCACCTGCCAGACCGACCTGCGCACGGCGGCCTATGCCCTGGCTTTAAATCGCCTGCACAGCGCCACTGTGATGCGCGGGGTGTACCCGTAACGCAGATGGCTGAAGGCCGGTGGCCGATGGCGAACACCTACAGCCAGAGCCCCTAGCCCCTGCTGTTCCCACTCCCCACACCCCACTTCCTACTCCCCCTCCGAAGGAGGCCCCCCCAATGACCACCACGCACGACCCCGCCAACACCGCTGGCCCCCAGACCGGCGCGCACGCCATTCCCAGCTACCTGGACCCCAACAACATCGGGCCGTACGAGATTTACCTGGAGCAGGTGGAGCGCGTCACGCCCTACCTGGGCAAGCTGGCCTACTGGGCCGAGACCCTTAAGCGGCCCAAGCGCATTCTGGTTGTGGACGTGCCCATTCACCTTGACGACGGCACGGTGGCGCACTTTGAGGGCTACCGCGTGCAGCACAACACCTCGCGCGGCCCGGCCAAGGGCGGCATCCGCTACCACCAGGACGTGACCCTGTCCGAAGTCATGGCGCTGTCGGCCTGGATGACGGTGAAAAACGCCGCCGTAAACCTGCCCTACGGGGGCGGCAAGGGCGGCATCCGCATTGATCCGCGCAAGTATTCCACCGGGGAACTGGAGCGCCTGACCCGCCGCTACACCACCGAGATCGGCCTGATCATCGGCCCGGACAAGGACATTCCGGCCCCCGACGTGAACACCAACCCGCAGACAATGGCGTGGATGATGGACACCTACTCCATGAACGTGGGCCGCACGGCCACCGGCGTGGTGACGGGCAAGCCCGTGTCTCTGGGCGGCAGCCTGGGGCGCGGCGACGCCACCGGGCGCGGCGTGTTCGTGACCGGCGCCGAGGCCATGAAGAAGCTGGGCATGCCCATGCAGGGCGCGCGCATTGCCGTGCAGGGCTTCGGCAACGTGGGCGAGGCCGCCGCGCGCATCTTCCACGAGCACGGCGCCAAGGTCGTGGCCATTCAGGACGTGACGGGCACCATCTACAGCGAGGCGGGCATTGACCCGGCCGCCGCCCTGGCCCACCTGCGCCGCACCGGCAAGATCACCGAACTGCCCGGCAGCGAGGAACTGAAGCGCGACGAGTTCTGGACCGTGCCCTGCGACGTCATGATTCCCGCCGCCCTGGAAAAGCAGATCACCCTGGCGAACGCCGGGCAGATTCAGGCCAAGCTGATCGTGGAAGGCGCCAACGGCCCCACCGTGCCCGCCGCCGACGACCTGCTCGCCGAACGCGGCGTCACGGTCGTGCCCGACGTGCTGGCCAACGCGGGCGGCGTGACGGTGTCGTACTTTGAATGGGTGCAGGATTTCTCCTCGTTCTTCTGGACGGAAGACGAGATCAACAAGCGCCTGGACCGCATCATGAGCGAGGCGTTCCTGAGCCTGTGGGACGTCAAAGAGAAGCACGGCGTGACCCTGCGCACCGCCGTCTACATCGTGGCCTGCACCCGCGTGCTCGAAGCGCGCGCGCTGCGGGGCCTGTACCCCTGAGCCGGAGGCGCGCCCCTGTTGCCCCCCAGCCTCAGCCGGCTGGGGGTGTGTTGTGAAGAGGGGCGCGCAGGGCACCTGCCAGGGGGCACCTGTTCATCCGCGGACCAAAGGAGAATAATCCGCAGGTCATGCCGCGCCCGCTTCCGGCCCTGCGCCCCGCTTTCGACCACGCCAAGCGCTGGGTGCTGAAAGAGGACGCCCCTGGCGACCCGCCGGAGGACGGCGCCCCAGCGCGGGGGGCAGAGCGGCAGCACCCCTGGTGGAAGGTGATGTGCCTGACCGGCGTGGACTACTTTTCCACCCTGGGTTACCAGCCCGGAATTGCCGCGCTGGCGGCGGGCGCGGTGTCGCCGCTGGCGACCCTGGTGCTGGTGCTGGTCACGCTGTTTGGGGCGCTCCCCATGTACCGCCGCGTGGCCGAGGACAGTCCGCACGGCGACGGGTCCATCAGCATGCTGGAGCGGCTGCTGAGCTACTGGCCCAGCAAGTTTCTGGTCTTGACCCTGATCGGCTTTGTGGCCACGGGTTTTATCATCACCATCACGCTCTCGGCAGCCGACGCGGCGGCCCACCTGATCGAGAACCCCTTCCTGAAACCCGCGCTTGAAGGCCACCAGATCGCGGTGACCATGGTGCTGCTGCTGCTGCTGGGGGCCGTGTTTCTCAAGGGCTTCAAGGAGGCCATTGGCATCGCGGTGGTGCTGGTCGTGCTCTACCTGGGCCTGAGCGCGCTGGTGATCGGGTGGGGGCTGCACCTCGTTGCTGGGCAGCCGCAGGTGGTGCAGGCGTGGCAGGCCCAGCTGCAGCTGGGCTTCGGTTCCCCGCTGGCGCTGCTGGGGGCCGCGCTGCTGGTGTTTCCCAAGCTGGCGCTGGGGCTGTCGGGCTTTGAAACCGGGGTGGTGGTGATGCCCCTCATTCAGGGCCACCCCGGCGACACGGAGGCCCGGCCCACCGGCCGCATCCGCAACGGCAAGAAACTGCTGACCACCGCCGCGCTGCTGATGAGCGCCTTTCTGCTCACCAGCAGCGTGGTGACCACCCTCTTGATTCCGGCGGCCGAGTTTCAGCCCGGCGGCGAGGCCAATGGGCGGGCCCTGGCCTACCTGGCCCACCGGTTCCTCGGTGAGTGGCTGGGCACCGCCTACGACCTCAGCACCATCGGCATTCTGTGGTTTGCGGGGGCATCGGCGATGGCGGGGCTGCTGAACATCGTGCCGCGCTACCTGCCCCGCTACGGCATGGCCCCCGAGTGGAGCTGCCTGCACCGGCCGCTGGTGCTGATTTACCTGCTGATCGCCTGCGTGGTGACGGCCGCGTTCCGCGCCAATGTGGACGCCCAGGCGGCGGCCTACGCCACCGGGGTGCTGGCCATGATGACCTCGGCGGCCGTGGCGGTGTGCCTCACCGCGCGCCGCCGCCGTCAGCGCGCCCGCGCGTGGCAGTTTGGGGCCATCAGCGCCATTTTCATCTACACGAGCGCCGTGACCATCTTCAGTAATCCCCAGGGCCTCTGGATTGCCCTGCTGTTTATCGTGCTGGTGCTGGCGGTGGGCATCGGCTCCCGCATCTCGCGTTCCTTTGAACTGCGGGTCAGCCGCGTGACCCTGGACGACGCCGCGGCCGAACTGCTGCGCCAGCACCCGATCCGGCCCCTGCGGTTCGTCTCGCACCATCCGGGCCGCGCCAGTGAGGCCGAATACAGCAAGCAGGAACTGCGCGTGCGGCAGATGGTGCACCTGCCCGACAACGAGCCGTTCGTGTTTCTGGAGGTGGAACTGGGTGACGCCAGTGAATTTACCGATGTGGTGGAGGTCACCGGGCTGCAGGTGGGCCCCTACGCCATCCTGAAGGCGCGCGGGTCCAGCATTCCCAACACCATTGCGGCCGTGATGCTGCACCTGCGCGGCAAGGGCGCGCCCCCACAGGTGTATATGCGCTGGACCGAGGAAAGCCCCTTGCAACTGGCCCTGGACTTTGTGATTGGTGGCCGCGGCGACGTGCCGCCCCTCACCCGTGAGATCCTGCGCCGCGCTGAACCCGACCGCGACCGCCGGCCGATTGTGCATGTGGGCGGGTAACCGGCTTAGCGGCAACGAACGACGCCGATGCGACTTCCGTCTGGAACGCCCGCACTTCGGAACAGAACCGGACGCGGCGCCCGAAAGCCCACTTTTTCTTCTCTGGTCCGCCGCCCTGTGATAAGGATTCCGGTTGATCAGTTATTCCATAACTGATCAACCCGACCGGAGGGAGAAGGAAAAACGGTGACGGAGAGGCGTGGAAGCACCGAAGCGACGCGGAGGGGCTGTAACGGATGATCCGGAATCCGTATGAGGCCTGCTGGCCGGCCTAAACCGTGGACCGAAACGGTTCAAGCGGTGTCTGTCTGACAGCGGAACTCAGGACGGTTGAGGGGATACTCCTCAACCGTCCTGAGGCGAACGAAGTGAGTAGCCGAAAAACACAGCGGCAGAAGTGGAATTGAGGGGCCGCTTTTTGGCCCCTCAATGGAACTGGCAGCCGCTGTGAGCGCTGTGGGCTGCGCTGGAGCAGCATTGACCTCGCCGCTTCAGTACAGCTTGCCCAGCACGTCGTCTTTCATGACAAACGAGTTGTCCTTGGTGGGAAAGGCGCGCGAGCGGACCTCGGCGGCGTACGCCTCAATCGCTTCGCGCGAGATGCGGCCCACCTCGGCGTAGCGCTTGGCAATCTTCTTGTCCTCGCCTTCGTACATGCCCAGCAGGTCGTGGGTGACCAGCACCTGTCCGCCGCAGTTCACCCCCGCACCAATGCCAATGGTGGGAATCTTCAGGCGTTCACTGATCAGGCGCGCCAGCCGGGCGGGAATGGCCTCCAGCACCACGGAAAACGCCCCCGCCGCTTCCAGGGCCAGGGCGCCTTCCAGCGTCAGGCGGGCCGAGGCGTCGTCCTTGCCCTGCACGCGCAGGCCCCCCTGGGCGGTGGCGGTCTGCGGCATCAGGCCCACGTGGCCCATCACCGGAATGCCGTTGCGGGTCAGGGTTTGCACCACTTCCAGAATCTCAGGGGTGGCGCCTTCCATCTTGATGGCGTCGGCACCCGTGTCCTGAATCACCTTGACCGCGTTGCGCATGGCGTCCTGCACCCCGGTGTGGTAGGTGCCAAACGGCAGGTCCACCACCATGAAGGTCTGGGGCGCACCCCGGCGCACGGCGCGGGCGTGGTGAATCATGTCGCCCAGCGTGACGGGCGCCGTGGAGTCGTAGCCCAGGACCACGTTGCCCAGAGAGTCGCCCACCAGAATCAGGTCCACCCCGGCCGCCTCGGCGTGACGACCCCCGGGGTAGTCGTAGGCCGTGACCATCACCAGGGGGTCGGCTGCGTGCTGCAACTCGGGAATGGTGCGTTTCATGCCGCCCCAGCGTAGCAGAGGGGGGGCCAGCCCCGCCGCGCGCCGGGGGTAGGGCTCGCCGGGGCCGCCTGATCGGTGCACTGTCACGTCCCCGGGGCCAGGAGCTGTCCGGCCCTGCTGGTCAGCACAGGCAGCGTGACGTCAGGGCGGCTCTCATACAGCTTCCGAAACATTCCGTAAGGCGTTTCGGAATTTTTCCGACCACAGGGAGAAGGAAAAATACGGATTGCCCGGAATTGGACCTGGAAGGCTCCGCAGGAGAGGAGCATCCAGCTCTTTTCTGGATGTTCCGGAAATGGACGGCAGTCCGTATCAGTCCTCGGCCTCATCCTCCAGGTTCATGGCGCGCAGTTCGGGGGCCAGGGCGGCGGTCACGGCCACCACAATCAGGGTCACGATGCCGCCCAGCCAGACGCTGCGGGCCGTACCCAGCAGCCGGGCGGCCACCCCACTTTCAAAGGCCCCCAGTTCGTTGCTGGCGCCAATAAACATGCCGCTCACCGCGTTCACCCGCCCGCGCATGTGGTCGGGGGTTTTGAGCTGCAGCGTGGCGCTGCGGATCACCATGCTGATGCCGTCGAACACGCCCGCCGCCACCAGCGCCGCCACGCTGAGCACGAGGTTCTGCGAGAGCCCGAAGACAATCATGCTGAGCCCAAAGCCCGCCACGGCCAGCAGCAGGGTGCGCCCGGCGCCGCGCCCGGGCGGGCGGTGGGTGGCCAGCAGCATCACCGCCAGGGCGCCCACGCTGGGGGCCGCCACCAGCACGCCCAGCCCCGTGGGCCCCACCTTCAGGATGTCGCTGGCAAACACGGGCAGCAGCGCAATGGCGCCCCCGAACAGCACGCTGAACAGGTCCAGGGCCATGCTGCCCACCAGCACCTGCCGCTGCAGCACGAACGCCAGCCCAGCCTTGATGCTCTGCCCCAGCGGCTCGCCGGGCGTGAAGGCGGGGCGGCCCTTGCTGCGCACGCGGGCCAGACAGGCCAGCGACACGGCAAACAGCGCGCACGCCACCCCGTAGGCCCCCTGCGGCCCCACCGAGGCGTACAGCACCCCGCCCAGCGCAGGGCCAATGATCGCGGCGGCCTGCCACACACTGGACCGCCACGCCGAGGCGCGCAGCAGCAGCTCGCGCGGCACCAGCTGCGCCTGAAACGCTGGCAAGGCCGGGTCTGAAAAGCCGCGCGCCACCCCCAGGGCAAAAATCAGGCCCAGCAGCGGCCAGATGCCGCTCTGAACCGCGTGCGGCGCGTACAGCGCAAACAGCCCGGCGCACACGACCTCTGCCGTGAAGGTGAACAGCAGAATGCGCCGCCGGTCCACGCGGTCCGCCACCACGCCTCCCAGCAGCGCGAGGCTGAGGGCCGGAATGGCCTCCACCAGCCCCAGCACGCCCAGCGTGAGGGGGTCTTTGGTCAGCTCGTACAGCTGGTAGGCCACGGTCAGCGCCACGGCCCGCCCGGCCAGGGTGCTGGTCACGGCGGCCAGCAGCATGGCGCGGAATTCGGGGTACCCCAGCACGTGGGTGGGCGAAGCGGCAGGCGCAGAACTCACGGCCCCGAGTGTAGGGGCGGGGCCCGCGCCGCACCTGTAAGCGCGGCCCCGCCCCGGCTGTGCCCGCGGCAGGAACACATGGCCCTGAGCGGGCGGCCAGCACCCGGCGGCTTCAGGCGCCCTTGATGACCTCGCCCCAGCGGTGCAGCACCACATAGATGATCCAGCCAGTGACAGCCACGTACAGCCACACCGGCACCGTCCAGCGCACCCAGGCGCGGTGCTTGTTGAAGTAGCCCCGGGCGGCGGGCGCGTCAATGTTGCCCAGGTTGCCGGCCGCCTTCAGGCCCTTCCAGGCGTTCCACAGGGCGCCCAGCGCCAGCGGCAGGTTGGCCGCCGCCAGGATGATGTGGCTGATCAGCAGCGCGAAATAGGCCAGTTTCCATTCCTCAGGGCCTGCGTATTTCTTCTCGTAGCCCAGGCCCAGGCGGGTGAGGTACAGCACCAGGAAGATGGTGGCCAGGGTGCTGGCCGTGACCATGGCGCGCATGTGGGCCTCGCGCAGCCCCCGCCGGATCAGGTACACGCCCACGCACAGCGCAATGCCGCTCAGGACAATCGTGATGACCGCCCACTGGTTGATGGTTTCCGCCATAGTTGAGCCGCAGTGTACGGGCCGCGCCCAGGGCAGGTGTCCGCCCCGCAGCGGGCCCAGCCCTTGGGGGACAATTTGCTGCTGCCTGGCCCGGCTAGAATGTCCGGGTATGGACCGCCGCGCCTGAGCCCACCGGGGCCTGCGGGCGGCGAGGATGGTGACCATGAGTGGAACGCTGACAGTGCCCCGTGCCCAGAGCGGGGCGTGGCTCCCCCGGCTGGCCTGGGCGGCGCTGGCCTACAACGTGCTGGTGATTCTGTGGGGCGCCGTGGTGCGCATCACGGGGGCTGGGGCAGGCTGCGGCGACCACTGGCCGCTGTGTAACGGCGTGGTGGTGCCCCAGAGCCCCACCCTGCACACGATCATTGAGTTCAGCCACCGCCTCACCAGTGGGCTCAGCGGCCTGCTGGCGATTGCCCTGGTGGCGCTGGCGCTGCAGGCCACGCCCAAGGGCCATCCGGCGCGCTTTGGCGCGGGGCTCAGCCTGGGCCTGATCATCCTCGAGGGGCTGGTGGGCGGCGTGCAGGTGCGCCTGGGTCTGACTGCCGACTCCACCGACCCGGCGCGCGGCTTCGTGCAGGGCATTCACCTCGCCAACACCTTTGCGCTGCTGGGCGCCCTGCTGCTCACGGCCCTGTGGGCCGGCGGCGCGCCGCGGCTGCGCCTGCGTGGCCAGGGCCTGGTGGGCGGTTGGAGCGCGGTGGGGCTGGCGCTGCTGCTGGTGCTGGGCATGGCCGGGGCCGTAACCGCACTGGGCGACCTGCTGTTCCTGCCGGCCGACGGCAGCACGCCCATTGAAACGGTGAAGCGCGACTTTGGCCCGGCTGCAGGCCTGATCGAGAACCTGCGCGTGGTGCACCCCATGCTGGCGGTGCTCACCAGCGCCTTTCTGGTGTGGCTGGGCGTCTTTTTGCGCCGCGAGCGCCCCGGCGAGGCCGTGAACCGCTGGAGCGCGGCGCTGTGGGTCCTGATTGGCGTGCAGATGCTGGCGGGCTTTGCCAACGTGGCCCTCAAGGCCCCGGGCTGGATGCAGTTGGCCCATCTGGCGCTGGCCTGCGCGCTGTGGCTGGTTACGGTGCTGCTGGCCTTTCACGCCCTGAGCGCGCTGCGCCTGCAGGGCCACCGGGAGCGCGCATGACCGCCTCGGGGCCCCTCAGCGCGCCGCAGCCCCGCGCGACGTGGCGCGACTACCTGTCGCTGACCAAGCCCAAGGTCATCAGCCTGCTGCTGTGGACCACCGTGGCGGCCATGTTCATGGCGGCGCGCGGCTGGCCGAACCTCTGGCTGCTGCTGGTGGTCAGTGTGGCGGGGTACGCCTCGGCCGGGTCGGCGGGCGTGTTCAACATGATCATTGACCGCGACATTGACCTGAAAATGGCGCGCACGGCCAAGCGGCCCACCACCAGCGGGCTGATCAGCACGCGCGACGCGGCCATTTTTGGCGCGGCGCTGCAGATTCTCTCGTTCGTGATGCTGTGGGTATGGGCCACCCCCCTGGCCGCCTGGATGAGTCTGGCGGGTTTTGTCACCTATGTGTGGGTCTACACCGGGCTGCTCAAGCGCAACACGTGGCACAACATCGTGCTGGGGGGCGCGGCCGGCTGCTTTCCACCGCTGGTGGGCTGGGCGGCTGTCACCGGCGACCTCAACCTGTTTGCGTGGTTTCTCTTTGCCATCATCTTTTTCTGGACCCCGGTGCATTTCTGGGCCCTGGCCCTGATGATCAAAGATGAATACCGCGAGGTGGGCATTCCCATGCTGCCCGTGGTGCACGGCGACAAACTGACGGCAGCGCAGATTGGCCTGTACGCGATCTACACGGTGGTGCTCTCGGTGATGCCGGTGTTCTTTCAGGAGGTGGGCGCGCTGTACTTTCTCTCGGCGCTGGGCCTGGGCGGCTGGCTGCTGGTGCTGTCGTGGCGCCTGTACCGCCACGTGATGGCCGGGCACAAGGTCGAGCGCAAGGTGGCGGTGCCGCTGTACTTGTACTCCATGCTGTACCTGGCCCTGCTGTTCGTGGCCGGCGCCGTGGACCGGGCGCTGCTGGCGTAACAGACTAGGGGCCGCGCAGGGGCTTTCTTCATCATGCCGGCCTCAGCGTTCCGGGCCTGTCGCCGCTGTGGCGTGCGGGCCCGGCGTTTTGCATGGCCGCTTTGAAGAGTGGTTGGAAGGCGCCGCACGGGCCTGGGGCGCTTGGCGGCGCCCTCCCGGGGAGCGCAAAAACAGGACACATGCCTACGCCCGCATCTGGTCTCATGCGGGATGGGGCTGACCGCTCGGTAGAATAGGCGCCGGCCGTCAAGAGCGGCGCCAGGCCGCACCGGGCGTTTCCTGAGGGGCGCGGCCCTCGCGCAAGGGCGCGCAGAACGTTTTACACTGCGAGGAAGAGGAAAGGAGTGACGTTGAATACCACACACCGCCACAGCGGCACACGGCGATCCAGGTGGGCACTGGCCCCCCTGGCGGTTCTGGCCACAGCCCTGCTCACCGGCTGTCAGCAGGCGCAGCAGGGCCTTTCGATTGGGGACATGTCGTCCGCGTTCAACCGGGAAATTGCCTGGATGAGCATCTGGGCGGTGGCCCTGTCCATCATCATTTTCCTGGGCGTGTCGTTCGCGCTGTTCTACACGGTGCAGAAGTTCCGTGAAGACAAGCACGACGCGCCGCCCGCGCAGTTTCACGGCAACAACAAGCTGGAAGTCTGGCTGGTGGCCGTGCCCGTGGTGATCGTGATTTTCCTGAGTGTGCTGACCGTGCGCTCCATGGCGATCCTGAACCCCACCCCGGATCAGGCCACCAAGATTGACGTGCTGGCCAAGCAGTTCTGGTGGAACTTTGAGTACCCCACCATCAAGGCCGACGCAGGTGGCAACGTCGCCAACGGCAACGAGATGCTCATGCCCACCAAGCAGCCGGTGGCCCTGACCGTCACCAGCGGCGACGTGATTCACGGCTTCTGGGCGCCCAACATTGGCGGTCAGCGCGCCGCCATGCCCGCCGTGAAAAAGACGTGGCAGGTGGACACCGACCGCGCCGGCGTGTACCAGGGCAACTGCTCGCAGCTGTGCGGGGCCAGCCACGCCAACATGCGCTACAAGGTCGTGGCGCTGGAGCAGGCGCGCTACGACGCCACCCTGGCCGCCATGAAGGCCTACCGCGCCCCCGAACCGGCCGCGGGCAGCCCCGAGGCACTGGGCTACCAGCTGTTCATGCAGGGCAAGCCTGAAACCAAGGCCGCCTCCTGCGCCGGGTGTCACCGCATTCAGGGCACCCCGGCGGCAGGCGTGGTGGGCCCGGACCTGAGCTTCTTCGGCACCCGCCGCACCCTGGGCGCGGGTATGTGGGAAGGCGAAAAGGCCCGCGAGATGCTGATTCCCTGGCTCAAGCACGCCCCCCATGTCAAACCCGGCGCGCTGATGCCCACCTACGACGGCAGCGAGTACAGGGCCAACGGCAAGCTGCAAAAAGGTGGCGTGCTCACCGATGAAGAAATCAATGCCCTGGCCGCGTACCTGCGCAGCCTCAAGCTGCCGGAAGAAGCAGACTACTGGCGCGACGTGCCCGTGATCGGCGCGTCTGGCAACGGAGGCACCCAGTGACCGTTCAAGCCCCCCGTCCCCAGCAGGTTGTTACTCCCCGCCCCGGGCTGTGGCACGTGCTGAAGGACTACATGATGACCACCGATCACAAGAAGATCGGGAATCTGTACATCGGCACCAGCATCCTGGGCTTTGCCATCGCCGGGATTCTGGCGGTGCTGATCCGCCTGCAGCTGGCGGTGCCGGACAACACCTTCCTGGTGGGCAACACCTACAACCAGGTGCTGACCGTCCACGCCGCGCTGATGATCTTCTTCTTCCTCATTCCCATTGGCCTGTTCGGCTTCGGGAACTGGTTCCTGCCGCTGCAACTGGGCGTGCGCGACGTGGCGCTGCCGCGCGTGAACACCTTTGCGGTGTGGCTCTTTATCTTCAGCCTCATTCTGGTGGTGCTGGGACTGGCCAACGGCGGCGCCCCCGGCGTGGGCTGGACCTTCTATTACCCGCTCTCCGTGGACGCCAACCAGACCGGCGTGTCGGTGCTGATGGTCGCGCTGACCCTCAACGGCATCGCCTCACTGCTGGGCAGCGCGAACTTCGCCGCCACGGTGGTCAACATGCGCGCCCCGGGCATGAGCCTGTGGAAGATGCCCATCTTTGCCTGGAGCATCTTTGCCACCTCCATGCTGCAGCTGATCTCGCTGGGCGGCCTGACGGCGGCGGCGCTGGTCACCTATCTGGAACTGAAGCTGGGCCTGAGCATGTTCAACCCCGGCATTGGCGGCGTGCCCGTCATGTTCCAGCAGTTCTTCTGGTTCTACTCGCACCCGGCCGTGTACGTGATGCTGCTGCCCTACCTGGGCATCGGCGCAGAAATCGCCTCCACCATGGCCCGCAAGCCGCTGTTCGGCTACCGCGTGATGGTGTACTCGATTCTGGGCATCGTGCTGGTGTCGCTGCTGGTGTGGGTGCACCACATGTTCGCCGTGGGCCTGCCCGAAGCGTGGCAGATTGCCTTCATGATCGCCACCCTGATCGTGGCGGTGCCCACCGGCGTGAAGATCTTCAACCTGATCGGCACGCTGTGGGGCGGACGCATCATCATGAAGTCGCCGACCTACTGGCTGGTGGGCTTTATCTTCAACTTCCTGATTGGCGGCATCACCGGGGTCTCGCTGGGCATGATTCCCTTTGACTACCAGGTCACGATGTCGTACTACGTGGTGGCGCACTTCCATAACGTGATGATGTTCGGCACGGCCTTCCTGGCCATGGGCGGCATCTACTACTGGTGGCCCAAGATGACCGGGCGCTTCCTGAGCGAGAAGCTGGGCCTGGCGCACTTCTGGCTGTTCATGATCGGCTCGTGGCTGACCTTCCTGCCGCAGTACATCCTGGGTCTGCTGGGCATGCCCCGGCGCTACTACACCTACCCGGCCGGCAACTTCGCCTGGACCGAGCTGAACTTCCTGTCCACCCTGGGCGCGCTGACCCTGCTGGCCGGCGGCATCGTGTGGGTGTGGAACATGGTGCAGAGCGTGCGTGCGCCCGCCACTGCCTCTGCCAACCCCTGGGGCGGCTTTACCCTGGAGTGGACGGCCGACAGCCCGCCCAAGCCCTACAACTTTGCCCACGAGTTCCCCAAGTCCTTTCCCACCGAGCGCCCCCTGTACGACTGGGAGCAAAGTGGCGAAACCCTGACGCCCGTGGACCCCAAGACCATCCACCTGCCCCAGGATTCCATCTGGCCGTTCATCACGGCCGTGGGCCTGCTGCTGATGGGCTACGGCCTGAGCTTCGGCTGGTTTACCAACTACACCCCGGCCGACGGCCTGAAGCCCTTCTTCGGGGCTTCACCGGGACACGTGCTCGCGTCCATCATCCTGTACCTCAGCATTCCGGTGTTCCTGGTTGGCCTGTTCAAGTGGGCGGGCACCCGTGAATACGCGGTGCCGGTGGCGCACCACCACCTGACCAAGTACGACAACGGCTTCATGGGCATGGCGTGGTTCATCATCTCGGAAGTGGGCCTGTTCGGCGTGCTGATTGCCGGCTACGTGTACCTGCGCGTCATTGGCGCCGCCGAGCCCCCCGCGCTGCGCCCCAACATCTGGCTGGCCGCCCTGAACACCCTGATTCTGGTGACCTCCTCGTTCGTGATTCACCGCGCCGAGCAGGACAACCACCACGGCAAGCTCACCCGCTTCCGCCTTGGGCTGTTTATCACCCTGGTGCTGGGCGCCCTGTTCATGCTGCTGCAGGTGTACGAGTTCTCGCTGTTCGGTGTAGAAAGCGACTGGAAGCAGAACCTGTGGCAGGCGTGCTTCTTCATCATCGTGGGTCTGCACGGTCTGCACATCCTGATCGGCGGGACGGGCGTGGCCCTGCCCTACTACCAGGCCATGACCGGCAAGATGGACAAGTACAACCACGGCTCCATTACCCCCGCCAGCCTGTACTGGCACCTGGTGGACGTGGTGTGGCTGCTGATCGTGGCGATCTTCTACGCCTGGTAAACGCAAGTCAGAAGCAGGAGGCGCCCCCACACGGGGGCGCCTCTTCTTGTTGGGGTGAACGTGCCTATTTACCCTTCCGGCCAGACCAGCGCGGGGTGATCGGTCTCGGGCCACACCACGGGCAGATCGACGGCCAGCCCAGGGCCCTCCAGCCGCCGCACTGGGACCACGCCCACTCCACTGCCGCACACCCACGCGCGGGTGAGGCCCACCAGCTCACGGGTGTGCACGGGGCGCTCGGTGAAGGCCTGACCCTCCAACCACGCCGCGCGGGTCAGGCCCGGCAAGCCGCCAGCAGGGAGAACAAGTTCGCCGCCCAGCTCCAGTACCGGGGAGGTGCGGCTGCCATCCACCAGCTGATCCCCCGGGGCTGTCAGCCAGCCTTCAAAGGCTGGGGCCGCCTGCCCAGCGGCGAGGCGATAGGGCAGGTAATTGCCGGTCTTGTGGCCCGCCAGCTGGGGGTGAACCTGAAGGTCAGTGAGGCGCACAGCCACGCCTTCCAGCGGGCGGGGGCCCGGGGTCAGTGGAGTGTGCGACCAGAAAGTTCCTTCCGGGGTAACCGTGACGCGCAGCAGGCCCCAGGGGAAAGGGGCCAGGGGCGGCAGATCGGGGTCGGGTGCAGGCAGGCCCAGGAAGGCGCAGGTGCCGCGCAGGCGGGCCAGGTGCTGGGGCCACAGCAGGGCCCCGCCGTGACGGGTGCGCACCGTGGTAAAGGCGCTGGCCCCGTGCAGCCACGCGGGCCCCCGCAGCGCCCCCGGCAGCGGCTTCACCCGGGCTGGGCCGCGGCGCTGAGCGTCAGCCAGTTGCCCAGCAGAAGGCGCCCGGCGGGGCTCAGCACGCTTTCCGGGTGAAACTGCACCCCCCAGGCGGGCTGGCCGGGCACCGCCAGGGCCATCGCCTCGCCGTCGGCGCTCTGGGCGGTCACCAACGTCGGGTCCAGGCCGCGCACCACCAGCGAGTGGTAGCGCCCAAATGGGGCTCCCTGCGGCACGCTAGCGAAGAGGTCTGTGCCGCTGTGGCGCACGTATTCCGGGCGGCCATGCACCGGCTGCGCGCGCACGACCTGTCCGCCCAGCACCTGCCCCAGTGCCTGATGCCCCAGGCACACGCCCAGCAGCGGAATTCGCCGTTCCAGGCAGGCGCGGGTCAGGGCCAGCGTGCAGCCACTGGTCTCTGGCGTGCCGGGACCGGGGCCCACCAGTACGGCATCTGGTTGGCCGCGCAGCAGGGCCAGGGCGTCCTCGTCCTGCGACCGCACCTCCACCTGGGCGCCCAGGGCCAGCAGGTCGTGGGCCAAATTCCAGGTAAAGGAATCGCGGTTGTCCAGCAGCAGCACCCGCAGTCCGCTGTGGCCCGGCGCGGGGGGCGGGGCCCAGGGGCGGCCAGGCACCGGGGGCGCCGGGGGCTGCGCGGCGCGGCCCGGCACGCCCGCCAGCACACTCAGGAGCGCCTGGGCCTTGTGGACCGTTTCCTGCGCCTCACGGGTGGGGTCGGCGTCAATCACAGTGCCGCCGCCCGCGCGCACCTCGACCGTCCAGCCCTGGGGCGTGCGCGTAAAGGCCGCCGTGCGAATCAGGATGTTCAGGTCCACGCCCTCGCCGCTCAGGCGCCCCAGACCGCCCGTGTACCAGCCGCGCGGGCCCGGTTCCAGGGCCGCAATCGCCTCCATCACCCGCTCTTTGGGGGCGCCGGTGATGGTGCCGCCGGGGAAGGTGGCCGCCAGCACCTCGCGCAGTGTGATGCCGGGGCGGGCCTGCGCCGTCACCTCGGAGACCAGATGCATGACGTGGCTGTAGCGCTCCACCAGCATCAGGTCTGGTACGGTCACGGTGCCCGGAGCCGCCACCCGCCCCAGGTCGTGGCGCACGAGGTCCACCAGCATGGTGTGCTCGGCCACCTCCTTGGGGCTGCTTCTCAGTTCGGCTTCAAAGGCGGCGTCCTCCTGCGGGGTGTCGCCCCGGCGGCGGGTGCCGGCAATGGGGCGGGCACTCAGCAGTCCGCCGGCCCAGCGCACCAGCCGTTCCGGGCTGCACGACACCACCACCTCGTCGCCAAAGTCGGCGTAGGCCATGAAGGGGCTGGGGTTCACCTCGCGCAGGCGCAGGTAGGCGGCCAGGGGGTCGCCCTGCGCCGCCGCCCGCACCCCGCGCGAGAGGTTCACCTGATAGACCTCGCCGGCCCGGATCAGGTCCTGCACGGCGCGCACGCCTGCCGGGTAGTCCACGTCGTCGGCGCCAAAGGGGCCCACGGTCAGGGCGGGTTCGGGTCCCGGGTCCAGCGCCAGCCACTCGGCCCAGGGCACATGGGGCTCGCCCACCACGGCCAGCGTGCCCGCCTGCCGGTCCCACACCAGCCCCGAGGGGTAGTGGCCCCACCACATGGCCGGCCCCTGGGGGGCGTGGGTGTGCAGGCCAAACGCGCGGGCCGCTTCGTACTTCAGGCCGCCCAGCCAGGCGGGGAAGAAGGTGTGGCCCCCCGGGGGCTCGGGGAGGTCGTGGCGCACCGCCTGGGGCCACGCGCTGAGAAAGGACCAGCGGCTGTCTGGGGTGACGGGGCCCAGGGAGTCCAGCAGCACGAGGCCCGGGGCGCCGGCGGCGTGCAGGCGGCGCAGGGCGTCGGCGGGGGAGAGGGGCGCAGGCGCGGTCACGGGGGGATTGTAGCGGGGGGGATAGGGGCGTTTGCTGCGGTGAAGCCCCACCCCCCCAGCCCCCCTACCCCGGAGGGGCAGGGGGGAGCGGCGCTGCGCTGGGCAAGAGTTTTTACTGACGTTGGCTAATTTGCTCCATTCGTTGACGTATCCGGCTTCGGCGCCATCCGCTGGTAACGCGCAATGGCCCGCGCGCTGCGCGCCCAAGAGCGAGTGAGCCTACGTCACCGAATCAAGATGAGCGAGGGGCCGCCCCCGAGCGGGTGGGGCTACATTCGACGGCCTCGTCTGGACCCGGACGGTACGGGGGCAAGGGGTCTTGGTGCGGCCCAGAAGGTTCTACTTTTCGAAAAACGAAAACAGGCAACGAGGGGGAAGATTTGGGGCGGAGGGTGGCCCCTCCCGTTTTCGAAGAGTGTTCTCAGTCAGAACTTCTGAACGAACGTTTTCCAGCCGTCGAAGGTGCGGCGGGTGTCCTGGTTGGCAAGGCGAATCTGCACAATCTGGGTGTTCGTGGGGTCGGCGCGGCCAGCGGCCTTGAAGGCGCGGCGGATCAGGGCGGCGAATTCGGCTTCGTTGCCGGCGGCCAGCACCCAGTCCTGGGCAGCGCGCACGATCTCCTGGTAGGTGGTGCCGTTGGCCTTGATGTTGGCCTGCCAGTACGTCAGGTCGGCGGTGCTGGCTGTGCGGCCCAGGCTGCGCATGAAGGCCGCGCGGATCAGGCCTTCGCGGGCGCCGTCAATCTGCGGGTCTTGCAGGTAGGTGCGGGTAAAGGCCAGCAGGCTGCTGTAGGTGCTCTCGGGTTTCTGGGCCAGCTTGCCCAGCAGTTTGAAAAAGGGATTGTTCGGGTGTGGGGTGCCGCCCATCGCATCGAAAAACACGCGCCGGGTCAGGTCGGTCAGGATGGCCGCCGCGCCCGGGGCGTGCAGGTTGCGGGTCAGTTCGGCGCGCACCTGGTCCTCCTGGGCCGCGCTCAGTTGGTCGTCGCGGTAGCCGCGCGCGGCCCACAGGGTGCGTTCTTGCACGCTGCTGGGGCGGCCCAGCACCTCGCGGTAAAGGGCGTCCACCTGCCCGTTCGTGGCCAGACTGCCGGTGGCCTCCAGCCCGCAGATAAACAGAAAACAGCTGGCACTGGCCGGGGCCAGGGTGCTCAGGGTCAGGGCGCCCAGGGTGACGAGCGCCGCGCGGCGAAGGTGGTGGGTCATGGGCGCACGGTACGGGGTGGGGCGTTGCGCGGGCGTTTCGTGGCCGCGCCTTCACAGAAACCCTTACGGTCTATCCGGGTTTGTCGGGGTACACTGGGGCCATGTGGGTGTCCACCAAAGCGCAATACGGGCTGCGCGCCCTGATCGAGATCGCGCGGCGGGGCGGCGAGGCTGTGCCCCTCAAAGACGTGTCCGAACGCCAGGGCATCAGCCAGCACTACCTGGAGCAGATTGCCAGCAATCTGCGCCGCGCCGGGTTTATCAAGAGCATTCGCGGCGCGCACGGCGGCTACCGCCTCGCCCGGCCACCCCACGAAATTAACGCCTACGATGTGGTCACTGCCATGGAAGGCAGCATTGCCCCGGTGTCGTGCGTGGAAGACGACCATGTGTGCGAAAGCCAGAACGTCTGCGGCACCCAGAGCCTGTGGCACCGCGTGGACAGCGCCCTGCGCGACGTGCTGGGCAGCACCACCCTGGCCGACCTGATCGTGGAAAGCGAGCGCCAGCAGCACGCCCGGCTGGTGCAGCTGGAAGGCAGCTACCCGCACGCCTAGGCACCACGGCCCCAGCCTAGGGGCCGTCTTCGTCCGGCACCAGGGGCGCAAGGGCCACCCGCACGAGGTGGGCGCGCGCCCCGACGTCCTGTACCGAGTGGTACCGGTGCATCAGGCCAGCCAGGTCACGCTGCAGGGCTTTGGCCTGGGCAGGGGTCAGGTGCAGCGCGCCCCAGGAGTCCCAGACCGCCGGGGCGCGGTCGCTGAGTAGATGATCGAAAAAGCTGTTGGGGTGCGCCGGGTCCGGCTCCGGTTCTACGTTGCGGGAAACGAGGCCATCATCAGTGCCAATCAGGTGCAGGCCAAGGCGGCGGGGGTGCGCGGCCTCCACCCACGCCGCGCCGATGGAGCGGGTCAGGCGCCGCTGCCACGCCTGAAAACTCGCCTCGGACAGCACCGTGTCGGAGTCCAGGGGTGTGGAGTCGAACGGCACGAACAGGGCGCGCGGCGCTTCGTACAGCGGCATGGCGCGCCCGGCCCGGCGCTGCAGGCCGGCGCGGCGCAGCAGCCCGCAGGCCAGCAACTGCCGGACCCGGTACTGCACGGTGCTGATGGGCAGCGCGGCTTCACGCGCGGCTGCCTGAATGTTCAGGGCCCGGCCCATGAACGGGCCCAGGACCCGCACCGCCCGGGCGTCCAGCAGCAGGGCCGCGGCCTGCGGATCGCTCACCACCACCGGGCTGTGACCAACATCGGCTGTCATTGGTCAGAGGGTACCCCGCAGGCTGGGCGGCATGCTTCCTCTGCTTCTGCGTGGTCCCTTTGCCCGGCTGTGGTGGGCCGGGCTGATCAGCATGACGGGCAACTGGCTGCTCTGGGCGGCGCTGCCCGCCCAGGTGTACCTGGACACCCGCTCGGTGCCGGCCGCCACCCTGATGTTCCTGGCCGGCACGCTGCCGCGCGTGCTGCTGGGGGCGCTGGGCGGCGTGCTGGCCGACCGCTGGCCCCGCCAGCGCGTGCTGCTGATCAGCAACCTGCTGGCCGCCCTGGCGCTGCTGCCCCTGCTGACCGGGGGCGGGGCGCCGCCGCTGTGGGCGGTGCTGCTGTCCTCGGCACTGCTGGCCCTGGTGACCCTGCCCGCCGGCCCGGCCGAGAACGCCCTGCTGCCCACCCTGGTGCCAGGGGCGGAGCTACCCCGCGCCAACGCCCTGAACGCCCTGAACAACAACCTCGCCCGGCTGCTGGGCCCGGCCCTGGGCGGTGCGCTGCTGGCCGCGCTGGGGTTGCGGGCGGTGGTGCTGGTGGACCTGCTGACCTTCGTGGGGGCGGCGGCCCTGCTGCTGGGCGTGCCGCTGGGCCGGGCGGCGCCGCACCCCCGCCCGGAAGGCGGCCAGGAAGCCTTCCGGGCGGGGGTGCGGGCAGTGCGCACCTCGCCGCCCCTGCGCCTGCTGGTGGGCCTCGCCGGGTTCGCCGCGCTGGGTGAAGGCCTCTTTGGGCCCCTGCTGGCGCCTTTCGTGGCCGAGGTCATGAAGGGCGGCGCGCAAACATACGGCCTGCTGCTGAGCGCGCAGGCGGTGGGTGGGCTGCTGGGCGGGGTCCTGGTGGCCCGCTGGGCCGACCGCTTGCCCCCGGCGGGGCTGCTGGTGGCCGGCGGCATTGGCCTGGGCTTGGGGGACCTCGCGGTGTTTTTGCTGCCGCTGGTCACGTCGGCGCACTGGCCACCGCTGCTGGTCATGGCGCTGGTGGGCCTGCCGGCTGCGGCCAGCGGCGCCGGCTGGACCACCCTGGTGCAGCGCCTGAGCCCGGAAGCGGCCCTGGGCCGGGTGTTCGGCCTGGCGGGCCACCTGATGGCCGCCGGGGTGCTGCTGGGCACCGGCCTGGCCAGCTTTGCGCGGGGGCCGGGTGGCATTCTGGTCTTTGTCTGCGCGCACGGGGTGATTCAGCTGCTGGCTGGCCTGTGGGCGCTGCGGCTGCTGGGGGCACCCGCCCGGGGCCCGGCCCCCGTATCCTGAAGGCCGTGTACCGCTCGCTGATCAAACCGCTGCTGTTTCGCCTGGACGCCGAAGATGCCCACCACCTCACCCTGGGTGGCCTGGAGGCAGCCTCCAGGGTGCCGCTGTGGCCACGCGCCGTCCGCACCCTGACCGTCCCGGGCGGGCAGGCGCTGGGCCAGACCCTGTGGGGGCAAACCTTCGCCTCGCCCGTGGGACTGGCAGCGGGGCTGGACAAGAACGGCGTGGCGGTGCCCGCCTTCAGTGCGCTGGGCTTCGGGTTTCTGGAGGTCGGAACGGTCACGCCCCAGCCGCAGCCGGGCAACGACCGCCCCCGCCTGTTCCGCCTGCCGCCCGACGAGGCGCTCATCAACCGCATGGGTTTTAACAACGGCGGCGCGGCGGCGCTGCATGCCCGCCTGGCCGCCCTGCGGCAGCGCCCCGCGCCCGTGTGGGTGAACATCGGCAAGAACAAGGCCACCCCCAACGAGGCCGCTGCACAGGACTACCGCCGCTGCGTGGCCGCGCTGCAGGACGTGGCCGACGCCTTCGTGGTGAATGTCAGCAGCCCGAACACGCCCGGCCTGCGCGCCCTACAGGCCGCGGGTGAGCTGGCCGCCCTGGTGCGCGCCGTGCTGGACGAGGTTGAGGCAGGCCGGGTGCGCGCCCTGCGCCGCCCCCCGGTGCTGGTGAAGCTGGCCCCGGACCTGCACCCCGCCGATTTCGAGGCCAGTGTAGCGGCGGTGGTGGGCGCGGGGGCGGCCGGGCTGATCATCAGCAACACCACCCTGGCCCGGGGCGGCCTGACCCACTCCGCCCAGCACGAGGCCGGCGGCCTCAGCGGGCGCCCGCTGACCGCGCGGTCCACGGCCCTGGTCCGTGAGGCCTACCGCCTGACCGGGGGCCGGGTGCCCATCGTGGGCGTGGGCGGCATCTTCACCGCCCAGGACGCCTACGACAAGATTCGCGCGGGCGCCAGCCTCGTTGAGGTCTATTCCGCCCTGATCTACAAAGGCCCCGGGCTGGTCCGCGAGCTGAACGCCGGCCTGGCCGCGCTGCTGCGCCGCGATGGGTTGCGGGGCGTAGATGAAGCGGTGGGGGTCGACGTAACGGGTTAAAAGTTGATGGTTGATGGAGAACAGCTTTTTCCATCAACCATCACCTCTCAACCATCACCCCTAATGCCCGCTGGTTGCCTTGAGGCCCACAATCGCCACCACCATCAGTGCCATGAACAGCAGGCGCGGCGCGGTGGCGGGTTCCTGAAAGAGCACGATCCCCAGGATGGCCGCGCCCACCGCCCCAATGCCCACCCACACGCCGTACGCCGTGCCAATGGGCAGCGTTTTGGTGGCCAGCCCCAGCAGGCCCATGCTGGCCACCATGCTCAGCAGGGTCAGCGCGGTGGGCAGGGGGCGGGTAAAGCCCTCGGTGTATTTGAGGCCAATGGCCCAGCCAACTTCCAGCAGACCTGCAATCACCAACAAGATCCATGCCATGACGAACAGACACCTCCACTGTGCCCTGCGCCGTCTTGTCGTGACCGGGTACGGCGGTGCTCTCGTCCGGAATCGGCCCTGATGGGGCGACTGAGGGCAGTATAGGGGCCCTCTGTAAGCAGGAGGGGAGAGGGATGTAAAGGCGGCCGGCCTAGCCCCGGCGGTAGACCTTGAAGCGGGCCGCGATGTCGAAGGTGGTGCAGGGGGCCGCGTTCCGGGGCACGGGCGCGGCGCACACCGTCAGCTTGCCCCCGGCGCTGACCGTATCCGGGGTGCGCTCGCCCGCTGCGTCGGTGAGTTTGCCCAGCCTGGCACTCAGTTCAACCGCTTCGTACCCGGCGGCACTGACGGCGCGGTGCAGGGGATCGGGGCCGGGGTTTACCAGCGGGGCCAGCGGCAGCCACTGGCCCTGGCCTTTGGCGTCTTTGGCGTACAGCGTGGCCGACACGCGCGGAATCAGGAAAAAGGTGCGGGCCCCCGGCCAGCGCTGTTTCAGGGCCAGCGGCAGGCGCAGGGTGCAGGTGGGGTAGGTTTCGTCGGCCAGCAGGAAGTTGTCGCGGCTGGCCCCGAAATAGCTGTCGGTGCAGCGGAGGGTGACCTTTTCGCGCGGCACCGGCACGGGCGGGTTGCCCAGCGCCTCGGCGGGCAGGACCAGCAGCGGAAGCAGCAGCAGGGAGCGCAGCAGACG
The DNA here is from genome assembly GCF_020166415.1 of Deinococcus multiflagellatus. NCBI lineage: Bacteria > Thermotogati > Deinococcota > Deinococci > Deinococcales > Deinococcaceae > Deinococcus > Deinococcus multiflagellatus. The sequence continues at coordinate 215,754 of NZ_JAIQXV010000002.1, forward strand.
ATTCATGGTTCCTCCAGCACCGTTACGCTTACGCTGTCGTCAGCGGCGGTGTACGTGCAGACCAGATCCACGGGCGCGCCGTCCGGGCCCGGCACCCGCCCATTCCAGGTGCGGCCGTCCGGACCGGCGGCCATCTGCGTGGCGGCTTCGGTGGCCGGGGGCAGGCGCAGGGTTTCTGGCCCCAGCCCCAGCGCGGCGGCCAGGGGCGCGCGGCAACGCGTGAGCAGCCCAGCGGCGCTGATGCCGCCCGCGACGTCTGTGCCCGGCGGGGGACTGGCCGGGCGCAGCGCCAGCCACACCGCCAGGGCCACCACTGGCACGAAGGGCAGGGCCCAGCGCAGCGGCCACCACACCGGGCGCGGGCGCAGGGCGGCGCGCACCTCGCGGCGGTAGGCGGCCTCGGCCAGTCGGCGCTGCGCGCGCTGCTGCGCGGCCTCGCCCACCTGCAGGGCGGCCAGTTCCTCCGCTTCAATGCGGCGGCGATCCTCCTCGCTGAGCATGTGGGCAGCCTAAGAAGCCCAGCCCGGGGCGCGCATCCGCCCAAAGATGCAGCGGCGCCGGGCCAGGGGGGTGCCTAGGGCCGCTGGGGGGTCCAGTCCGGGTGCAGGTTGGGAACACAGGCGATGGGCATGGGTGCGCGGCCAGCGACCGGGCAGGCGCCAACTGGCGAGGAGGTGGCCAACGCAGTCTGCACCGGCCGGGCCAGGGCCGCCCCCAGCACGACCGTCATTACACCGGCCGCCAGCGTCACACGTCGGGAAACACGAACCATGCCGCCGGGTACGCGGCGCCCGGCCGGGGCGTTCCCCGCCCAAAGGCCAAGACCCCTTGAGCGTGGCCGGGGCGCCCTCAAATGGGCCCGCGCCATGCTGCGGGCAGGAGGCTCCATGACTGACCCGAACCCCGGCGCCCAGACCCCCGTCAGCGATGCTGACCGCCCCAGCCAGCACCCGAACCCGCCCGGTGCCGGACAGAACGCGCCCCAGCCCACCTCGCCCGCCCCCACGGAACCGGACACCCACGGCCGCCCCAGCGACGACAGCGACCCCGGCCACAGCTGAGCCGCGAAAAGCCCCACCGACGCTGTTCAGGTCGGTGGGGCTTCCTGTGGTTCTGGCTTCAGCTGGGGCCCTTTTTGGCCGGATCAAGACCGGGGCGTTCGCCCTCGGCGTCGCTTTTCACGCCCTGGGCGGCCTCGGCGTCGTCCATCTGGGCGCCGGGTTCCTGGCGGGCGCCCCGGCCGTCCCTGGCGTTCAGGTCGGTGGCCTGCCCCTCGGTGAGGTCGGTGCCCATGCTGGGGTCGTTCGGATTCTGGGTCATGCCCCAGCGTGCCGCGCCTGTATGGCGCAGCGGTGAGAGGGGGGTCAAGGCGGGGACGGACCTTGCGGCAGGCAAGTGCGGCCGGGCGCGGCCCCTGGCCCTGTTAGGGTAAGGAATGACCGCTTCTCTGGAACGCCTGGCCGTGGCCACCGCGATGTATTTTGCCCGTCTGGAATACGGCCAGTTGCGCACGCAGGCCGCGCCGCTGGACCCCGAAAGCGCTTCAGAGCGGGCCATTGGTGTGGCGGCGGCCTTTCTGGCCCAGGCGGGCCTGCCGGGCAGCTTCACGCTGAATGAGGAACAGGAGCTGTACGAACTGTTGCGCGGCACCGAGTAAAGGCGGCGCCCCTGCAGAGGGCCGGCCAAACCTTTCGCAAAAGCGGGGAGGCAAAGAGCCCCTGGGCCTATCTCCCGCACGGGACGCTGGTCATACTTGACCCTTGTACACTCACGAACGCGCCTGATCAGGCCCCAGGCCGTCAGCGGAGCAAGGGAGAAGCGACATGGACGAGAATCCGAAAAAGGCGCCGCGCAGCCGCGCGCGCATGCTGGAACTGGTGTTTCCCAAAGACACGAACTACCACGGCACCGCCTTTGGGGGCTGGGTGCTGTCCCTGATGGACAAGGCGGCCAGCATTGCGGCCGTGCGCCACGCCGGCGGCAACGTGGTCACCGCCCGCATGGACGGCGTGGATTTCCATGTGCCCATTCGCGTGGCCGACGCCGTGGCCTTGGACGCCCAGGTGGTGCGCGTGGGCCGCACCTCCATGACCATTCGGGTGGATGTGTACCGCGAACACATGGCCAGCGGGGATCAAGAGCTGGCGACCACCGGCTTTTTCGTGTTCGTGGCGCTGGATGACCAGGGCAAGCCCCGCCCGGTGCCCCCGCTGCCCGAGGGCCAGGACACCCGCAGCGCCCAGCCCGACCCGGACGCCCGCCCATGACCGACCCCCTCTCGCCCCTGCTGCACCTGACCCTGGTGCGCCACGCGCGGACCGACTGGAACGGTGCCGGGCGCTGGCAGGGCTGGACCGACACCCCGCTGGGCGAGGCGGGCGAGGCCCAGGCCCTGAGCCTGCGCGCCCGGCTGGCGGGGCGCCCCTACGACGAGGTGCACAGCAGCGACCTGAGCCGCGCGGCGCGCACCGCCGAACTGGCGCTGCCCGGCGCCCCCATGATTCTGGACGTGCGCCTGCGCGAACTGCTGTTTGGTGACTTTGAGGCCGTGACCACCGACGACGTGCTGCACGACCCCCGCTACACCGAGTGGCAGCGCGACCCCTGGCGCCTGCCGGCCCCTGGCGGCGAGAGCCTGAAAGAGGTGGCCGCCCGCATGCGCAACTGGGCCGACGCCCTGCCCAGTGGACGCATCATCGCCTTTTCCCACGGCGCCGCCATCCGCGCCCTGCTGTGCGACCTGTTCGGCTGGCCTGCCCCGCCGCAGCCCGGCTATGTGCTGCCCTTTCCCTACCAGCTGTCCCACACCGGCCTGACCACCCTGACCCGTGTGGACGGCCGCTGGACCCTGCTGAGCTACAACGACCACGCGCATCTGGAGTGAGAGGCGCGGGGTGGGAAGTGGGGAGTAGGAAGTGGGAAAAGATGGGGGCGGGAGTGTGGGTCACACGCCCCCTCACCCCCAGCCCCTCTCCCCGGGTGGGAGAGGGGAGCAAAGCCCTAAAAGTAGAACCTGCTGGGCCGCACCAAGACACCTTGCCCCCGTACCGCCCAGGTCCAGACGAGGCCGTCGAATGTAGCCCCACCCGCTCGGGGGCGGCCCCTCGCTCATCTTGATTCGGTGACGTAGGCTCACTCGCTCTTGGGCGCGCAGCGCGCGGGCCATTGCGCTGGGGCGAAGGATGGCGTCGAAGCCGGACACGTCAATTGGTCGAGCAACTATAGCCAACACCAGTAAAAACTCTTGCCCAGTGCCAACATTGCTCCCCCTGTCACCAGGTTACAGGCGCGTGAGTCGAACCAGCGGCAACGCGCAGGCCGCCCTGCGCGGCGAAGTCGTCTCCCCTCTGCTACGCAGCTCTGCGAGTCTGGGGTAGGGGGCTGGGGGGTGGGGCCAGCAGTTGAGAAACCCGCCCAAACCCCTACAAAAACCGCCTCGTCACCGACCGCTCACACCCCAGCAGCCCCTTCGGCGGCCCGCTGTACAGCACCTCCCCCCCCGCCCGGCCCCCCTCCGGCCCCAGGTCCACCAGCCAGTCCGCCTGCCGAATCACGTCCAGCTGGTGCTCAATCAGAATGACCGTGTTGCCCCCGTCCACCAGCCGGTCCACGATGTTCAGCAGCAGGCCAATGTCCGAGAGGTGCAGCCCCGTCGTGGGTTCGTCCATCACGTACACGCTGCCCTTCTTGTGCAGTTCCGTGGCGAGTTTCAGGCGCTGGCCCTCACCGCCCGAGACCGTGCTCAGCGGCTGGCCCAGCGTCAGGTAGCCCAGGCCCACATCGTTCATGGCCTGCAGCACCGCGCGGATGGGCTTTTCGGTGAAGAAGGCCAGGGCGGCTTCGGCGGTCATGTTCAGCACGCCGCTGATGGTCTGGCCGCGCAGGGTGTGGCGCAGCACCTCCGGGCGGAAGCGCTGGCCCTCGCAGACCTCGCACACCGAAGTAATGCCCTCCATGAACGCGAGGTCGGTGTACACCACGCCCAGGCCGCTGCAGTGGGGGCAGCTGCCCTCGGAGTTGAAACTGAACAGGGACGCGTTCTGGCCGCTGGCCCGCGCAAATGCTTTGCGGATGGGGTCCATGATGCCGGTGTAGGTGGCCGGCGCCGAGCGGCTGTTCGCCGTCACCCGCGACTGGTCAATGACCACGGCGTCTGGATGCTGGGGCAGGAACACGTCATGAATCAGGGTGCTTTTGCCGGAACCCGCCACGCCCGTGACCACTGTGAAAACCCCTGTGGGAAAGGCCACCGAGACGTTCTTAAGGTTGTGCTGCCGCGCGCCTTCCACCGGCAGCCAGCCGCGCGGCGTTCTGACCTCGGCCTTCAGCGGCAGTTGCTGCGCGAGGTGCCGCCCCGTCAGGGTGGGGGCCTGCTCCAGTTCGGCGGCGGTGCCCTGAAACACCACCTCTCCCCCGTGCACGCCCGCGCCCGGCCCCAGGTCCACGACATGGTCGGCCACGCGAATCACGTCGGGGTCGTGTTCCACCACCAGCACGGTGTTGCCCTTGTCGCGCAGCTGGGCCAGCAGCCCCGTCAGGCGGGAGACGTCGCGTGGGTGCAGGCCCACGCTGGGTTCGTCCAGCACGTACAGCATGTCGGTGAGGCTGTTGCCCAGGTGGCGCACCAGTTTCAGGCGCTGGCTTTCGCCGCCCGACAGGCTGGCCGTCTCGCGCCCCAGGCTCAGGTAGCCCAGGCCAATGCCGATCAGGTGCGAGAGCCGCTCGGCCAGGTGGGCGGCCACCCGGGCGGCCCCCGGATCGCCCAGGCCCTGCACAAAGGCCAGCAGGTCCGTGGCTTCCAGGTCCGAGAGTTCCGCGATGTTGCGGTCCTGAATGCGGCAGGCCAGCGCGGCGGCATTCAGCCGCGCCCCGTGGCACACCGGGCACACGGCCGAGGTGGTAAAGCGCTCCAGCACGGCCCGCCCCCGGTCTGACATGCTCGCGGCGTCCCGGCTGAGGTACATGCGCTGGAAACGGGGCACGAGGCCCTCGTAGGTCATGTTGATCTCGCCCAACGACACCTTCAGGTCCTGGCCTTGCAGCAGGTCGTGCCACTCGCGCTCGCTGTAGGCGTCCAGGGGTTTGTCGTTGTCAAAGAGGCCGCTGAGGGCATAGGTCTTCCACAACCACTTGCCGGGCTGGTAGTCCGGGTGCAGAATCGCGCCGCCGTTCAGAGACGTCGTGCGGTCCAGCAGCCGGCCCAGTTCCAGCTGCGTGGTGCGGCCAATGCCCTCGCATTCCGGGCACATGCCCTGGGGGGTGTTGAAGGAAAAGGCAAAGGCCGGGCCCGCCGCCGGCTGCCCCACGCGGGAAAACAGCAGCCGCAGCGGCGCGGCGATATCGGTGTAGGTGCCCACGGTGGAACGCGACCCGCCCCCCACCCGCTTCTGGTTGATGATAACCGGGGCGTTCAGGTGGCTCACCCGGTCCACGTCCGGCTGCCCGTAGTGCGGCAGGAAGCCCTGCACAAAGGCGGTGAAGGTCTCGTTCAGTTGACGCTGCGCCTCGGCGGCGACGGTGTCGAACACCAGCGATGATTTGCCCGAGCCCGAGACGCCGGTAAACACCGTCACGCGGTGCTTGGGGATGTCCACCGAGATGTTCTTGAGGTTGTGTTCGCGCGCGCCACGCACTTCAATAAAGGCCCTGTCGCTCATGGGTTGCCCTCCTGCCTCCAGCGTCTCTGAGCCAGATGTGAACATGCCCCACGGTGAGCCTTAAGTGAGTCTTCATCATCCTGGCGGCCTTGGGCTTCACTCCGGCGGCGCCACTTCCAGTTCACTCGCCAGTTCGGCCAGGAACGCGCGCATGGTCAGGGTGCGGCGCCGGGCCTCGGCCTGCCCCGGCAGGGTGCGGAAGGTGCCGTCCAGCCGCAGCAGCTTGGTAAAGAAGTGGTCCACGGTGTAGGTCAGGTCGTCGGGCTCGCGGGCCTGGGCCCAGGGGTCTTCGGGGTGCAGCAGGGCGCGGCCCAGTTGGCCCCCCACGCCCGCCACCCTCAGCACGCCCAGTGCGCCCAGGGCGTCCAGACGGTCGGCGTCCTGCAGCGCGGCGCCCAGGGCCGTCTGGGGCACGGCCCCGCGTGAAAAGCTGTGGTCGCGCACGGCCAGGGCCACCTCTTCGGTCTCAAAGGCGGTAAAGCCCAGCTCCGGCAGGTGCCCGCGTACCTCCTGGGCGCTGCGTTCGCTGGCCTGGGCGCGCTCCGGGTGATTCTTGGGCAGGTTCACGACATCGTGGGTGAGGGCCGCCGCCACCGCCAGCACCGCCGGCTGGGCAGGGGCGCAGCGCATGGTCCAGCGCGCCACCCGCGCCAGGTGCCCCTCGTCGTGGGCGGCGTCGGCGCGCATGTGGGCCTGCACCCAGCGCCACACGGCAAGCAGCCGGGGATCGTGGGCCAGCAGCGGGGCCAGGGGCGAGGTCAAGCGCTCTCCAGCGCCAGCCGCGCGTGGGCGAGGTGATGGCGCAGGTGCCAGTCGTGTTTGGCGATCAGGCGCCACAGGTCCTGCTCGCCCTCGGCGGGGTGCAGGACCCGGCGGCTCAGGTGGGCGGGGTCCACGCCGGCCAGCAGCGCCAGCCAGCGCCCGTTGACGGCGTCCAGCAGCGCCAGGGCGTCGGCCACGGGCAGCGCCGCGTCGGGGAGGGTCAGCCACGCGTCCTGGTCAAAGGGCTGAATCACGTAGTCCGGGGTGGTCAGGCCAGCCTTGAAGCGGTTCAGGCCGTGCAGGTGGGCGTCGGCCACATGGTGGGCCAGCTGGTGCACGGTCCAGCCGCCGGGGCGGTAGGTGCGGGCCAGTTCGGCGGCCGGGCGCCCCGCCAGCAGGGTGTGCCACTCGGCTGTGGCCTGTGCCAGCCGCGTGCGCGTGGCCTGCAGCCCTGCCCAGGTTCGGTCGGGTTCGGGGATGGGGCCAAGCGGAAACTGCCGCGCGGGGTCCGTCATGCCCCGCAGTATGCCCCCAGACGGGGGCGGCCAGTTCATGAGAAGAGGTGAGAAAGCTCACGCCGCGTCAGCTCGGCGTAAGTGGCGGGTGACGGCCCGCTGCCTACGCTGGGGGCATGACTGCCGCCGCTGCCCGGCCCCCCTCAATCCTGATCGTGGATGACAGCCCGGGGCTGCTGCAGACCATGAGCGCCATGCTGCAACCCCACCTGCCCGTGACCCTGGCCGACAGTGGGCGCGCGGCGCTGGACAGCGTGACCCCCGACACGGCCCTGGTGCTGACCGATGTGCGCATGCCCGGCATGAGCGGCATCGAACTGGCCGAGCAGCTGCGCCGCCGCCACCCCAGGCTGCCGGTGCTGTTCATGACCGGCGTGGTGGAGGAGGAACTGCGCGCCCAGGCCAAGGCCCTGGGGGTGTGCGAGGTGCTGCGTAAGCCCCTGCGCGCCGAGCGGCTGCTGCCCACCCTGAAGGGCTGGCTGGGCAGCGAAGCGTTTCAGGCGGACCAGCCGCCTGCGGCGCCCGCCCCCGCGCCCGCCGCGCCCCCGGCGGTGGACGAAGCGGCCGAGCGCCTGAAACTGGCCGAGGACGCCAGCAGCCTGCTGGCCGGTCTGGGCGTGCTGCCCGGGGTCAGCGCGGCGGCGGTGCTGGACGGGCGCGGCGCCCTGCTGGGCGCGACCACCAGCGTCAGCGCGGAAATCCTTGCCTACGTGCGCTTTCTGTTCAACGGGGCCCGCACCCTCTCGCCGCATCTGGCGCAGCCGGGGCCGCTGCGGGCGGTGCAGGTGGAGTTTCAGGAGCAGGTGCTGGTGCTCTGCCCGGTGCCGGGTGGCCTGAGCGCGATTCTGGTGCGCGACACCCCCACCGCCAGCAGCGTCAAGGCGTGGTTGCGCCAGCGCCTGAACTGACAGCGGCCTTCAGAGGGGTGAAGGAGACGGCTCGGCCACCGTTCTGGGGCAAAGGCAGGGCGGAGTTGGGCCGCTCTGGCCCCAGCGTGGACTGGGCCGCCGCTGTAAAGGCCCCTGGGGCCGCGCTACAGTGCCCCCATGCTGACCCTGGCCGAACTGGCCCGCCTGCGCCCCGCGCCCCCGGACGTGGCGGCCGAGACTGTGGTCCTGGCCGGGCAGGGCGTGCCGGGCCTGCTGGTGCCCGCTGAGTTTGAAGAAGCCTTTTACCGGGGCGGCAACCTGCCCGAGCAACTGCGCCGCCTGTTCGCACCCATCCGGCCCGCGCGCATTGACGAGGACGCCCTGGAACCCCTCGCCGAGCAGGCGCATGCCCTGATTCGCACCAGCTACCTGATGGACGACGCGGTGCAGAGCTTTTACCGGGCGCTGGCCCGCGCGGGGCTGCCCCCGACGGTGCAGGTGCGCCGCCCTGGCGAGACCACGGGCGAGGTCGCGGCCTGGACCCCGCCCGGCACCGCGGCGCTGCAGGCCCTCAAGCGGCTGTGGGCGCGCGACTGGACCTTTGAAGCAGTGCTGGAGCGGCTCGATACGGTGGGCAGTGTGGCCCTGGAAGCCCGCCCGTCGCTGGTGCTGCCAGCTTCGGAGTAAACGGGGAAGCGGAAAAGGCGCTGGGCAGTCCGCGTCGCCCTGCAGAACTCGGCCCCTCTCCGGTTCCATCCACCCCGTTCCCTCATCGCGCTGATCCGGCGCCAGGTGGGGCCCGGGTGCCGTACCCTGCCAGGGTGAACCTTGACCAGCTGACGGCGCCGGGGGCCTACCCCGGCCTGACCCTGACCCTGCACGACGGCGGCATTCTGGAAATTGTCATCCAGAGCGAAAAAACCCTGAACTCGGTGGACGCCCGAGCCCACCGCGCCCTGACCACCGTGTGGCGCGACATTGACGACGCGGCCGGCGTGCGCTGCGTGCTGATTCGCGGCGAGGGGCGGGGGTTTTCGTCCGGGGGCGACTTTACCCTGATTGAAGAGATGGCCGGGGACTTCACCGCGCTGGCCCGGGTGTGGAAAGAAGCGCGCGACCTCGTGTACAACGTGATCAACTGCGGCAAGCCTGTGGTGAGCGCCATTCACGGTCCCTGCGTGGGCGCCGGGCTGGCGGTGGCGCTGCTGGCCGACGTGAGTATTGCGGCCCGCAGTGCCCGGCTGCTGGACGGCCATGTGCGGCTGGGGGTGGCGGCTGGGGACCACGCCGCCATTATCTGGCCGCTGCTGTGCGGGCTAAACAAGGCCAAATACCTGTTGATGACCGGCGAAAGCGTCAGCGGCGAGGAAGCCGAGCGCATTGGGCTGGTCAGCCTGTGCGTGCCCGACGACGACCTGCTGGACCGAGCCTGGGCGGTGGCGCGGCGACTGGCGGAAGGCAGCCCCACCGCCGTGCGCTGGACCAAGTACGCGCTGAACAACTGGCTGCGCGCTATGGGCCCGACCTTCGACGCCAGCCTCGCTCTGGAATTCCTGGGCTTTACCGGCCCCGACGTGCACGAGGGTCTGGCCAGCCTGCGCGAGAAGCGCGCGCCCAAGTTTCAGGACGACGCGCCGATCTGACAGAAGCGGCCGGTTCCACCCTGGGGCCAAAAAGCCGCCCCCCAATTGCGTGTTCGCCCCAGAGCCATTAAGGGTAAATACCCGGGGTGGCTCTGGGGTCCGCTCTGAGGAACCTACGGCCGCTTATGCCGCCTTGACCTGATTGCGGCCGGCATGCTTGGCCGCGTACAAGGCGTCATCGGCCCGTTTCAGCAGGCTTTCCAGGCGCTCGCCGGGCAGGGCCTGCGCCACCCCCAAGCTGACCGTGACCTGCAGCACCCGGTCATAGGGCACGTCTGCCACGGCCGCGCGGATGCGTTCGGCCACACCCTGCGCTTCGGCCGCCGCCGCACCCGGCAGGATCACCAGAAACTCCTCGCCGCCCCAGCGGCCAAACAGGGTGCCCCGGCGCAGGGCCCCGGTCACGGCCGCCGCCGTGCGCCGCAGCACCTCGTCGCCGTAGTCGTGGCCGTGGGTGTCGTTGATCTGCTTGAAGCGGTCCAGGTCAAAGAGCACCACGCTCAGGGGCTCGCGGGCCTCGCGCTGCAGGTGTCCGCCCAGCCACAGCGACAGCTGGCGCCGGTTGGCCACCCCGGTCAGGGCGTCCAGGTAGCCGGCGCGCGCCTCGCTCTGGGCGGCGGCCAGGGCCCCCACGTAGCGGCGCTGCAGCAGCCCGAACAGCACGAAAAAGCTGATGAAGGTGACGTGCGAGAGCAGCACCTGCACCAGCAGCGCCGAGTTCGCCTGCTGGCTGTCGGCCAGCGCCTGCCCCCCCGACAGCCACAGGCCAAAAATGGTCGCCAGCGCGGCGAAGATCGCCACCGAGACCCCGGTGGCCACCCGCGCCGGAAACACCAGAAAGGCCACCACGTAGGTCAGCGGCAGCCAGTAGGAATAGCTGCCCAGGCCCCTCACCATCTCCTCGACCAGCACCGCGTGCGCAAATTTGGCGACGCCGGTGACGGCCAGAATCGCCAGATGCAGCGCCCCCACCAGCACGTAGTGGCGTGGAAACACCTGCAGCCACAGCAAAAACAGCACGTTCTTGACCGTCAGCAGCGCCAGCCCGGTCGCCACACTGGGGCCCCAGTTCAGCGGATAGGCCACCATCAGGCCAAAGGCCGAGGTGGCCAGCGACACGGCCACCACCGCCATCAGCGCCTGACGCCGGAACTGCTGTTCGTGCGCGGTGGGCTCGGGCAGGGCAGGCAGCGGCAGCATGGTGCCCCGACGGTAGGGCGCCCTTCCTGACAGAAGCCTCGCGCGCACAGAGGTCAAGGCCGGGTGGGCGGCGCGCGGCCCCCTGTCCCCGCCTGGGGAACGCCCCCGCTCTTTCATGCCGACGCGCGTTATTGTGAGCCGAAAAACCATTCCACTGGAGGGACCACCCATGACCATGACCACCAAACCACCCGTCCGTGTCGCTGTGACCGGCGCCGCTGGCCAGATCGGCTACAGCCTCCTGTTCCGCATTGCGGCGGGCGACATGCTGGGCAAGGACCAGCCCGTCATTCTGCAGCTGCTGGAAATCACCCCGGCCCTCAAGGCGCTGCAGGGCGTCGTGATGGAACTGCGCGACTGCGCTTTCCCCCTGCTGGCCGACATCGTGACCAGCGACGACCCCATGGTGGCCTTTAAGGACGCCGATTACGCCCTGCTGGTGGGCGCCATGCCCCGCAAGGCCGGCATGGAGCGCGGCGACCTGCTGGGCGCCAACGGCGGCATCTTCAAGCCCCAGGGCGAGGCCCTGAACGCCGTGGCCAGCCGGGACGTGAAGGTGCTGGTGGTGGGCAACCCCGCCAACACCAACGCCCTGATTGCCCAGCAGAACGCCCCGGACCTGAACCCGAAGCAGTTCACGGCCATGGTGCGCCTGGACCACAACCGCGCCATCTCCCAGCTGGCCGAAAAGACCGGGCAGCCGGTGAGCGCCATCAAGAACCTCACCATCTGGGGCAACCACTCCTCCACCCAGTACCCCGACCTCTCGGCGGCCACTGTGAACGGTCAGCCCGCTCTGGATCAGGTGGACCGCGACTGGTACGAGAACAGCTATATCTCGACCGTCGCCAAGCGCGGCGCCGCCATCATCGAGGCCCGTGGCCTGAGCAGCGCCGCTTCTGCGGCCAGCGCGGCCATTGACCACATGCGCGACTGGGCGCTGGGCACCCCCGAGGGCGAGTGGGTCAGCATGGGCATTCCCAGCGACGGCAGCTACGGCGTGCCCGAGGGCCTGATCTACGGCTTCCCCGTGACCTGCAAGAACGGTCAGTACGAAATCGTGCAGGGCCTAGAGGTCAGCGAGTTCAGCCGGGGCAAGATGGACGCCACCGCCAGGGAACTGGAAGAAGAGCGCGACGAAGTGCGCAAACTGGGCCTGGTGAAGTAAGCGCAGAAGGCACATGGCGGATGGCAGATGGCCCGGGTGGCTGTCTGCCATCTGCCTTTTGCTACGGGCCATCTGCCCCCAGGTCCCCCGCTTGACATGCAGTTCACTGCACGTTCCATGCTGGGAGGCAGGAGGTTCACCATGAATGCACGGACTGGGCAGGACTGGACGGAAACATTGGCCGCTCGCCACGAGGAGGCGCGCCGGGCCCGCTGGACGCGGCTGAGGTGGCCCGCGCTGCGCCTGCCCCGCTGGGAAATCACCCTGACGGTTCGGCGGCTGGCGTGAAGGACGTGAGTGTGGCCGAGTTCCGTGCGGGCGTTCAGGGCCTGCGCGAAGCCCTGATAGGCACCATGCCCGCCGAGCAGCGCAAACAGCTGGTGGTGATGTGCGGAGGCCCGGACGTCTTTGAGGCCCTGTTCGATCCTCGCGGGGTGGGCATTGGCCGCTTTGCCGCCCTGATGGGGCAGCCCACCACCACCGTGCGCCACCTGCTGCGCGAGGACCTGCTGCACCCCATGCGCGTGAACGGCAAGTTCCGCTTTCTGCTGCCGAACGTGGCGGAATTGCGAGGTGTGCAGCAGTGGCAGGCGTTGGGGCTCACGCTGGAGGAGGTGCGCGCCTTCTTGCAGGGACAGCAGCTGCTGGGCATGGCCGCGCAGGGCGAACTGACCATTACCCTGCACCGCGTTGAGGAGCACCCGGATCCAGAGCAGCTGGCCCAACTCAAAGCCACCGTCCTGGCCCGCGTGCAGGCGGCCATTGCGGGCCTGGAAGCAAAGCAGGCCACCCTGACGCGGCAACTGGAACAGGCCCGCGCCCTGGCCGCCGCGCTGGCCCAGCCGCCGGGCGATACCCCGGCCGCCTAACAGTCTTCATTCCGCCTTCACGCTTGGTTTCCCCATGATCCGCTCGGTCCCCCGGACGCATACAGGCTGGGTGGAGACGCAACAGCACCAGCCGCCGCCCAGCGCGTGTGGCGCGGGCCCCCTGTTGCCGGCACACGCCGACTTCCCTGCGTCCCGGAGGACAGACCATGAACGAAACCCGCTTTGATCGCCGCAAATTCCTGGGGGTGGCCGGGGCCACCGCCGCCACAGGGCTGCTGGCCGGCTGCGCGCCCGCGATGGGCATGGGCCAGCCCCGCGCCAACCTGGACGCCACCATCTTCAACTTCGCCCTGAACCTGGAATACCTGGAAGCGGCGTTCTATCTGGCGGCCACCGGGCGCCTGCAGGAGCTGGACGCGGCGGGCGGCAACAGCAGAAAGGTGATTCTGCCCGCCGGCTTCACGGGCCGAAATGGCGACGGCGTGAAGTTCGCTTCCGGCGACGTACGCGACTACGCCAACGAGATCGCCAGCGACGAACTGGCCCACGTACGCGTGATCCGCAAGGTGCTGGGCGTGGGCGCTGTTTCGCAGCCCACGCTGGACCTGGGCCCGGCCTTTGCGGCGGCGGGTGCGGCGGCCTCGGGCGGGGCCATCACTGGCTTTAACCCCTTTGCCAACGACCTGTTTTTCCTGCACGGCGCCTTTATTTTCGAGGATGTGGGCGTCAGCGCCTACAAGGGCGCCGCGCGCCTGCTGACCGATGCGGGCGCGGGCGGCAACCTGGAAAACGCGGCGGGCATTCTGGCCGTCGAGGCCTACCACGCCGGCATGATCCGCACCCTGCTGCACCAGCAGCGCAACACCGACGTGACCCCCACCCTGAAGGTGGCGGACGTGGTGCAGGCGATCAGCAACCTGCGCGACAGCGTGGACGGGCCGCTGGACCTGGACCAGGGCATCGTAGAAAAGGGCGCGGCCAATATCGTCCTGGCCGACACCAACGGCATTGCGTACAGCCGCACGCCCCGGCAGGTGGGCAACATCGTGTTCCTGGCCCCGAACGCGGCCAAGGGCGGCTTCTTCCCCGAAGGCCTCAGCGGCAATTTCAGCGCCATTCTGGCCCTGTAAGACACCCTCAGAGCCCAGAGCCGCTGCGGGGAAAACCCAGGGCGGCTCTGGGGTCAACGAAGCGGGTGTCCGCAAAACACAGCAGGGGCTGCGGCCTTGAGGGACGATCTGCTGTGCCCAGGGTGAAACGGGCCGCCGCTGCTCAGTTTGAACCGCTGGCAACGGCGATTTCATCCGAGTCGCGCGAGAGTGTGAGACGGGTTTCGGGCGTGGAGTCTACGAATCGGTGCCTTGCTGCGTTGCAGGCGGAGCAGCTGGCATCCGTGCAAAGCCGCAGTGGGCGAGGGGAAGTGGCTATGACGGCCACTTCTCCTCGCACCACCTGCTTTCAGGCCCTCAATCCAGGGACACGACCCATTCGCCCGCGCGCATCAGAGGCACGCGCCCGCCGTCCTTGGTCACGCCGTCTACATCGGTCTGCGGCGTGCCGATCATCCAGTCCACGTGAATCAGGCTCTCGGCGTTGCCGCCCGCCGCGCGCAGGGTGCCCGCATCCGTGCCGCCCTGCACGTTGGTGGGGTAGCAGCGGCCCAGGGCAATGTGGCTGGCGGCGTTTTCATCGAACAGGGTGTTGTAGAACAGCGCCCCAGTGCGCGCCACCGGCGCCGAGGCGGGCACCAGGGCCACCTCGCCCAGGCGCGCGGCGCCTTCGTCGGTCTCGATCAGCTGGCGCAGGGTGGCTTCGCCGCTCTCGGCGCTGAACTCGGCCACGCGCCCGGCTTCAAAGCGCACCCGGATGCCTTCAATGAGCTGGCCCCGGGCGCTCAGCGGCTTGCTGGCCACCGCCCAGCCGTCCACGCGCTCCCGGTGCGGGGCCGTGAACACCTCGTCGGTGGGCAGGTTGGGCACGGCGCGAATGCCGTTCTGGGCGGTTTCGGCGCCGCCCTGCCACACGTGGTTCTCGGCCAGGCCCACCGTCAGGTCCGTGCCCAGCTCGCTTGTCAGGTGCAGGGCGGCGTACTGCTGGCGGTTCAGAAAGTCGGTCAGGCGTTCCAGGCGACCTGTGTGCTCGGCCCAGGCGGCCACCGGGTCGGGCAGATCGGCGCGCGTGACCGTGAAAATGTCCTGCCACAGCCGCGCCACGGCGTCCTGCAGGGGTAGGTCCGGGTATACGCGCGCCGCCCAGGCGGGGGTGGCCATGGCCGCCACCGTCCAGTTCACCTGAAAGGCGCCCGTGGCCTCACTGACCCGGCGCATGGCCTGGGCCATCAGGCGGCTGCGGGTGGCAATGCGGGCAGGGTCCACACCCGCCAGCAGCGCGGGGTCCTCGCCCACAATGGCAATGGAGGCGTAGCCGTCTTCCACCATCGCCTCACGCTCGCGCGCCGCCCATTCGGGGATAAAGGCCACGGCCTCATCGCGGCCCTCCTCGAACAGGGCCAGGGCGAGGTGGGGGTCGTCGTAGGCCACGCGCACGTCGGCCGCACCCGCGCGGTAGGCGGCGCGCGCCACCAGCCGGGCCAGGGCGGTGGCCTCCACGGGGGCGGTCACCCGCACCTTGCCGCCGGGCTGCAGGTTGACCCCGGTGTGCACCAGCAACTCGGCGTAGCGGGCCAGCAGGGTGTCAAAGGAAGGCGCAGTCTGGGTCATGCTGCCCACTCTAAGGGCCTTGCCCCTCCCATTCCAACGTTTCAGAAAAGCACCGAAACGTTTCCATTCCCGGTGCAAGGCCCTTTTTTCGCTTCTCGCTTTGCTCGGTTGATCTAAAGATCAACTGCGAGCGACTCAGCGGGGCCCGGCTCACTGGGGCGGGTCGTCCAGGGCCGGGCGCCAGTACACCCCGGCCTCGCGCGCCAGCACGCCCAGCCCCACCATCTCGCGGCGTAGGGTGAACACGTCGCCATACACCTCGCCCAGCACGGCGTTGACCTCGCGCTCGGGGTAGCGGCGGCCCGGCTCGAACAGCCCGGCCAGTTCGTGCAGAATCACGTCGCGCTTTTTGCGCTGCGCGGGCAGGGTGCTCAGGCGGCCGTCTTTCAAAAAGGCCCGCAGCACGCGGTCACGGTAGGGGTCGGCGCTCTGGGGGGGCAGGGCGGCGCCGCGCACCACGTCGCCCAGGTTGAGGTTCAGGGCCGCTGCCTGAGCGCGGTGCAGGCGGTGGTGGCCGTCCTGACGTGTGGCGATCAGCCCGGCCTCGGCCAGTTGCGCGAGGTGGTGGCTGACCGTGGCGGGCGCCAGATGCATCAGGCGGGCCAGGGCGTCGCCGCTGGCCTCCTGGGTCCAGATCAGGCGCAGCAAGCCCAGGCGGGCGGGGTGCCCCAGCGCCCGGAACAGGGCCGCGCGGGCAGCCAGATCGGCGCTCATGGCTGCCCCGGGCGGGGCCAGGGCCGGGCGCCGTGGGCCACCAGATGCGCGGCGGCGTAGATCTCCAGTGTGGCGTTCAGGGTGTCCAGTCGCGCCTGGGCCTTGGCTGTGGCCGCCCCGTCGCCCGCCGCGCGTGCCAGCCGCACATCGCGCTCAGCGTTGGTCTGCAGGCCCTGCACGATGCGCTGAAACACCTCATTCATCTTCTCCTGGCTCATTTCGATCCTCCTCGAATCATTGTGGACGATTCGAAGATGTTCGAAATGCGGGGAATGGCTTAGTGGGGAAGGGCTCAGGGGCATTCACGGCGGTGGGGTGAAGCGCGACCCCTGATACGGAACTCAATGGATTGCGCACCCGTCCGAGCCACGCGGTGGCCCCCTCACCCTTCCGTCGCTCCGCTCCTCCTTCCCTCTCCCACCAGGGGAGAGGGCAAGACGGCAAGCGATCACGAGAGAAGCCAGTCCTGTGCAGGCCGTATGAAAACGGGGAAGGGCGGCGTTCCCCCAGCCCTTCAAGCCTCGAAAAGGCCGTCCTCACTGGCTCTGACTGCCTCAGCTGGGCTCTCCTGCCCACCAGAGGTCGTCCCTTGTTCTGCTGCCCTCTTACCAGCCCTCGATCTGTCGGCCAGCCTCAAAGGCCGCCACCCCCACTGCCACCGAGAGGTTCAGGCTGCGTCCGCCGCCGGGCTGGGGCAGTTTCACCCGGGGCAGGGCGTCACGCAGCCATGCCGGCAGGCCGCGCGATTCGGGGCCGAACAGCAGGTAATCGCCGCGCAGGAAGCCCGCGCGGGTATGCAGGTTCGTGGCGTGGGTGCTGAAGGCAAACACCCGCGCCCCCGGGGGCAGGGCGCCCTGAAAGGCCGTCCAGCTGGCGTGTTCGTGCAGGGTCACGCCCTGCAGGTAATCCATGACTGCGCGGCGGAATTCGCGGTCGTGCAGGTGAAAGCCAAAGGGGCGAATCAGGTGCAGTTCGGCGCCCAGCACCGCGCAGGTGCGGGCCACGTTGCCCACATTCCCTGCCTTTTCCGGCTCGAACAGGACAATGTGCAGCAGCGGGGCGCCCTCACTCACCCGGCCACCAGCAGCACGGTGGCGCGCGCCTGGACGTGGTCTGGGGCCAGTCCCTCGGAGGTCTTGAAGCTCACGCCCATCTCGGTTTCAGGCAGCTGCAGCAGTTCGGCCATGCGCTGGGCCATCGCCGCGCGCAGGGGGCCCAGCTTGGGGCGGTCCAGGGTGACCACCAGCGCGGCGTTGGCGGGGCGGTAGCCGCGTGCCCGCACCAGTTCCAGGGCGCGCGCCAGGATCACGGCCGAATCCAGGCCCTGCCACTCGGCGGCGGTGTCGGGGAAATACTGCCCAATGTCGCCCAGTGCCAGCCCCGACAGCAGGGCGTCGGCCAGGGCGTGCAGGGCCGCGTCGCCGTCGCTGTGGGCCACGGCGCCGGCGGGCGCGTGCGGCACGGGCACGCCGCCCAGCACCAGCGTCCGGCCCGCTTCCAGCCGGTGGGCGTCTTCTCCGTAGCCGATGCGGTAGGGCAGCGCAGACATGGCCCGGAGTGTAGCGCGGCCGTTAACGCTGCCGTAACGCGCCCTGCGCGACGCTGCGGGCCACAGGGGGAGACGCCGAAAATGATGCACCTGGATGACGATTTGTTCGAGCACCTGCCGCTGCCGGCTGTGCACTGGACCCCGGGCCACCCGGCCCGGCTCAACCGCGCCTTTACGCGCGCCTTTGGCCTGGGCCCGCTGCCCCTGCCGCTGCTGGACCGCCCCGACGGCGCCCACCACACCCGGCTGTCCACCCCGAACGGCGAGGCGCGCATCTGCCGCCTGCTGCTGCGCACCCTGCCCGGCGGCGACCGCCTGGGCGTGGTTGAAGACGTGCACGACTACCACGCCGATCCTCTGACCCGCCTGCCGGACCGCCGCGCCCTGCTGCTGGACGCCGACCAGGGCGCCCCCGTCACCCTGGCGCTGCTGGACATTGACGGCCTGGCCCGGGTGAACCACCGCGCCGGACCCGCCGCGGGCGACGCCGCGCTGCACGCCCTGGCTGAACTGCTGAAACGCGCCGCCCGGCACTGGCCGGCGCAGGCCTACCGGCTGGGCGGGGGGGCGTTCGTGCTGTGCTCGCCGCACCTGCTGGTGCCTGGGCATTTCAGCCCGCTGCAGGACGCTTTTGCGGGGTCCCTGGCGGCGTTCGGGGTGCGCCGGGCCACCTTCTCGTTCGGGCTGGCGCACGCCCCGCAGGACGGCACCACCCTGGCCGAACTGCTGGCCCACGCCGAGCGCCGCGTGCAGCGCAGTCAGCGCGCCGGAGGCGGGGGCCTGGCTGCCGAGCTGGCCCACCTGCTGCGCCACATGCGCCTGAGTCCGCCGCCAGATTCGCGCCGCACCCAGTTGGTGGCGCGTTGAGTGGGGCCGCCGTGGGGGCGCGCCCCGCCGCGGCGCGCCGGGCCCGGCCCCCGGGCGACCTGCGCCAGCTGTGCGTGCATGGCGACCACCTGTACGTGGACACGTGGCGCGGCGCGCTGCCGGTCTACCGCTTCCTGCCCCTGCAAACGGCGGTGCTGTGCGGCGAGCGCGTGCCCTACGCCGCCGACTGGCCCGAGCACCTGAAGCTGTTTGTCTACACCTATGTGCCGCTGCCCGGTCCCTGCGCGGCCCCCGCTGCGCTCGCCCCATTGACCGGCGTGCAGGCCCGCGACCTCCACGGCCTGCGCCCCTGGCCCCAGGCCACCTACCAGGGCTGGCCGCTGTACCTGTACGCCTATGATCAGCCGGGGGGCGCGCCGCTGGGCGCCGCTGCCCACCTGTTTGCCCCCGTGCCGGCCACCCAGCTGCCGCTGCCCTTTCCAGGCGCCGAGCAGCAGGGCCCTTGAGTGGGACCCCGCCCGCGTTCCCGTTGGGCCGGGCCCCACCAGGGGCGGGGCCGCCCAGCGTCTGAACCGCCCCAGGAGGTCCCATGTCCACCCAAAGTCCGCTGAACTTTCTGGCCCTCACCACCTTTGACGGGCGCCTGTACGCCGTCAGCCAGGCGGGCGAGCCGCTGGCCCTGTACGTGTTCGCGCCGCTGGCCCAGGCCTACGAGGAGCAGTACGAGGTGCCGTTTGCGCCCCACTGGCCGCGCTACAACGGGGCGTTTGTGCTGCAGTACGTGCCCATGCCCATGCTGCCCCCCGAACAGCTCCCCGACGCCCTGGAGCCGGACATCACCAGCCAGGAGCGCCCCGGCGACCCGGTGCGGCCCTGGGTGCAGATGCTCTACCGGGGCTGGCCGCTGTACTACGTGCAGGGCCAGAAGGCCAGCGCGGCCAGCGACGTGCAGCCCGCCATGTTTCAGCCGGCCGTGGTGGGTATGGCGCCGCCGGACGGTGGGTCAGGCGCCGGTGGGGTCGCCCAGGAAGGCGGCGATGTGGTGTTGCCAGGGCCTTTTCTGGGCCCCTGAAGCCCACGCCAGTTGCGCCGGCAGGGTCAGACTGACCGCGCGAGGGAAGAGCAGGCGACCCTGAAGGCCCGGCAACTTCCATGCGGAGATTTGGAACCTGACGTGCCAACTGCGTTTCAAGCTTTGCGGCGGTGCTGGCCGACTGCGTTTTCTGGCACCCAGCGGTTCTGGGTCCGGACCGCCCCGTCATCGCAATGTTCGAAAGAAGCTTGAACCACGACTCATACGGCTTCCGAAACATTCCGTCACGGGTTGCGGAATGTTTCCGACCGGACTGATCCAGCTGCGCAGCAGAGGAAGAGGGAAAGGGGACGGATGTCCGGGAGTTGAATGAACATCCAGCTCTTTTTTGGATGTGACGGAGATAGACGGCAGTCCGTATCACAGCGGTCTTCCGTTCTGTTGAGGCGAAGAAGGGCCCCCTCAACGCCAACCGCTGTCTGTCGCGGCTCCTCGCTCTGCTCCGCAGCTTCGCAAGTCCGCTCGCCCCACAAGGCCTGAAGGTGAACCCTTCAGGTCTTGTGGCCGCCCCCTGGCCCGGCGCCGCTGCATCTTTGGGCGGATGCGCGCCCCGGGCTGGGCTTCTTAGGCTGCCCACATGCTCAGCGAGGAGGATCGCCGCCGCATTGAAGCGGAGGAACTGGCCGCCCTGCAGGTGGGCGAGGCCGCGCAGCAGCGCGCGCAGCGCCGACTGGCCGAGGCCGCCTACCGCCGCGAGGTGCGCGCCGCCCTGCGCCCGCGCCCGGTGTGGTGGCCGCTGCGCTGGGCCCTGCCCTTCGTGCCAGTGGTGGCCCTGGCGGTGTGGCTGGCGCTGCGCCCGGCCAGTCCCCCGCCGGGCACAGACGTCGCGGGCGGCATCAGCGCCGCTGGGCTGCTCATACGGCTTCCGAAAAATTCCGTCAGTGATGACGGAATTTTTCCGACCGGAGGGAGAAGGAAAAGCTACGGATTTCCGGGAATTGGAGGAACATCCAGTTCTTTTCTGGATGTTACGGAAATGGACGGAATCCGTATCACACGTTGCCGCGCGCCCCTGGCGGCGGCGCTGGGGCAGGTGCCAGAAGGCCTGCGTCTGCCCACAGCCACCGAAGCCGCCCCACATCCGCTCACAACGTCGCCCACCAGTCGCGCAGACTGCGCTCCGTCAGCATCTCTTCGGGGACGCGGCGGTTGTTCAGCAGCATGGGCTCAATCCGTTTCTGAAGATCCTCGGGAAGCCAGGTCAGGTGGGACCGGCGGTGTGTTTTGGTGTCCTGAACCGCGAGCCCTTCTGGACAGTTGATGCGCGGGTCCAGCAAGGCGTTGAGCATGGCGTGATAGGCACCCAGGGCCGGAACAACAGGTGGCAATCCAGCCTCCTGTGCCCGGCGCGCGGCCTGTGCGGCAATAGCCAGACCTGGCCAGTCCAGATCGCCCACATAATCAATCCGCTGCAGCGGTTGCCCGACCCTCTGGCGGTAGAGCTCTGAGGCCTGAATGTCTGTAAAGGCCCGCACTGATTGCTGAAAGCTGCCACCGCCGCCAAACGCCACCACGCCGTAGGGACGGCGGGCGAGCGCCCGGAGCACAGCCAGAGCAAGGTTGT
Source organism: Deinococcus multiflagellatus (assembly GCF_020166415.1). Classification (NCBI taxonomy): domain Bacteria; kingdom Thermotogati; phylum Deinococcota; class Deinococci; order Deinococcales; family Deinococcaceae; genus Deinococcus; species Deinococcus multiflagellatus. The sequence goes on from NZ_JAIQXV010000002.1 coordinate 236,866, forward strand.
AGGGTTCTTTGTTCTCGAACACCAGCGCCACTGGGGGGCCGCCAACGACTTCATGGGCCAGAGGGAGCGTGTCCGAAGCGCAGTTCAGGAGGGCCGGGGTCAGGCGCCCCTTCTTGAACAGCACACCGTCCAACAGCACCCCCAGGCGCTTGTCATCGCCAGTGAGTTGAATGGAACGGTGCCGGAGCGGGGCTGCGTCCTTGAACCAGCACTCTTTGAGGCCCTGTTCGACCCGCAGGAGAAAGGCGTCATGGGCCTCGTCCAGCGTTTCCAGATCCAGCAGCCATTCCAGTTCCGGCGGCCAGTACCGCGTTCGCCACCAGGCCTCGCGCGCGGGCTTGGGCACAGCGACGCGCCTGACCCGTGAAGGCAAGGGAGGCTGACCAGAGGGATCCCACAACTTGCCCTTCTGCGTCGGAAGCCGGATGACGCCCTGTTGCTCGGCATACCGTAAGGCGTCCAGAAGCCAGACCCGCCGGTCCGGAATGCCGGGCCGATGGGCGAACACCTGGGTGAATTCAGCATGCAGTTGGTCCAGCGAAATAATGACTCTGCCCGGGCGCAATTCCAGTTGCCGCAGACGCTCGGTGAATTCCTTGGTCCAGCGGGGATCGGCGCCGTTGTTGGGGCTCTCGCTCATCAGCGAACCACCTCCGTTTCGTGGCGTCCCAGCCTGGCCAGTTCTACCAGGCGGTGGCCGGTCTTGAGATTGTGCTTCTCGTTGCGCAACTGAACCACGTTGGGCATGGTGCCGACAGCTTCCATGTCCTGCACCCCGGTGGCGTAGATCAGCTGGATGGACATGGCGCGGGCCATCTCGCGCTGCAATTGCAGCAGCTTGACGCGCGACGCCGCTCCCACCGGGTTATCCAGCAACAGGGTTCCCGTGGCCTGCACCTCCAGGCCGCGTTCGCGGGCGCGCTGACGGGCCAGCGTGCAGTACAGCAGCACCGCGCTGGTCAGGCGCTCGCCGCCACTCTCTTTGGCCATGGCCGTAATGGGAAGATACCGGGGCGGCGCGTCGACATCAGGAAACAGCACCTCCACGCGAATAGGCTGCGCGAGCTTGCGCACGGCCCGCTGCACGAGCTCGGCGCCCTTGGTTTCGGCCCTGTCCAGCACGATATCGTCCAGCAGAGCGCCAATCCGGGCGCGCCGTTCGGCCTGGGGGGGCAGGTCAGGCAAGGTGATCTTGAGGAACCGCTGCCCCGTCAGGCGGCCTGCCCCTTCAGGCAGGGTGGAATGGGCCGCGAGGCCCCTCAGCAGGGTCATGCCGCGCTCGGCCAGCGCCAGCGTCTCCGTGATGAGCACTTCGCGGTGCTGCTCGAACTGCTGCAAGAGGCCCTCAATATTGAGCTGCCGGATCTCCAGTTCCTCGCGCAGCTGCCCGGCATTCAGCTCCAGGTCTTCGGGCGTCCACGCCAGTAGTTCCTTAACAAACGTGACAGTGCGGCCAGAAAGAGCGCGAAAAAAAGTGCGGCCAGCAGCCTCCTGGCGGCGTGTTAAGTCTTGCCAGCGTTGCTGCTCGTGATCAAGGGCGGCGGCCAGATCACCAAGGTGGGCGGCGACGTCCTGATCTCGCAGGGTGACTTTGGCAGGCGCCGCGGAAGGGTGGACCTGAAGGAGCTCCTGATACCGCTCGGTCAGCCCCCGCGCTTTTGCCCGTTGCTCCTGCCAGAAGCGCAGTGGGGGTTCGGCGGCCCGTTTTGCCTTCTGAAGGTGTTCAAGCTGGTCGCGGCACTGGGCTTCCTGATCTTCAGTCTGGAGAGCCTGTCGCCTGACCTCCTGAGCGAGGTGCAGGAGCGCTTCCTCGCTCAGCTCGTCTTCTTCTGAGGTGAGCTGCCACTTGAGCTGCGAATACTCGCGTTCGTGGTGCGCCAGCTGCTCGGTAACGCCGTACCGGGCTGTCCTCAGCCGCTGGGCTTCGGCAAAGGTGGCGTCTCTGTGCACCTCAGCCGCTCTGGCCTGCTCGTGTACGCGTTCCTTATCGGCCAGCGTGTCCAGCGCCCGGCGCACCGCCGGTTCCTGAATGCCACTGGGGCAGCTTCGCTCGAAGCGTTCGCGCGCTGCCTGGAGCCCCTCCTGGGCGGCCTGCCGCTTCAGCCTGAGTTGGTGGTCCAGCGTTTTTTGATCCAGCGCTTCACACAGCAGGCGGTGCCGCCCCCGACAGGTTTCGACATCTTCGGTGGTAGCAGAAAGGGGGCCCGGCTCCAAATACGGCACGGCGCGTGCTTCATGTTCGGCGGCGGCGGCACCCCGCTCGAGGTGTCTGGCCAGGTCCAGCAGGTGGCGGGCCTGGCCCTCGGCAGTTCTGGCCCTCTCATCGTTGTGGTCCGCTTGCTGTTCCAGGGCCTGCGCCTGCCGCTCATCCTGATGGACACTGTCCTCAAGTTCGCGTTCCTGACGTTCATCCCCGTGCCGTTCCAGGTGGGTTTCCAACCGCTGGCGGTGCTGGCGCGCGGCTTCTGCGGCCTGACGGCACGCTTCCAGCTGCAGGCTGAGCTCCTGCAGGCGAGCCTGGCGCTGGTGCTGCTCTGCACTCAGGTCACTCAGATGGTCTTGTGCCGCCTGCTGCGCCGCGCGGTGGGCCGTTACCTCGGCTTCACGCGCCTCGAAGAAGCCGGGCGGATGCCGCTGCAAATAGGTTTCAAGCTGGTCAAGGGCTTCTCGCAGGGTCTGGCGTTCACGCTCGACCTGCACTTGCTCGGCCTGGAGGCGTTCCAACCGCAACTCGCGGACCACCGCCTCACGGGCACCAGCGTCCGCGTCAAAATGGGCGTCGCTGGTCGGCCCAACAAGGAATCTCCCCTCTGGTTCCTGCCCCGGGTCAACGCTGAAGGCTTGCTGACGAGCCGCCACCACCACGGGCGTCTCGAGCGCCGCCGACGTTGCCAGCAGCACGCGCCGGGCCCGTTCAAGGTCCTGATCCCGGACCAGCACGCCCTGCACCAGTTCGGGCGCCCGTTCGATAAAGGGACGTGCTGCAGAGCGGGGGAGTTGCTGCGCGACATGTTCCCAACCTGACCAGCAGGCGAGACCGGCTTCCTCCAGCAGCTGGCAGACCGCAGCCACGTCCCGGGTGGGGGGCAGAAGTGAGCGAACCCGGAGCGCTTCGAGCACGCGCGCCTCTTCGCCCTGCTGGGCCCGGAGCTCGAGAAGTTGCCGCTCTAGCTCTGTGCGCGCCCGAATCAGGATCTGGACCGTTTCATTGGACAGGGGGATCAGGTCCGGTTCGTTGTCCATGAGGCGCGTCAGAACGGGGTGGTTGGCCATGGCCTGGCGCGCCTCGCGTGCCTGCAGAAGCGCCGCGCAGGCCTGCTCATAGCGTTCTGCGGCGTGATGGCAGTGCCTTTGAGCAGCAAAGTGCTGTTCACGCCACACCTGCGTTTGCTGTTCCAGCAGTTGCTGTTCCCCTTGCAGTGCTTCTTCGTTGAAGGTGGCGTCGGCCTGCTGGTGTTGCCAGCGGGCCAGGCCCACGGCCAGCGCTTCTTCAGGTCCGAGTGTGCCCCCTTCACGCAGCTGCTGCAGCGCCCAGCGAAGGTCGCCGAGACGGTCGCGGCCAGTCTGGGCCCGCTCTGCTGTGCGCCCTGAAAGTTTGCGTGCGCCCCTGGCTTCCTGAGCCGCCTGGGCGGCCGTCTGTTCCAGAACAGCGGCCTCAGCCTGCCGGTGCCCGGCCTCAGTGCGGCCCTGCTGCGCCCGGCTGAGCAGGGCGCCTGCCAGCTGACGGGCCGAGCGGCGAACGTCAGCCCAGTCCGGGGCCAGCGCCTCATCCTGCGCCTGAAGCAGGGCTTCAATCACGCGCAACTGCTCTTCATGCCGCTCTACATCCAGCAGGGCGGGGGCCTGCCGCCAGATCTCCCGGGCGTGTTCGGCGTCCCGCAGGTGCTGCTCGGCCACGCTCGCCTCGGCCCTCAGGCGCGCGGTCTGTTGGACCAGCTGCCGGCGCTCCAGGGCCCGCCAGTGATGCAGCTGATCCTGTTTCTTCCGCTTCAGTTGCCCCAGCGCCTCCTGGGCCTGTTCGGTCTGGGTGTCCAGGTCAGCGATGGCTGTCTCGGCCTCGACCTGCCGTGTGTGGGCATGACGCCCGGTCAATTCCAGTCTGGCTGCCACTGCGCCCAGGCGCTCGCAGGCGGCCTGCCGCTCAATGCCCACCGTCTGAATGTCCTGTACCGGGCCATGAAGCTGGCGGATCAGGTCCAGGCCGGGCAGATGCTGCTCGAGGCGCTCCCTGAGCCCTTCGCGGAAACCAGCGAGATTTCTCGCTACCGCCTGACCATGCGTCGGCTTCATGGCCAGTCCCAGAAAGAAGTTCACGAATTCGTCGCTTTCCCGAAAACGGAAGAGGTCCTCGGCGCCGCCCTCGCGGGCATTCATGACACGCTGATAGCCAAACAGCTCTGGATCAATGCGCACTTTTTCCAGCACGCCCTGCCACTCGTGGAGGTGATGGGTTTCATCCCCCTCGGCACTGGGGTGCGCTTTGGTCAGGTTCTGCCACGCCTGCTTGAAGCCGTGGAGCGTCAGGGGCCGCTGACGCTCATCGCGCAGGGGAAGTTGGTCCAGCGTGAGCCTGGGGGGCTGCACCCGGGCGGCGAAAAACAGCCGCTCCAGGGTATTGGCCTCGCGCGCGCTCCATTCGTAAAAAGCCCCGGTCAGATACCACTGCGGCGGATCACCCTTGGGCGTGTCCAGTTGCCATTCGGCCACAATGACCGCTCGCGTCTCTGGGAGCACGTAATCTTCCAGCGCGCGGTCGTGCTGGCCCGCCTTTCCCAGAAACTGGCGCCGGTTCGGCTGCAAAAGTGAGAAAAAGAGATTGAGCATGGACGACTTGCCGCCGCCATTGCGCAGCCAGAGGGTGGTGTCCACGCCGCGCCCTGCAGGATCGTGCAGGGGGATGGTGACATCGTCAAAGCGGGCTTTGGGGTGCCCGACATTGACCAGACGCAGTTTGGTGAGCTGGGGCATCAGAGCTTCTCCTGCGAGGGATTCAGGGCGCGCTTGACAGCGGCGTGCGCTCGGCTGGCCGCGTGCTCCTGAACCAGAACCTGGTAGCGCCAAAGGGGCCGGTAGACCTGTCCTTTGTGCTGGAAGCAGTGTTGTTTGCACAGGTAGTCCAGCGCGTACTCGATGATGCGGTGCGTGCTGAAGGGGGAAGCCCGCTGGTCTTTTGTGCTGCGCTGGGCCTGCCTATGCTTGTACACGCGCCACGCTTCATAGAGGCCACCAGCTTCCTCGGGGACAGGATCAGGCTGCTGCTTGGCCGCTTCATCCAGCCGGTTCACGAGTTGGCGCAGCGTCTCTTCAATCTCGGCCACCGTGACGGGATTGCGGACGGTGGTGGGATCGCCCAGCAGGTCCATGGCCCGGGGATAAACCGTGGCCGCAATCGCCACCTGAACAAGGCCGTCCAGCAGGCGGGTGTCTTCATTGCTCGAAGGGCGGTAGTCGCTGGCCTGGGTCGCAAAAGCCGAGCCTGGCAAAGGGGCCAGCACCATACCGTGCTCTGTACTGGCCTCCAGAATCTCCAGCTCCAGGCCTTCGGCAAAGCGCTGGACCACCTCGCGGAACTCCAGGCGGTCGAGGTAGCGGGCGAGGAGTGCCTGGTACTCGTCGTTGCGTTTTGGGTGGGCGCCATTTCGCAGGCCCCACTGCACCAGACGGCCAGCCGCGTAAGGTGCGTCGTCAGCGTCCATCATGGGATGGCCTCCGGGTCAGCAGCCGACCACTGCAAGTCCAGATCGTGACCGTAAAACCCTGCGGCTTCAAACTGGGTGCCCGTCTGTTCGGCCCGCAGCAGGCTGGGGCGGTCATTCTCAAATGCCTGCAGGGCGCGCAGCCCCAGGTATTCCAGAACGGGTGCGGGCTGAGCATCTTGCGCCGCCCGGCACAGCACCTGCGAGAGGCGCGCCGCGCCGCGCTGCAGGTAAGGCTCGCCACTAGCCTGCACCTCGGGGGGATAGCGCAGAGGATCAGGAAGCGCCGCTTCCCACACAAGTTCAGAGGCTTCACTGCTGGTGGCAGGCAGGGTCCGTTTGGGCCGGAGAAGCCATGAAGTGAGGTCGCTGAGGGAGAGACTCTCGGGCGCCTGCGCTGGCAGCAGCGCGGCCCGAATCGCTTCGGCCTTGGACGGCAGGTCGGGGCGCCCCTGTTCACCTTCCAGCGCGGCCAGTGCCCGGTCTCTGGGCGCGGCGAGCAGGGGCTCAAGCACCTCTCTGAACAGGTCCGGCAGATGGGTGCGTGGCCGGGGGGCGAACGCCTGCCGGTCTTGCTCTGTAAAAAAGACTTCGCGTGCCCCCAGCAGAACGTGGTGCAGATGGGTATGGCGTAGAAAGCATTCGTCAATCAAGGCGGCAATGCGCGCCACCTGCTGCGCTTCAGGACTCCCCGGCGACAGGTGCTCAAGTCGCTCACGCGCCGTTTGAATCACCTCCTGCTCCACCCGTAGCCGCCCCTGCAGGTGACTGAGGCCTTCACCCAGCAGCCGCGGCATATCCGTTCGCCAGTCCACCTGGCGCATATCGCGGCGGGTCTCGCGCAGCAGCCGGTCAAATTTCTCCTGAAGCTGCACGGAGCGGGCGCGTGCGTCCCGGGCAAACTGAACCGCTTCTTCAAAACGGCCACGTTCAATCTGCGACTGAATGACGCCTTCTAAGGCGGCCTGGGCATCTTCAATTTCGAAATCGAGCGCGCTGAGAAAGAGGTTGGTGGCCTCTACAGACAGCCGCAGGGCAAAGCGCTCGTCGTCTATAAACTGCTCTTCCAAGAGGTGAAACGCTACCTCTCGGATCACAGGGCGCCCTTGATCAAAGTCGGTATAGGTGGCGCGGAAAGGGCGCCGGGCTTCTTCATCGTTGCGCAGACGGCTCAGCAGCCTAGTGGCGAAGGCCGCATGCTGCCCACGGTCGGGCGGCACCCCTGCGGCCAGGTCCATCTGGTGTAAAAGAGGCAGGAGTTCACGGATGACGGTCTCCTCATTCACCTCGGCGCCGAAGCCGCTCGACTCTACAATCAGGTCGAAGGCCCGCAGGGTCAGGGCGATGGTGTCGTAATGTCGCGTGCCCTCATCGCGCCGGGCGTCCCACTCGCGCAGGGCCAGAAGAGGCTCTAGGGCCAACAGCACACGCGAGCGTTTGGCCAGGGCCGGCGGCCAGGTGACCTTGCGCGGCTCTGGGCGGGGGACCTGCCGCATGAGCCGGTCTTCCCACTCCACGGGAACGGGCGCCGGCCCCAGTGCCCGGCCCAGGGCCACCACCTCGTCCAGGTGAGTGTCCACCACCCCCGCGCAATCAGCGCAGGTCTCCAGATGTGTTTCAATCCCCTTCGCCTCGGCCTCGGGCAGGCGACCTGCCGCGTAGGCCAGCAACTTGGCCCTGTCAGGATGATTCATCTTCCTCCCAGCCCAACTCGTGGGCCCGCTGGCGCAGGCGTCTGACCACTGCCGCAACTCTACTTTTGACCGTACCGACCGGAATCCGCTGCAGGTCGGCGATTTCCTCGTAGGTAAAGCCGCTGTACCACCGCAGGATGACCAGTTCCAGGTCCCAGACACTCAGGCCTTCCAGGAGCCGCTCAACATCAGCCTTCTGTTCAAGACGTTCGAGAGTGGGCGGCGCTTGAAGAAAAGGAAGATAGACCTCAAGAGGCGTGTCAACCGGGGCAGTGAGACGGCGTCTGAACCAGGCCCGCTGCAGCGCCAACCGGTAAAGTTCGCGTTTTGGGAGCCGGCCATGAATGTGCTGCAGTTGGATCGCCTTGTCACGAAATGCAAGGAACGTTTCGTAGACCGCCTGTTCGATATCGTCTGGGCTGCTGAGCAGGTGGCGCAGCAGCCCATGGATGTACCCTGACTCTCGCCGGTACAGTTCGAGGAAGGCCGGCTCGCTTCCGGCAAGAATCAGCTCCAGAAGCGTCTCATCTGGCAGGTCTTCCATCCCTCTGAGCGTAACTATTTTAAGCCATTTTGGTTTGCTGATTTAACATTGAACTTTTAGTTGGCGGAAAACGAGCCTTTGCAAGGGGGGTGAATTGCGCTTACGTGGGTACCCGGCCGAGCCCTGTCCTTCAGCTTGGCTGCCGCAGGCTTCGGCGCGTTCGTGGTGGCCCTGGCCGCGCCCCTTACCCCAGTTGCGTTTGCAGCCACCGATGAAGGGCGTTCAGGTCCAGGGGCGCGGTTGGCCCCGGCGTGGCGTCAGCATGCAGAGTGCGAATCAGCTCGGCGGCCTGCTGGCGCTGCCCCATGTGGACCTGGGGGGCGTGCGCAGCGGCGCACAGAAAGGCCAGCGTGGCGGCTGGGTCTTGCCGGTACAGGTCGGGGGCGGTCAGGCACAGCAGTTCAATCAGGTTCCAGGGGTTTTCGCGCAGGCGGGGCTGCTGCAGGGCCTGCCGCGCCGAGCGCCGGGCCTGCGGGGCCCGCCCACGGGCGTAGGCCAGCTGAACGTCCAGCAGCAGCAGTTCCACCCCAGCCGTGTTGTCCTGCACCTTGGCCGTGACGCGCCGCACCTCGGCCATGGCGTCCTGGGCCGCGCGCCCCTCGCCTTGGCGCAGGGCCAGGCGGGCCGCGCAGAGCAGCCCGGCCAGCTGCAGCCGCACCTCACCGCTGCGCGCTCCTGCCGCCGCCAGGGCCCGCGCTTCCTGCTGCAACCCCGGCAGGTCTACCTGGGTCATGTGGGTGCGCAGGGTCAGCAGCCGCTCGCGCAGCGGCCAGCTGTGCGCTTCGGGCAGGTCGCGCAGGCCCGCTTCCAACTCGGCCAGCTGCCGCTGCAGTTCGGCTTCCTCGCCCAGGAACGAGAGCACGGTCAGCAGGTTCATGCGGTAAAACCGCTCGCGCACAGCGTCGCCCAGCGTGACGGCCAGCGCCAGGGCCTGCCCCAGCAACTCGGCCGAGGCCCGCATCTGCCCCTGCTCGCCCCGCACCGAGGCCAGGGTGTTGAGCACCTTCATGCGGCTGCCAGGGTCGGCGGCCAGGGGCCCTTGCAAAAACACCCCGGCCAGCGTCTGGGCGTCCAGCAGGCGCCCGGCGCGGTAGGCCAGCCACATGCTCCCCACCTGCAGGGCGGCCTGCAGCGCGGGCTCGGCGCCGCTGGCCTCGGCCAGTTCGCTCAGGGTCAGCAGGGTTTCCATGCCCGCCGCGTGCATGCCCCGGCGGTCATAGTGGGCCAGCAGATGCTCGGCAGCGGCCGGGGTGAGGGTTCCGGCGCGCAGGGCCGCGTGCATGGCCAGGGTCAGGTTGGCGCGTTCGGGGTCGGTGGCGGGGTCTTCCGGCGCGCGCGCCAGAAAGCGCTGCAGGTGCAGTTCGGCGTGGGTGCGGCGGGCTTCACGCAGCAGCGCCGGGTGGGCTTGCCCCTGCTCGCGCAGCAGGCCGCCCAGCGCGGGGTACAGGCGCAGGCGTTCGCTGCCCGGCTGGTGGGCTTCCAAAAAGGCGTGCTGCAGCAGGGCGTCCACCGCCTCGCTGTCCACCCCCAGGGCGGGGGCGTCGGCCGGGTCAAAGTCAGCGCCCACACTCAGGCGCAGGGCCGCTGCCTGCAGCGCCGGGCTCAGCAGGGCCCACGACCGCGCCGCCGCCAGTTGCAGGCCGCGGCGCCCGTCGCCGTCGCCGCCTTCGGTGCGCAGCGCGCCCGCATCCTGCAGCACCCGGTCATGCACCGCCTGCAGGTCTTCGCGGCGCAGCCACGAGGCGGCCAGGGTCAGGGCCAGCGGGTGCCCCATCAGGCGCCGGGTCAGGCTGGCCACCAGCGCGGCGTTCTGCGGACTCAGGGCAAAGTCTCGCCGCACCCGCGCCGCCTCGCGCACAAACAGCTGCGCGGCGCTGCACACCCCCACGTCCAGCCACGAGGCCTCGGCGGCGGGGCGCTCCAGACCCGCCAGCGCCAGCAGCAGGTCGCTGTCTGGGGCGCGCCCCAGCCGGGAGCGCCGCCCGGTGAGCACCCAGCGCACCTGCGGCAGCGTGTCCAGGTGGCCGCGCAGTTCTTCGGGGTCGTCCAGGCTGTCCAGGCCGTCGAGCAGCACCACGCTGCCCGGTACCAGCGCCGTGCCCAGCGCGGCCCAGGTGGCGGCCGGCGCCTGCAGCACCGACGCGAGACGGGCGGCGACCTCGCTGGCGTGCGTCACCCCCTCGGCGTCCACCAGAAACACGGGGCGCCCCAGCACCGTCAGTTCGCGCAGCAGCGCCCGCGCCAGGGTGGATTTCCCGATACCGCCCGGGCCCGTGACCACGGCCGTTCCCCCGCCCGCTGGCGTGGCCCAGGCCAACAGGGTGTCGAGCTCCGCCTCGCGGCCCAGCATGCGGGTGTGTGGCGTGCGGCGCACGGGGCGCACGCCGTCGGTGGCGCGGCGCCCGGTCAGGTCGCGCAGTTCGGTGCGCAGGGCGGCTTCCAGGGCGCTGGCCGGGGCGCTCAGGGCCAGCAGGCGGCGCAGGGTGTCGGGCTCGGCGGGCGGCGCGCCGGGCAGGTCGTAGGCGCGCGCCGCCCACCGCGCGGCCTGGGCGGGGTCGCTGCGTTCGGCCAGCAGCAGGGTCTCACTTTGCACGTGCCGCGCCAGCCGCTGCCGCCAGCCTTCGGCCCACTCCTCAAATTCAGCCGAGACATCCGGCACATTCAGGTCCGGCAAAAAGGCCCCGGTGTAGGCGCGTTCGGCCGCCGCGCCGCGCAGGGTCAGCAGTTCGGCGGCGTCGCAGGGCAGCCCCGTCGAGAGCCGCTCCTCGCCCCACAGCGCGTCGGGGCAGTACTCGCGCAGGGCGTGGAGCGCCACGCGCAGGCTGGCTTCGGGTTTGGCGGCCCGGGGCCACAGCAGCGCGGCGAGGTGCCGCCGGGTGGTGGGGCCATCGAGCGCCACAATCACCGGCAGCAGCAGCGACTTGACCTTGCGGAATTCGCCCAGCGACAGGCCGCCCAGGGTGTGCAGCCGCAGCGTGCTGGCCGTCACCGGCCGAACCTTGGAACTGGGAGAGGCAGGGGGTTTGGACATAGGGGGAGCTGGCCCCATGGTACTGCGCGCGCCCCCGGGGCGAGCGGCGCTCAAGCGGGTTCGGCCACCCCCTCACCCCGGGTGGCGTCGCGCAGCTCGGCCGTGAACGCGGCGGCGTCCTCGGGGAAGACCTGCACCGACAGGCTGACGCCCGTGGCCCCGTAGTGCTCTTCACCGTGCCCGGCGCTGTAGCGCCCCAGCAGGTGGTGCAGGCGGCTGAGGTGCGCGAACGGCACCTGCACGCGCAGGGTCAGCCGGGGGCGCACCGTGTCTTTGGGGGCGGCGCGCAGGCACGCCGCAGCGGCCCCGCTGTAGGCCCGGGCCAGGCCCCCGGTGCCCAGCTTCACGCCGCCGTAAAAGCGCACCACCACGACCATCACATGGTCCAGGCCCTGACCCTCGATGGCCTTCAGGATGGGGGCGCCGGCGGTACCGCCAGGTTCGCCGTCGTCGTGAAAGCGCTGCAGGGGACCAATGCGGTAGGCCCAGCAGCAGTGCGTGGCGTCCGGGTAGCGCCCGCGCAGGCTGTTCAGTTGCGCCAGCGCCTGTTCGGGGGCGTCGGCGCGCTCGGCAAAGGCCAGGAACTCGCTGTTCTCCACCAGCAGGTTCTCGCGCCAGGGACCGGCCAGCGTGGTGAAGGGCGCGGGCAGGTCGCCAGGACCGCTCAGAGCAGGCCCCGGGCCTGCAGCGGCGCGCGGGCGTGCCACAGCGTCAGGCTGCTCGCGCCGTCCTGAATCCCGCCGCCCTCGAGCAGCGCGTAGGCCTCGCGCAGCGGCATCACCACGCGCTCTATGGTTTCGGTGGCCTCATGGGCGGTGTCACCCAGGGCCACGCCCAGCGCCAGAAAGGGATAAAAGATCACGCCGCTGATGCTGGGCTGTGGGTAAAAGCCCGGCAGCGCCACCCACTCGGCGGCCACGCCGCCCACCTCTTCTTGCAGTTCGCGTGCGGCGGCGCGGTGCAGGTCCTCGCCGCGTTCCACCCCGCCCGCAACCACCTCGGTTACGGTGGCGCGCAGGGGGTAGCGGTACTGGCGGATCAGCACCGCCTCGCCCGCCGCCGTGACCGGCAACACGAACACGGCGCGCGGGCCACGCGGGCGGTACTGGTACAGGGTTTCCACGCCGCTTTGCAGGCGCACCCGGTCTTCATAGACGGTGCGGAACCCCGCGACCAGCACCCGGGACTCCAGGGTGTGCCACGGCTGGGTGTCGTCCTCGGTCAGGGTCGCCCAGTTGGGGTGTTCAGGCATACGCGCAGGCTAGCAGGGGCAGGTGGGGGAGAGGCCCCCGGCCGCCCCGGAGAGCTGCGGCGCGGCGCCCTGAGAAGGGGGTTCAGGCAGCGGCCGAACGATTCACCATGCGTGGGTTTTCAGCCAGAGGAACGCCCACGGCTGCGCCGCAGCGTTAAGGAACAGGGGCAGACCTCCGGGAAGGAGACCTGATCCGGGACTGCATGGAGGCCACTCCAGGCCGAGCCGCGCGGTGGCCCCCTCACCCTTCCGTCGCTTTGCTCCTCCCTCCCTCTCCCACCAGAGGAGAGGGGCACACAGAGAGCGAGCACGAGAGCTGCAGGTCATGTGCATCCCGTGTGAGGGGTGCCGAAGGTGGGAACCATCCAGTCCTGCCTCTGAACCATGAACGGCCGTTCGGCTCAGACAGGCGCGCCGCCGCCCCGGTTCAGGGCACTTTCGGCCCAGAGGTAGCGCGCGGCCAGGGTGCGGTAGGGCTGCCAGCTGGCCAGCACCTCGGCGGCGGGCTGGTCCGGGTACAGCCGCGCCAGCCCCTGGCGCAGCGCGAGGTCGCCCATGCTGAACACATCCGGGCGCGCCAGGCCGAACATCAGAAACATCTCGCCGGTCCAGCGGCCAATGCCGGGCAGCGGCAGCAGGGCGGCGATCACCGCCTCGTCATCCTGCGTGCCCAGGTGCTCAAAATCCACGGCGCCGCCCCGGGCCGCCTGGGCAATGGCCTGCACCGTGCGCACCTTCGCCCAGGACAGTCCTGCGCCGCGCAGGTCGTCTGGACTCGCGGCCAGCAGCGTCTCGGGCGTGAGCCCGCCCAGCAGGGTTTCTAGGCGGGCGTAGATGGTGGCCGCCGCTTTCACGCTCAGCTGCTGGCCGGTCACGTTGCGCACCAGGGTGGCAAAGGGGTCGGGGGTGGGGGAGAGCACGGGCAGGTCGCCCACCCGCGCGATCACGGCTGCCATGACCGGGTCGCGCGAGAGATGAACCACCGCGCCTGTGTGGGTAAGCAGTGGAGCTGAGACAGGGGGCAGCACAGACATGCGGCCCATTCTCTGGTGCAGGCCGCCCCTGGACTGGCCACCCAGCACAAAGCGAAGCGCCCGGCCGAGGGGGCCGGGCGCTTCACTGTGCAGAAACCGTCTGAACGGCGCTTACTGCGCGCTGATGCCGGTGGTGTTGTAAATCCAGTTGATAAAGCCGTTCACGCGGGTGTAGACCCCGTAGCCACGGCACTCCGCCGGACCGTAGGACACGGCGCCCAGCACGTAGAACTTGCCGTTGTAGCTGGCGGCTAGCGGGCCACCGCTGTCACCGTTGCAGGAATCCTTGCCCTGGTAGTACTTGCCGCAGATGGTGTTGGCCGGGCGGCTGCCGCAGTCGCTGCCCGTGGGGGTGATCGGAATGCTCACTTCGCGCAGGGCGCGCGGGCTGGAAGACCCGGTTTCGGTCTTGCCCCAGCCGCTCACGGTGGCGAACTTGCCGCTGACGTCCAGCACGCTTTCGGCGGCGTTGCCCGGCAGCGCAGCGGGCTGCACGGTGCTGCCCAGGGTAAAGGCAGACACGCGAATCAGGGCAATGTCGTTGGCGTTGGTGCTGCGGTTGTAGCTGGGGTGCATGACGATCTGCGCGGCCGTGCGCAGCTGCCCGGTGCTGGTGGTCAGGTCATTGATCCCGGCGCGCACCCGCATCTGCGAGGCGCTGTAGCCGTCCACGCAGTGCGCCGCCGTCAGCACCCAGGTGGAGCTGATCAGGGTGCCGCCGCACCAGCCGCTCATGTAGTTGCTGGGGGTCACACTCACCTGATAGGGACGGTTGGTCACGTTGGTCACCACGCCGTACACGATCTGGCTGCTCAGCTCGTCACTGAAGGCCTTTTCGGTGCCCGTGACCGTGACCGTTTCCTGGGGCAGAGCGGCGGCCGTCACGTCTGGGGTGGCCTGGGGCGAGCAAGCAGACAGGGCGAGCAGGCCAAGAGCAGACAACACCGCGTGCAGGGGTTTGAACATACAGACCTCGGAGGCAGGGAGAGGGCGGAGGGACGCGGGGCGGAGTGCCACCGGGCGCCGGCTCTACCTAGAAGCCAGCGCCCGGACCGGCGCGTTACTTGGTTTCGACGAGGGTGTAGGAGCCAGAGCCGGCGTACCCGTAGACCTCCCAGCGGTAGGTGCCGCTGCTGGCCGCAAAGGTAATGGCTTCGGTGCTCGTTCCGCCTTCGCTGGCGGCCACATCCACCCACGAGGTGCCGTTGTAACGCTGCAGGTAGAGGTCAAAGTCGGTGCCGGAGGGGCCAGTCAGGTTGCCCTTGAGGGTGCCGCCCGCATACGAGAAGCCAGCCGTGCCGGGCTTGTAGCTGGCCGCGCCCTGGGACACGCTGCCCGTGTACGTCGTCTGACCGGGGGTCGGGGTGGGCGTCGTGCCGCCATCGGGGGTCAGGCCGCTGACCTGCGCAATCCAGCTCAGGTAGCCGTTCACGCGGGTGTACACGCCGCTGCCGGTGCAGGCGCTGGGGCCATAGGACACGATGCCCAGCACGTAGAAGCTGCCGTTGTAGCTCTGGGCCAGGGGGCCGCCGCTGTCGCCGTTGCAGGAGTCCTTGCCCTGGTAGACCTCGCCGCAGATGGTGTTGCCGGGCACGCCGCTGCCGCCGCAGGTGCCGGGGTTGGGCGTGATGGGAATGCTGACTTCGCGCAGGTCGTCGCTGGCGCTGGCATTGTTGTTGCCCTGGGTCAGGCCCCAGCCGCTCACCACGGCGAACTTGCCCTTCACGTCCAGCACCGCTTCCACAGCGTTGCTGGGCAGCTTGGCGGGCGAGGCGTAGGGGGTATTCACCGCCGTGCTGAGTTTGAGCAGCGCGATGTCGTAGCCGCTGCTGGCGCCCCGGTAGCTGGGGTGCACGGTCACGGTGCTCACGCCCACGGTCTGGCCCTGGGTGCTGTCGCTGAGCTTATTCACCCCGGCGCGAATGCGGATGCTGGACGCCGCCGTGCCCTTGACGCAGTGCGCGGCCGTCAGGACCCAGGTGGAGCTGAGCAGGGTGCCGCCGCAGTACTGAAAGCCCGTGGTGTCGGTCATGGCGACCTGGTAGGGCCGCGCGCCACGGGCGCTGATCGTGCCGCCCACGATCATGGGGGCCAGGGCCGCGCTCTTTTCGCCGCGCGCTGGGCTGGCCGCTTGCGCCTGGGGCGCGGGCTGGGTGGTGCCGCAGGCCGAGAGCAGGGCGGCGGTCAGCAGGGGAAAGCACAGCAGGGTCCGGGTTCGGGTCATGGGGGGCACTCCTTGTCACAAAGGTGGGGGTCAAGAAGACCCGCCGCCCCGGCGGGGCCGGGCGGCGGTCAGAGATCAGACTTACTTGGTTTCGACGAGGGTGTAGGAGCCAGAGCCGGAGTACCCGTAGACCTCCCAGCGGTAGGTGCCGCTGCTGGCCGTAAAGGTGATGGCCTCGGTGCTCGTGGCCCCTTCGCTGGCGGCGACATCCACCCAGGAGGTGCCGTTGTAGCGCTGCAGGTAGAGGTCAAAGTCGGTGCCGGAAGGGCCAGTCAGGTTGCCCTTGAGGGTGCCGCCCGCGTACGAGAAGCCGCTCGTGCCGGGCTTGTAGCTGCTGGCCCCCTGCGTCACGCTGCCCGTGTAGGTCGTCTGGCCGGGGGTCGGGGTGGGCGTCGTGCCGCCGCTGCCGGTGAACAGCAGGCGGTTGGGGCTGCCGGTGCCGGCGCCCGTCACCTTGCCGGTGGTGGCGTTGTTGACCATCGCGCTGGCCACCTGGGCGGGGGTGTAGCCCGGGTTGTTGGCCAGAATCAGCGCGGCGCCGCCGGCCACGTGGGGGGTGGCCATCGAGGTGCCGGAGATGGTGTTCGTGGCGGTGTCGCCGGTGTTCCAGCTGCTGGTGATGTTGCTGCCGGGCGCAAAAATATCCACGCAGGTGCCGTAGTTCGAGAAGCTGCTGCGGGCGTCGGTGTTCGTGGTGCTGCCCACCGTGATGGCGGCGGCGGCGCGGGCCGGGCTGACATTGCAGGCGTCTTGGTTCTCGTTGCCCGCCGCCACGGCCATGACCAGGCCCTTGTTCACGGCGCCGGTCACGGCGTCATCGGTGGCCTGGCTGGCGCCGCCGCCCAGGCTCATGTTCGCCACGGCCGGGCCCGTGCGGTTGTTGGCCGCCCAGTTGATGCCGGCAATCACGCCGGAGTTGCTGCCCGAGCCCTGGCAGTTGAGCACCTTCACAGCCACCAGTTTCACGCCCTTGGCCACGCCGTAGGTGCTGCCGCCCACGGTACCCGCCACGTGCGTGCCATGCCCGTTGCAGTCGGTGTTGTTGCCGTCGCCGGACTGGTTGGTGCCCCACACGGCGCGCCCACCGAACTCGGCGTGCGTGGTGCGGATGCCGGTGTCAATAATGTAGGCCGTGACGTTGCTGGCCGTGGTGTTGTAGACGTAGTTGCCGTCCAGGGGCAGGTTGCGCTGATCAATGCGGTCCAGGCCCCAGGTGGCGCCCGTCTGCGTGGCGGTGGCGCGCATCACGCCGTCTTGCTCAATGTACTTGACGCGGGGGTCCTGGCGCAGGGCCTGCAGGTTCTGGGCGCTCAGCTTGGCGGCAAAGCCGTTCAGGGCGGCGCCGTAGATGTGCTGAATGCTCACGCCCTGGGGGTCGAGCTTCAGGCTCTGGATCAGGCCGCTGGCGCTCTGGGCGGTCAGGTTGCTGGGGGCGCCGTCGCTGAACACCACGATGTACTGCCCAGGAATGGCTTCGGGGTTGCTGGTGCCCAGGAGGGGGGCCAGGGTCCGGGTGCGGGCCGTCTCGCTGGCCTGGGGGGTGCTGGTCTGGCTGCCGCAGGCGGCGAGCAGCATGGTCAGGGCGAGGGTACCAAGGGCAGAGGAAGCAAGACGTGCATTCATGGGAAACCTCCTGGGCTGTTCCACGGCCTGGACAAGGAAGCAGCACAGTCCGGCTGAGCCGTTTGACACGGCCGGGCGCTTCTGTCAAGTAAATTTGGGAACTTCGAAGATGATACGCAGCCCAGGGCGCCAGTAGATGAATGACAAAATCCTGACAGGACATTTGTACACTCTGGGTTCAAAATAGCAGTCTCAAGCCCGTGTCGAACGCAAAATTTACTGTCCCGAATAAGGAGACAGTAAGATTTACGCCTTCTACACATGAGGCGCTTCTCATTATTTTCATCTTGTAGGATGTCTAGCTGCCTGTCTGCTGCAAAGCACCTGAACTTTCTTATTGGCATTTGAGAGCTCAAGCTTCTCAGTTCCTCAGAAAGTGAGGTTCTTCATGGCACTGGCCTGAGAACGGGGACAGGTGTCCTGCAGCTCCATGAGCACTTGGCCCGCGTGAGACCCAGGTGGCGAGGGCGCTGTGGGGCCTTCTGGACGATTGCTGTTCAGTCCGTCATCGGAAGGCAAACGGACCCTTGGCGCCCGTCCTCTGCATGCCTCCAGTCTGCTGGGGGTGGACAGTGTGTGTCAGACGGGTGGCCGTCCACTTCCGGGTCACCCAGAAAAGAGCTGGATGGTCGTCTCCTGCGGCGCCTGCCGGGTTCACGGCCCAGACATCCGTATCTTTTTCTTCTCTCTGTGCGGCGCCCAGTCAGGGCGACTCCGATTGAATCGTTTCTGGACACCCTTCCACCCGCCCGGAGGAGAAGGGGAACAAGCGGGCTTCCGGGCGCAGCGTTGGCCCTCTGGCTCTGTTCTGGGTTGTGGGTTTTTCCAACGGGCGTTCGTATCCGTTCAACACGCTCCGTCGTACGGCATTTTTCGGAAGTCGTCTTATAAATTCCAGCCGCCCGCCACTTCCAGCTCCTGGCCGGTCAGATAATCGCTGGCGCGCACGAAATACAGCGCGGCGTCCACCACCTCCTGCACGGTGCCCACGCGCCCGGCGGGAATCTGCGCCACCGGTTGGCTGAGGCTGGTTTCAATGACGCCGGGGCTCACCACGTTCACGCTGACCCCGCTGCCCGCCAGCACCTGCCCCAGCGAGCGCGACAGCTGCAGCACCCCCGCTTTGGCAATGGCATACGGCACGATGCCGGGCCGGGCTATAAGTTGCGCGGCCCCCGCATACCCCAGGTTCACGATGCGGCCCCAGCCCCGGGCGCGCAGCAGCGGCGCGGCCTCCTGGCAGGTGGCAAAGGTGGCGGTGAGGTTGCTGCCCAGCATGTCGGCCCACTGCTCATCGGTGGTGTCCAGCAGCGGGCGGTGGACGTAGTTGCCCACGTTGTTCACCAGCACAGCCAAGCCGCTGCCGCTGGAAAAGGCCCGGTGCGCCTCGCGGACCAGCGCGCGGGCCTGGGCGGGCACCGTGACATCGGCGCTCAGGGGCAGGGCCTCCACGCCCCGGGCGCGGCACAGGGCCGCGGTCTCGTGGGCGTCGGCCACGCTGCGGTGGTAGTGGACCGCGATGTCAAAGCCTTCTTCGGCCAGAGCCACCGCCAGCGCCCGCCCAATGCCGCGCGCCGCGCCGGTCACCAGGGCCGTGCCGCGTCCTGGCCTCATGCCCGCGCCTCCTGGGCGGCCAGGGCCACCAGGGTGCGGGTCACGGTGTTCAGCGGGTAGGCAGGGGCCTGCGCCAGGGGCACCCAGGCCCACTCGGCAATTTCCTCATTGGGGGTCACGGTCTGCTGGTCGGTGGCGGCAAAAAAGTCCACCAGCAGCATGTGGGCGGGCTTGTGGAATTCGGGGCTCAGGACCGCTTCCTGGGTCTGGGCATAGCGCACGTCGCGCAGGGTCAGGCCCACCTCTTCGGCCAGTTCGCGGCGCACGGCCGCCTCCAGGCTCTCGCCCCACTCCACCTTGCCGCCCGGCACGCCCCACAGCCCCCGCCATTTGGTGGTGCGCACCAGCAGCACCCGGCCCCCTGGGCCCCAGACCAGCGCCCCCACGCACACCAGCGGTCGTTCCATGCGGGCCAGAGTACAGGGCCGCCCGGGGCGCCAAGCGGATGAACGCTTATAGAGTTCCTGGCCCTTTGGGGGCGTGGCTAGCGGCCCCGGCGGCGCATCACCCGGCGCTCCAGCCCGGTGATCAGCAGGTACACCAGCACCCCGTAGCCGATGAGCAGGCCAATGGCGGCAAACTGCCCGGCCTTGTTCTGGTACACCCCCGCCACCTGCACGGCCAGCCCCAGGCCCTTCTGGTTGGGGTCCACAAATTCCCACACCACCGCGCCAATCAGGGCGAGGCTGGCCGCCAGCCGCAGGCCGCCCAGCAGCACGGGCAGGGCGCCGGGCAGTTCTAGGCGGGTCAGGCGCTGCCAGCGCGTGGCGCGCAGCGAGCTGAACAGTTCGTGGTAGGTGGCTTCCAGTTCGCGCACACCCACCAGCGTGGCCACCAGAATGGGGTAGAGCGCGCTGAGCGCCGAAACCACCAGCGCGGGCACAAAGCCAAAGCCCAGCCACGACACCAGCAGCGGCGCCAGCACCACGATGGGCGTGCTCTGCGAGGCCACCAGGAACGGGCTGAGAAAGCGTTCCAGCGCCCGCCACTTAGCCAGCGGATAGCCGATCAGCACCCCGGCCAGCGCGCCCAGCAGCGTGCCCAGCAGCGCCGTGCGCACCGTGACCCAGAAGGCGGCGGCCAGCGCGGGGGCGGTGCGGACCGCTTCCTGCCACACCGCGCCGGGGGTGGGCAGCAGAAAGGGTTGGTTCAGGGCGTGCGCCCCCCAGGCCCACAGCGCCAGGGCCAGCGCCACCGCCGCCACCGGCAGCACCCAGGCACGGCTGCGCGCCCGCACGCTGTCCAGGCGCAATCGGGTGCTGTCGCCGGTGCCCAGCACGGCGCGCAGGTGGGCTTCCAGGCCATCGGTGTAGGCGCTGACCCGGCCCTCGCCGCGCGTGTCCAGCAGTTCCACGATCCGCCCGCCGCGCAGCACTGCCACGCGGTCGGCCAGCCACACCGCTTCGCGGATGGAATGGGTGACCAGCACCGTGGTGCGCCCCGTTTTCTCGTGCAGATGGCGCAGCTCGGCGTTGAAGCGCTCACGCACCAGGGCGTCCAGGGCCGCGAAGGGTTCGTCCAGCAGCAGCACGTCGCCGCTCTGGGCCAGGGCGCGGGCCAGCGCCACCCGCGCGCGCATGCCGCCCGACAGCTGCGCTGGGAAGTAGGGCCCGTACGCCTCCATGCCCACCATCTTCAGCGCCTCGCCGGGGGCCAGGCCGCCGCCCGTGCCCAGGTCGGCGGGCAGCTGGACGTTGCGCAGCGCGGTGCGCCAGGGCAGCAGGCGGTAGTCCTGAAACACCAGGGCAGGCGGCGTGGCGATGTGAACGGTGCCCCGTTCGGGCTTCAGTAGGCCCGCCAGCACCCGCAGCAGCGTGCTCTTGCCCCCGCCCGACGGGCCAATGAGGGCCAGGAACTCGCCGCGCTGCACGTCCAGCGTGACGCCGTCCAGAATGAGTTCGCCGCCCAGGCGCACGGCGATGTCCTGCACCGCCAGCGGGGCCGGGGCTGCCGCCTGGGCCTGGGTGGGCGGCGGGGCGGAGGTCATGCCTGGGCCTCGGCCGGGGGCGTTGGCGCGGCGGCGGGGCGGCCCCGGGTGTTTACCAGCACCACGCCCGCCACGGCAATGGCGCCGCCCAGCAGGGTCACGGCGGTGGGCACCTCGCGCAGCCACAGCCACGCGATCAGCACGGCGAAGACTGGCGAAACATACAGAAACGAGGTGGTGGTGCCGGCCCCCACGCGGGCCAGGGCAAAGGTCCAGGTGAGGTACGCCAGCGCCGCCGGAAACAGCCCGATATACACGAGCGCAAGGTGGGCCCCAAGCGGCGCCTGGGCCAGCGCCGTGCCGAAGCCCGGCAGGAACACCAGCATGGGCACGGTCCCCAGGATCAGCGACCACACCGTGAAGTGCAGCGGGTTCATGCGCGCGAGCAGCGGTTTCTGAAACACGAAGTACAGGCTGGTAAACAGCGCCGCCGCCAGAATCAGCAGCGCGCCCTGGGTAAAGTGCAGGCTCTGGCCGCTGCCCAGCACGATCAGCGCCACGCCGCCCAGACTGATCAGGGTGCCCAGCCAGCCCAGCAGGTTCAGGCGCTCACCCATAAAGCGCGTGGCCAGCAGCGCCGTGATCACCGGCCCCGCCGCGATGATCAGACTGGCGGTGCCGGCGGGCACGCTGACCTCGCCGTAATTCAGGCAGATGTGGTACAGCGTGATGCCTGAAAAGCTGAGCAGCGCAATGCGCCCCAGGTCCCCCAGCGGCGGCAGCGGAATGCGGGCGGCCACGGCGTACAGGCCCAGCGCGGCGCTGGCGACCAGAAAGCGGTACAGCGTGACGTGCCCAGGCGAAAAGGCCTCCAGCCCCGCGCGAATCCCCGCAAAGGCCGAGGCCCAGAACACGATGGTGACCAGAATGGCCCCCAGAGACAGGGCGTCCAGTTGGCCGGGCACAGGCGCGCGCATACGCCCGCCAGCATAGAGCGGGCGCGGCCCAGTGGCGCCCAGTAGGCTGTGCAGAGCCGCGTTTAACGGGGGTGGGTCACCCGGCGCAGTGGGGGCACGCCCTGTCCGGCGGCCAGTCGGCGGGCCAGTCGCTGCCAGCGCCACTGCCGGTAACGGTAAAACAGCCCGGCATACGCCCAGATCAGCGGGGTAAGCGGGCCCGCCTCGATCTCCACACGGTCGGTGTAACGGCACTGATCGGGCCCCAGCGGCTCCACCTGAATCAGGTGATCCCAGCGCCGGATCGGCCCGCCCCCCTCCCGGCTCTGCAGGGCCCGGGCCCGGTCATCCACCCCTTCGATGCGCAGGTGGTGCGTCCAGGCGGGAAGAATATTCAGCAGCACCAGTCGCAGGGCCGCCGCTGCGCCGGGCCGCAGCGGAGACGGCAGCGTGTCCAGGCCCCGGTAGCCGTTCGTGCCCCGGGCCACGTAGGCGAAGGTTTCAATCTGCTTGACCGCCCCCCAGGCCAGCTCGGCCGAAACGGGCAGGACGGTGGACCGCTGCACGGTGCGGGTGCTCATGTGCAGTCCTGAAGGAGGACGAGGGTGGGCGGCAGCAAACAGGTCATACATCATGATAGTTGCATATATGTTCAGATGTTTTGGTATTTGCCGGGGCTGCGGTGGCCCTTGTCTGGAGCGGCGCCAGGTTTTTGGGGGGCAGGAGGGAGCGCCGCTCCTGGCCGGCACCGCGCCGCATAAGGACACCCTGATCCCCCGCACACCTGCCCGGCGTGGGCACCACCCACGATGGAGGCCACACCCCCAGGAGGGCCCCTTATGGACGAGCGCCGCCCGCAGACCAGCACCCCCGAAACCATGGCGAACCACACCGGCAACGACCACAGCACCCACGGCGCCAACACCAACCTGGACCCGGCCCTGCAGGGCGGCCCGGCCACCGCCAGCGATCAGGCGGCTACGCAGGAGATCGAGCAGCGCCGCAGCGGCGACACCCGCGAGGCCGAGTCGGGGTAAGCGCAGGGCGGCCCCCCCCTGCAGGCACCGTCCGCCTGCCTTCACGGCATGCTGGGCCCCGCAAGTGGCCCAGAGCCCTTAATCTTCGTTGGGGCTCGCTTCACGCGCGCCACCCAAGGCACCTCATACACTGCCCGCACGGAGGGAATCATGACGAACAGCAGCAGCAGTAGCAGCACGGGAATGGCAGGCATGGATCAGGGCCGCATGATCAGCGGGGCAGCAGGCGGCGCCCTGCTTCTGATGGGCCTGCGCAAGCGCGGCATCCTGGGCCTGGGCATGGCCGCCGTGGGCGGGTACCTTGCCTACCGCGCCGCCACCGGTAACGACCCCGTGATGGCCGCCGCCGGCCTGAGTGGCAGCGCCACGGCCGCCAAGCCCATTTTCGTGGAGCACAGCGTGGTCATTGACCGCCCCGCCCAGCAGGTGTACGACTACTGGCGCAAGCTGGAAAACCTGCCCCAGGTCATGAGCCACCTGGAAAGCGTGACCACCCTCGACGAGAAGCGCAGCCGCTGGGTTGCCAAAGCCCCCCTGGGCACCCATGTGGAATGGGAAGCCGAGATCGTGAACGACAAACCCGGCCAGCGCATCGGCTGGCACTCGCTCCCCGGCGCCACCGTGGACAACGCCGGCAGCGTGCAGTTTGAAGAGCTGCCCGGCGGCGGCACCCGCGTGCATGTGGCCCTGTCCTACCGCCCGCCCGCCGGCCCCCTGGGCGCCGCCGTGGCCAAGCTGTTTGGCGAAGAGCCCAGCCAGCAGATCGCCGAGGACCTGCAGAAGTTCAAGGCAGCCTTTGAAGGTGGAAGCAAGAACTAAGGGTTGATGGTTGAAGGGGAATGGTTGATGGTCGGAGGTTGCTCCGGCCATCACTGTTTTGCGGTCACAGCGGCGAGAAAAAGAAAGAAGGCTGATGGCGCTCGACCATCAACCTTCTTCCATCCACCATCAACTTACTTCTCGACCAGGTACGCCTTTTCAATCACATCCGGGGTGCCGCCCATGCCGGGCTGAATGCGGGTCAGGCGGTCCAGCACGTCCAGGCCGTCCACGACCTTGCCGAAGATGGTGTGGCGGCCGTCCAGGTGGGGGGTGTCCACGAAGGTGATAAAGAACTGGCTGCCGTTGGTGTTGGGGCCCCGGTTGGCCATGCTCAGGATGCCCTTGCCCCGGTGGCGGTGGCCGTTGGGCTCGTCTTCGAAGTCGTAGCCAGGGCCGCCCGCGCCGGTGCCGGTGGGGTCGCCCGCCTGGGCCATGAAGCCGTCAATAACGCGGTGGAACTTGATGCCGTCGTAGTAGTGGT
The DNA here is from genome assembly GCF_020166415.1 of Deinococcus multiflagellatus. NCBI lineage: Bacteria > Thermotogati > Deinococcota > Deinococci > Deinococcales > Deinococcaceae > Deinococcus > Deinococcus multiflagellatus. Next base: position 260,801 of record NZ_JAIQXV010000002.1, read on the forward strand.
GACGCAGCAGGTAGGCAAACGAGTTGACGGTCACCGGGGCGTCGTCGGGGTACAGCTCGACCACAATGCGGCCCTTGCTGGTCTCCAGAATGGCGCGGTACTGCTTGCCGGGCTCAATGCCCTGGCCCAGTTCGGGGGCCTGCGAAAAGCGCGTCTGGCGCTCGGCGGCCAGCTCGGGGGTGGGGGCAAAGCCGTCGGCCTGATAGGTGTCGGTCATGCGGGGCATTGTAAAGGAGGGCTGTGGGCTGTGGGCTGTGGGCTGTGGGCTGTGGGCTGTGGGCTGTGGGCTGTGGGCTGTGGGCTGTGGGCTGTGGGCTGTGGGCTGTGGGCTGTGGGCTGTGAACAGCCTCCTCACATCTCATCACAAGGTGTCAAGTGGCGTGGTGGCGTTCCAGGCCCCTTCTTCCTCTTTTCCTACACCCCACAACCCACGCCCTACACCCCCTTACTCCCCTGTCCGCGCCCGCCGCTTCTGGTACGCCCCCGTCAGCAACTCGGCAATGTACTCGCGGATAAAGGGCATGTCGCTGGCCTCGGCCGCCGCGATTTCCTCGTCGCGGTCGTAGGTCAGGCGGACGTAGGTGGCGCTGTGGGCCGGGCCGTGGGGATCAAATTCCAGCACCAGATAGCAGGGCAGCGTGGAATCCAGGGGATTGCCCACGCTGCCGCAGTTGATCAGGGGCCGGCCCTCCACATCCAGCATCAGGGCCTCGTGCATGTCGGCGTAGACCAGGGCGTCGGCGTGCTCCTTCAGGCCAAACTGCGCATTTGGTGCAAAGGCTTCCAGCTGATCGTGCAGGCTGCTGTGCGGGTACAGGCGGTGAAACAGGCCCCGGCTGCTGGCGTGCACAAAGCGCCACCACGCGCCGCCAAACTGCTCCTCTATGCCGTAGGGCAGTGCCGAGAGGTAACCCAGGGCAGCGGGGCTGAGTTTGCTGCGCGGCCACAGGTCCTGGGGGCGGTGGGTGGCGCCGGCCACCCGGGCGTCCCAGTTGCCCTGAATCACGCGCGTGGCGTGGGCCTGGGTCCAGTCCACCACCTCACGCGGGCGCGGGCCCTTGCCCACCAGATCGCCCAGCACCCAGATGTCCGTGAGGCCGCGCCGCTGAAGGTCTGCGTGAACTGCGAGCGTGGCCGCCAGATTGGCGTGCAGGTCCGCAAGGATGGCGAGGCGAATCATGCACCCGAGTCTAGCCCAGCCCCCGCCGAACGCCCGGTCAGATTGTGAGGCGCCTTCCCTTAACCCAGCTCGTGGTACTGGCCCCGGAAGTACACCAGGGGGTCGTCGTCGGTGTAGCGGCTGTAGTCCACGAAGCCCAGGTAGAGGGTGTGGTCGCCGGCCGGGATCACCTCGTGCTTGCGGCACACCAGCTGCGCCACCGCGCCGCCAATCAGGGGCAGGCCCTCGTGCTCGAACCAGGGCACCAGTTCCTCGGGGCCCGGACGCCCGGCAAAGTGGTCGCTGAGGTGGCGCTGCGCTGCCGAGAGCACACTGACCCCAAAGTGCGTGACCTCCGGGCGCGAGAGCAGCGCGTGCATCTGGGCGCGGTTGTCCACGCTGACCAGAATCAGGGGCGGCTGCAGGCTGACCGACACAAAGGCGCTGGCGGTCATGCCTCGGCGCTCCTGGCCGTCGGCCGCCGTGATGATGGTCACGCCGCTGGCAAAGCGGCCCAGCGTCTGCCGGAACTCCAGGGGCGAAAGGCCACCGGTCATGGACTGCGGTTCAGTCATGCGGCGAGTGTAGCGGCTGGGGCGGGGCGGGCCGTTCCGTTCTGGCAGACGCCAGCTCCTATGGCCGTGCGGGGGGAAGAGCCGGGACCGGCGCCGCCGGCACCGCCTTCAGGTCGCGCAGCAGCAGGTCCGGCAGGCGCACCACCCCTTTGGCGGGCACCGTCTCGGTCCAGCGCTGGCCGCCCACGCGCACCTCAGTGGGGCCGGGGGGCAGGGCCGCAAAGCCGTAATACCCATTGGCATCGGTGTCGGCTTCGGCCACCAGCGCGCCGCCCTGCCACGCCTGCACGCGCTGGCCGCCGGGCACCGTCAGACCCGTAATGCGGCCCAGCAGTCCCCGGGCCACTGGCGCGGCCTCGGTCCAGGGCCCGGGGGCGGCTAGGGCCCCGCCCGGGGCGCGCAGCACCTCGCGCACCGCCCGCAGGCCCTGGGCGGCGCTCTGGCGCTCGCCGTACACATCCAGCGTGGGCGTGCGGTACGAGTAACCCACCCAGCCCAGCCCGGCGTTCAGGGCGCGCGTGGCCTGCGCGGCGGTGACAGCGGGCGAATTCAGGTACATCGCGGTGCCAGCGGCCACCGCCACCGGGGCGCCGTCCGAGCGCACCGCCACCCGGCGCGCAAAGGCGTTCCAGCCGTCAAACCAGCCGGCCTGCTCGGGTAGGGGGTCGCGCTTGTAGTTCATCAGCACGTTCAGGTCCAGCCACCCCGCGCGCATCCAGCCGGGCCAGTCCTGCAGCACGTCGGCGTAGGTGCGCGTGGTCTGAAACGCGGCGAGGTCGGCCGGCGGTGTCTGGTAGGTGATGGTGGCCGCGCTGATCCAGAGTTCTGGGTTCAGGGCCTTGGCTTCCAGGGCAATGCGCCGCACCAGAAAGGACACCTGCTGGCGTTTCCAGGCCTGCCACGCCGGGTCGCTGGGGGCCGGTGTGCCGGGGCGGCCGGTTTCGGCGCGGTAGCGGGCCAGCGTCTTGGGGTCGTAGCCCCAGGCGCCGCCGTCGGGATAGCGGATGCGGTCCAGTTGCACGCCGTCCACCGGGTAGCGGCGCACCAGACTCAGCACCGCCTGGGCCATGTGGTCGGCGGCGCCCGGGATGGCGGGGTCCAGCCACGCGTCGCGGCCCTCCTGCCAGCTGCCGTCCGGGCGGCGCGAAAGCCACGAGGCCGCGCCCGCCGCCGGGCCGTGCGTGCGGAACACATGCCCGGGGCGGGTATTGGGCTTGGCGGTGTTGGCCGCGCCCGTCACGCTGACCCAGGCGATCACCTTCATGCCCCGCGCGTGCGCCTGGGCCGTCACGGCAGCCAGCGGGTCGAACCCCGGCGCCAGTTCCGGGTCGGAGACCGGGGGCACGCTGGCGTTCAGGCACAGGCAGTCGGCGCGGCGGATGGCCTGCACAAACAGGGTGTTCACACCCAGGCGAGCGGCGTCCTCCACCGTCTGTTTCACCTGGGCCGGGGTGTGCAGCCCTGGCCCAAAGGCGTCCACCCACAGGCCGCGCAGCGCCGCGCCGGGAAGGGCGGCCCCGGGCGCCGCAGCGGGCGGCACAGGCGCCGGGGGCGTGGCCGGGGCCTGTGCCCCTGCCCCCCCCAGCACGAGAGACACGAAGACGGCGCGGCGCAGCAGGGAGAGAGCCATGGTCGTGCCGGGCAGGCTAGAGCATTTCCTGGCCAGGTGCCCTTCATGAGCGTGCGCTGGCTTTTGTGGGAGGGGGAGGCCTGAGCATCCGCCGGTGTGCCGCAGATGAAGAAATGGGCAAGCGGAACTGGGGCTTTTTTGCGGCTGACCGGATGTTAGGCTGCGGCTGCACTTCACCGTTTCAAGGAGGTCTTTCCATGAAGAGACAGATGATGCTGGCCCTGGTGGGCGCCGTTGCCCTGGCTTCGTGCAACATGAACCGCGCCCCCGATGTGACGGGCACCACCCGCAAGGCGAACTTCACGCCGCAGCTGAACACCACCGCCGGCTCTGGCTACACCGCCGCTGCCGGCACGGTGGACTACGTGGACATCACCGGGGGCGACCGCCGCACGGTGCTGACCATGACTGGCCTGAAGCCTGGCGTGAGCTACGTGGCCCACTACCACGCGCGGGGCGCAGCGGCCCCCGCTGGCACGAACGACTGCGCCTCCAACGGCCCCATCGTGGGCGAGCCCCAGATGATCGGCATGGCCATGACTGCCAGCGGCACCGGCACGCTGACCCTGAAGGGCCTGCAGGCCACCAGCACCCTCTCCTCGGCCGCGTACATCAACGTGCACGAGGCGAATGCCCTGGCCGTCGTGCCCCTGTGCGCCGACATCTGAACCCCGTTTGAATGACAGAGGCCCGCGCGAAGGCAGCGGGCCTCTTCTCTTGCCTGGAGGTGGTCCTCGGCCTGGGCCGCCCCTTATTCCTCGTCGTCGCTGTCCTCGCTGGCGCTGGCAGCGGCGGGCGTGTTGCGGTTTTTGCCAATCTCGCGCACGCGGCCACTGAAGCGGTTGCGAATGTCCTCGTACATGGGGTGCGCGCGGATGTCGCCGGGGCGGCCCGGGGGCGGCGGCGCAGCAGGGGTGGGCGCCGGGGTCGGGGCCGGCCGGGGCGGCGGGCGCGACACGCTGTATTCAGCAAAGGGCGCGTCGTCCAGCGGGGGCCCGGGGTCGTCCACAGGCGCCCCAAAGGCGTCCCAGTCGGGCTCCTCGGTGATCGCCTCCACCACGTAGGGCTCGCGGGCAGCGGCCGGGGGCGGCACCCGGTCACCGCCCTGGGCATCGGCGGGGGGCGCGGGCGGCTGCGCGGCGTGGGTGTCGTCCCAGGGCAGGTCCGCCACGGGCAGCGGCGCGGGGGCCACATCGTCGGGGCTGGCAGGCGGCACCCGGCGTTCCGGCAGCGGTGGCGGCAGGGTCGCCACGCTGGCCGGGCGGGGGGGCGGCGTGCTGGCCGCCTGAGGGACGGAGCGGGGGGCAGTGCTGGCCGGGGCCGGCTCTACCGACTCGAACTCCGGGCCACGGGTGGCGCGGCGCGCCGGGGCGCTGCGGCCCGGGTCGAAGGGGGCAATGTCCGGTCTAATGACAGGTGACGCGGTAGTGATGCCTGATGTCTCTTGACTGGATTCTGTCGCGTCTTGAGAAGAAGAGTTCGAGCTTTTTAAGCCAGGGGAGTGATTTTTAGGAACCGCTCTTTGTGTTCCCTTGCTAGTTCTTAGCTCAATCTGAAGATCAGGGAAGTGCCGCCATATTAGCGTACACAGGTCGTCAAACTTACTGACCAACTGCGTCGTGTGAAACGACCATTTAGCATCAAGGCTAACGACAAATAAGTTATCTTCTATGTGAGCTTTTGCTTCGCGGAGAAAGGGTTTGAAAGGTTTTTCGGCAGACTCGCGAATTGTTTTCCAGTCTGCATCGCTGAAAACGTGCGAACTAAAGTTTTGAGCTGGTGAATCGTGGGGACTGGAAGCTCTGAGGGGAGTTGGTCCACCCGATGCCACTTGCGGTTGGTGGATAGTTTCCGCAGATCTTGCCTGAGTACTGTTTTGTCGCACCCCCGCTGCCTTCAAGCTGGCCAGTTCCTTCTCCAGGCGGTTGAGGCGCTGGGTGAGTTCGGCGGGCACGGCGGCACTCCCCCCGGCGCCCACGCTGGCCCCCTGGCCTCCGCCACCATCGGCCGCCAGCAGGGCGTGGGTCAGGGCCAGTTCCAGGCTCTGGCCGTCGGCCGCGCGGGCAAAGCGGGCCTCCTGCTCGTCCAGGGCCGCCTGCAGGCGCAGCAATCGGGGCACATCGGCGCCCTCCAGGCGCTCGCCGCCCAGGCCCAGTTCGGCGTGCAGGGCCGCGCCCAGGGCCGACACCAGCCCCTCGACCACCGTGCGCGCCGCGAAGCCGTCGCGGTAGAGCGCCCCGGCGCCCTGCAGGGCCGCGCCCGCGTCGCCGCTCACCAGGGCCGCCGCAATGCCGCGCACGCGCTCGCCAGGGGGCAGACCCAGGGCCTCTTCCACCGCCGTGCGGGTAATGGCGTTGCCGGCTGCCAGCATGCGTTCCAGCAGGCTTTCGCCGTCGCGCATGGCGCCGTCGGCGAGGCGGCCAATCAGGGCCAGGGCGGCCGGCTCGGCGCTCACGCCCTCGCGCTCCACCAGCCCACTCAACTTGCCCGCAATTTCCTCGGGCGTCAGGCGGCGAAAGCGGTAGTGCTGGCAGCGCGACAGAATGGTGGGAATGATCTTTTCCGGCTCGGTGGTTGCCAGAATGAAAATGACGTGGCCGGGCGGCTCTTCCAGCGTCTTGAGCAGGGCGTTGAAGGCCGCGCGGCTCATCATGTGCGCCTCGTCCAGAATGTAAATCTTCTTGCCGCCGCGCATGGCCGCCAGGGCGACCTTTTCGCGCAGGTCGCGCACGTCGTCCACCGAGTTGTTGCTGGCGGCGTCAATTTCCAGCACGTCGGGGTGCGAGCCCGCGCGCACCGCGAGGCAGCTGTCGCACTCGCCGCAGGGCTTCGGCAGCGGGCCGGTGCAGTTGGCGGTCATGGCGATCAGGCGCGCGGTGGTGGTTTTGCCCACGCCGCGCGGGCCGCTGAACAGGTAGGCGTGTCCCACCCGCCCCTGCGACAGCGCGGCGCGCAGCACGTCCTTGACGTGTTCCTGCCCTACCACGTCTTCCCAGCGCACCGGCCGGGCCCGCTGGTAGATGGCGCTCATAAAGGCCCCTCCGCTGCGCGGCTTTGCAAGTTCGGGGCGGGGAATGGGGAGTGGGGAGTGGGATGTGGGAAAGACAGGAGGCCAGGACTATGGGCGCTTAACCACTGATTTTCAACCACTCGCCGCTTCACTGCCCCAGTGTAGAGGGCCGGGGGAAGGGGGCGCAGTGAGGCAGGTTGGGTTAAGGGGGGAGGGGAGAGGGGGAAGAGGAAAAGAGCGGTGCCATCACCATTTCGGCCGGATCTAACCCTTGGACGCCGCCGCACAGGCTTCGGGGCCGGTCAATTCGGGGCGGTATTCAAAGTGCATGGTGTCGTGGTGGTACCAGCGGCCACCCCAGATCCAGCCGTGGCGCTCGAAGACCTGCACCAGCGCCAGGGGAAAGGCGTTGCGGTAGGGAATGCCGCGCTGGCCCTCGCGGTAGCCGCCCCAGGCCCAGTACGCCGAGCGCCCCACGTTCAGGTCTATGGCCGCGCCGAAAGCGTGCACGCTCAGGCGGGGCGTGCCGGCAATCGTGCGCCAGTTGAAGGTGCCCGCACTGGGGGTCACGAAGGGCCGGACCTGGGGCAGCCCGGCCAGTTCGGCCGCCACGGCGGCGAGGCTGCGCGCCGCGCCGTTCACCTGCGTCACGCGCAGGCGCTGGCCGAACCAGTTCACGTCGGTCAGGCGGCCCGCCACCTCGGCGGCCGAGGCGCCGTACATCTTGCGGAAGAACGGTTCAAAGCGCACGCGTCCGGGGTCCACGTTCCAGGCCGGGGGCCGCAGCGGGGCGCAGGCGGGGTAGGGGGTAGCCAGCTGGTCCAGCAGCCCCGGCGCGTTCAACAGGGCCACGTAGCTGGCCGCGCGGCTGTGGGTCAGGGGCATGCGGGTGCCGTCCCGCCAGACCAGCGTGTCGCCTTCCACCCGGCTGAGAAACGCGGGGTACGCCCGAACCAGGGCCGAGACCTGCGCCTGTTCCTGCGCGGTCAGGGCGGCGGCCGGGGGGCCCAGCAGCAGGGCCAGCCAGAGCCCAACCCTTAGCACGCCGCGCGGGGACTGGGCCTAGCGACCACAGGTCGACGAGGGCAGTTCGGCCAGGGTGACATAATCGGCCGCCGCGCCCCGGTACACCGACACCCGCACGACGGGCGTGGCGTTCAGAATGCGGCTTTTCAGGCTGGTGGGCACCGTGGCCCGGGCCACCATGGTGCTCAGGGCGGCGCGGTTGGCCTTGCTGGAAAAATACCGCTCGGCGCCGTCGCAGGCGTCCAGCTTGAGGGTGTGGTAGTTCGCGCGGTCCTGCTGGATGATGGCCGCCACGCTCTGCAGCCGGGTGCCGCTGGAATTGAAATGGTCGTCCGTGGACAGGAACGCCACATAGGAAAACAGCAGCTTGGCCTGCGGCGCAGGCGGCTGGGCGGGCAGCTGAAGGCGCTGCCCCTGGCTAACGCTGCCCAGAAGCAGCGCCGAGAGGGCAAAAGTCAGAGTGCGGGCATGGGTCATGGGGTCTCCGGGGGGCTAGGGTCTGTGCGGCCCAGAGGCTTCCAGCCAGGGTCGCCTTTGGGAAGAGCCGTGTAGACGTTCTTTAAATGTATGACAGGTCATCAGACCCAGGGCAACCGCACACCGGGTTCATCCGCACTGCAAAGCCGCAATAGTTGGTCAGAGGGCGCCGTATTCCCCTGCTCCCTTTTCCCATCAACCATCACCCATCCTCCCTTACGCCCTTCGCAGCGGCAGGTAACGCGGCTGCCACGCCCGGTCACGGATCACGGCCTCTAACTCTTCCGGGGTCATGTTGCGGATGCGGCGCTCGGCGCACACGCCGTCGCGGATGGCCTGCAGGGCCACGTTCACGGCCACGCGAATGCTCAGTTCGCGCAGGTCGGCAATGGGCGGGTACACGCGCTCGCCGTAGCGCTCGGTGAACTCGGCCAGGGTGCGCGCGGCTTCCATCACCATGTTGTCGGTGATCTCGCGCGCGCGGCTGGCCACGGCCCCAAAGCCCAGCCCCGGGAAGATAAAGGCGTTGTTGCCCTGGCCCACCGGATAGCGCTGGCCCTCGTACTCCACATCGGGAAAGGGACTGCCCGAGGCGATGATGGCGCCGCCCTTCGTCCAGTGAATCAGGTCGGCGGGGCGGGCTTCCACATGGCTGCTGGGGTTGCTGAGGGGAAAGACGATGGGCCGGGGCGTGTGCGCCAGCATCGCCTGAATGCTCTCCTGCTTAAACAGGCCCGGCACGCCGGTAAAGCCCAGCAGGGCGGTGGTCTGGGCGTTCACGATCACGTCGTGCATGGTCGGGTACTCGCCCTCAAAGTGCCAGTGCGCCACCTCCTCGCGGCGGCGCACAAAGCCCAGCTGCTGGGGTTCCAGGTCCGGCTGGCCGTGCATCAGCAGGCCGTGGCGGTCCACCACGTACACGCGCGCCCCCGCTTCCTCGAAGCTCAGGCCCTGGGCCTGCAGCCCCTGGCGAATGGCCATGGCCACGCCAATGCCGGCCGCGCCCGCGCCCACCACCACGAACACCTGATCCGCGAGGCGCTCGCCCTTGATGCGCGCCGCCCCCAGCAGCCCGGCCAGCGCCATGGCCCCGGTGCCCTGAATGTCGTCGTTAAAGGACGGAATGACGCGCCGGTAGCGCTCCAGCACCCGGAAGGCGGTGCCCCGGCTGAAATCTTCCCACTGGATAATCGCCTTGGGGTAGCGCTGCGACACGGCCTCCACAAACGCGTCCAGAAACTCATCGTAGGCCGCACCCGTCAGGCGGGGGTGGTGCACGCCCAGGTACAGCGGGTCGTCAATCAGGTCCTGGCGGTTGGTGCCCACATCCAGCTCCACGGGCAGGGTCTTGTCCGGGCCCACGCCGCCCGCCGCCGTGTACAGCGAGAGCTTGCCAATGCTGATCGCCATGCCGCCGAAGCCCTGATCACCAATGCCCAGAATCGCGCTGGAATCGGTGGCCACGATCATGCGCACGTCGTTGACCGTCACGTTTTCCAGCATGTCCTCCACATGGTCAATGTCCTCGGTGCTGACCGTGAAGCCGCGCGGGTAGCGGTAGTTGCTGGAGTAGTTGCGCACCGCCTCGCCCACCGTGGGGGTGTAGATGATGGGCAGCATCTCTTCGAGGTGGTCTTCCAGAATCGCATAGAACAGCACCTCGTTGCGGTCCTGCAGCGCGCGCAGGTACTCGTGTTTTTCCAGGTCCGAGCCGCACTTGAGGTAGCGCAGGTAGGTGCGTTCCTTCTGCTCGGCAAAGGTGCTGGTGTGGGGCGGAATCAGGCCTTCAAGTTCCAGCGCGCGGCGCTCCTGGCGGGTAAAGGCCGTGGTCTTGTTCAGCAGCGGATTTTGCAGCAGGGCCAGCCCCGTGACCTGAACCTCGATGTAACGCTGACCGTCAGGGTCGCGTTTGACGTCGTAATACCGGGAAACGGGCGGAGACTTCGGCATGGCGTTTCAGCATAGCGGGCCCCGGTTGAACCGGGTTCAGGGGCGGCCGTGAACAGAAGGCACAGGGAAAAGGCGCGGGGGGAAGACACAGCGCCAGGCTGGGGCGCTGCGCCCCTGTGCACGGCGTGAACGAAAACAAGAGCACGGCTGGGCCACCTGGATTCATCAATGGTGCGGACAGTGTTCAAGCATGGCGAGTGGCCCGTGGAAGAAAGGTCGTCTGGCACGCTCGACTCGCTGCCCCCTCCCGACCTCTCCCACGAGGGGGGAGGAGAAAAACAGCGTGTTTATCAGGCTTTCCTCTGTGAAATGCTGAAACTGTCCGCACCATTATCCGGAATGTTCCCGACCGGATTGAGCCAGCTGCGCCGCCGAGGGAGAAGGAAAAAACGGATTTCCGGGCATTGGGCTGGATCAGCGCCGAAGGCGGGGAACCCCCAGTTCTTTCCTGGATGTTCCGGCAATGGCCGGCCGGCCGTGTCACAACAGCTGAAGCACCAGCTGCCTTGTGGGCGCATGAAGGTACAGCCAGGGCTCTGCGCCGGGCCCCGGGAGGAAGGGGCTGAGCGGTTCGCCCCCTAAATACGCCTGCTGGGCACGAGGGCTGAACCGGACCGTCAGCCCGTACCGGGCCATACCGGTCTTACCCTGGCCGATCCACGCGGTCCCGGACCGTTCGCCGCTGTGCTCGAACAGGCGCCGGCCAGACGCCGTGGCGGGCTGTTCAAGCGCCACGCCATCACACCAGAGCCCCCGCCGTTCGGCAAAAGGCAACTGGGCCAGGGCTGCGGTCACAGCGTATTCAAGCTGGGTGCAAACGTCTTCGCTGGGCATGTGCAGGCCTGCCCCGTCCATCATCCATCACCCGTCAACCCTCCACCATCAACGCCCCTGATGCGCCGCCCAGCGGGCCCGCAGCCCTTCAAAGCCCTCATCAATGCGGCTTTGCGGCAGCACGGCCTGAATGCTGCTGCCCCGGCCAATGTCGTCGCCCAGTTCGTTCACGGCGACCATAGAGGCGTAGATGCGCCGCCCTTCCTGCCGCTCAAAGGTGGCGGTCACGGTGACGGTCATGCCGGGCAGCGCCGAGGCGGTGTGTGTCACGTCCACCTGCATCCCAATCCCGCCCTCGCCTTCTTCTAAAAACGGCAGGATGATCTTGCGGCCCGCTTCTTCAAAGTGCTTGGCCATCCAGTAGGTCGCGTACACCGGGTGCACGCGGCCCAGTTCGCCGAAGTTCACGGTCATGTCGTCGGTCACGGTAACCGTGAGGGTCTGGGTAAAGCCGGCGGGAATGGCGCGCATGGTGCGTAGGCTAATACGGATGCCGGCTGCTCCACCAACTGCGGGGCCAGTCCGTTCGGCTTGAGCTGCTCGCCCACGGTTCAGGTCGGGGCCCGGGGAACAGACGCGGGGGGGCCAGCTGCATGGGCAGAGCCTTAACCTGCTGTCACGGAGGGCGGCTGGGGGGCCCCGTACACTGCCGGTCATGAGGCTCTCGCCCGCCGATCTGTTCACCCTGCTGCGCGAGGCCTTTCTGGCCTTCGGGCAGGACAAGGCCCCCCGGCTGGCGGCGGCCATCGCCTACTACGCCATGTTCAGCCTGGCGCCGCTGCTGCTCATCGCCGTGATCGTGGCCAGCCGCTTTCTGACCAACGAGGGGTTTCTGGACCAGCTGTTTGGGACCAGCGGCGTGGTGACCCAGAACCTGGGGGCCGACGCCGCCGCGTTTCTGAAGGGCCTGATCAAGCCCGAAAGCCTGCACAAAAGTAGCGTGATCGCCTCGGTGGTGGCGGGCGTGACCCTGTTCATGGGGGCCACCGGGCTGTTCGTGCAGCTGCAGGACGCCCTGAACACCATGTGGGGCGCTGACCCAGCGCCGCCCCGGGGCATCGTGCATGTGCTGTGGACCCGGGTGAAGTCCTTCCTGATGATCCTGGCCATTGGGCTGATCCTGATTGTCTTTCTGGGCCTGAACACCTACCTCTCGGCCATTGCGCAGCACCTGGGCGACACCATCGGGGCGGGCGCGCTGTTCGTGCGCCTGGGGACGGTGCTGCTTTCTACCCTGTGTCTGGCCCCGGTGTTCGCGGGCATCTACAAGGTGCTGCCCGACGTGAAGCTGGAATGGCGCGAGGTCTGGGTGGGGGGCCTGTTCACGTCGGCGCTGTTCACCCTGGGGCAGCTGGGCATTGGCCTGTATCTGGGGCAGGCGGCGCCGGGCAGCGTGTTTGCGGGCGCGGCCTCGCTGGTGCTGCTGCTGCTGTGGATCTACTACTCGGCCATGATCTTTTTCTTTGGCGCAGAAGTGACCTGGGTGTACTCACAGAAATTCGGCACCCACGCGGGCGGCGCGGCCAACACCGCCAAGAAAGAAGCCCTGGCCGCCCAGGGCGTGGAAATAGACCCCAGTGAGAGCGAGCAGGAGCGCGAGGCCAAAGCGGGCGCCGACGGCCCGGTGCGCGACGCCCGGGGCCGCGTGGTGGGGGGCCGGAGGCTGGGCGTGAAGGTGCCCGCGCTCCCCCGCGTGCTGCCGCAGGTGCCCCGGCGGGAAGAGGGGCGGGTGCTGCCCACCGTGCGCGCGGCGCTGGCCAACGCGCTGCTGGCCCTGCTGGCGGTACCGGCCGTGATTGTGCTGCGGCTGCTGGGCCTGACCGGCGGAAGACGAACCCGCGACAAGGGGTGACCAGCCGGTTTGGCTGGCCTGGAACTAGGAGCTGGAACTAGGAGAAGGAGCGGGGTCTGGGGTGTGACCTTGGCCCGCCGCTGGTGCTCTGACCAAGGGGGCAAACAGCGTCAACTTTTCCGGCGACCCCTCTTGCGGTGGACACGCAGAGCGGCGCCGCAACGGGCAGCCAGTGGGCTCCGCCCATGTCGTGCGGAGGACTTTACTTTCTGCACTTGAACACGGTCTGCCCCTTGCTGGCGAGGAGGACAAACCCGGTCTGACCTGCCCGGCGCGGCCATCTGCTATCACAGGGCGCATGAAGCGTCCCCTGCTCTTGCTGGGCCTGCTGCTGGCGGGTTCGGCCCAGGCCGCGAACCTCACGGTGTTCGCCGCCGCCTCGCTCACCGACGCCTTTACGGAGCTGGGCCGGGCCTTTGACGCCCGCACCGGGCACCGGACGACTTTTCAGTTCGCGGGCTCGCAGGTGCTGCGCACCCAACTGGAACAGGGCGCACGGGCCGACGTGTACGCCAGCGCCAACAGCGCGCAGTTTGAGCCGCTGGTGCGCGCGGGCCTGCTGAACCCAGGGACGCTTTTTGTCAGCAACCGGCTGGCCATCATCGCCCCGCAGAGCAGCCGCGCCGTGACCACCCTGGCCGATCTGGCGCGCCCCGGCGTGAAACTGGTGATTGCCGACCGCGCCGTGCCGGCTGGCGACTACACCCGGCGCATGCTGACAGCCGTGGAGAAGGCGGGCACCTACGGCAAGGACTTTTCGGCCCGGGTGCTGAAGAATGTGGTCAGCGAGGAGCCCAACGTGCGGCAGGTGGCCCTGAAGGTGGGCCTGGGCGAGGCCGACGCCGCCGTGGTTTACCAGACCGATGTCACGCCCGCCCTGAAAGCCAAGGTGCGCCTCATCGCCCTGCCCACGCGCTTTAACCAGACCGCCAGCTATCCCCTGGGCGTGGTGAAGGGCAGCGCGAACCCCCAGGCCGCGCAGGCCTTTGTGGCCTTTGTGCTGTCGGCCGAGGGGCAGACGATTCTGCGGCGCTGGGGCTTTCGGCCGGCGCCGCGCCCCACCCCGTAAGCCGCGTGCGGCGCGCGGGCGAGGGGCTGCCCCTGCTGCCAGCCGCGCTGGGGGGGCTGCTGGTGGCCTTTTTGCTGCTGCCGGTGCTGGCCCTGCTGGCGCGTGGGCTGGGCCCCGCCTTCTGGCCCACCCTGCACAGCCCCGCCGTGCAGGACGCCCTGCGCGTGAGCCTGCTGACCACCGGCTGCGCGGTGGCCCTCACCGTGGTGCTGGTGACCCCGGTGGCCTGGGCGCTGGCCCGCTTTCACTTTCCTGGCAAGGCGGCGCTGGAAACGCTGCTGGACCTGCCGATTGTGCTGCCGCCCGTGGTGGCGGGGGTGGGGCTGCTGCTGGTGTTCGGGCGCCAGGGCTGGCTGGGGCCGCCGCTGGAACTGGCGGGCATCAGCGTGGCGTTCTCGCCGGCGGCGGTGGTGCTGGCACAGCTGTTCGTCTCGGCGCCGTTTTACCTGCGCGCCGCCCGCGCGGGCTTCGGCGCCGTGGACCCAGACGTGGAAGCCGCCGCCCGCACCGACGGCGCCGGGCGCTGGGCGGTCTTTCGCCTGATCACGTGGCCGCTGGCGTTGCCCTTTCTGCTGGAGGGCCTGATTCTCACCTGGGCGCGGGCCCTGGGCGAGTTTGGCGCCACCATCCTGTTCGCCGGGTCGCTGCCGGGCAAAACCCGCTCTATTACCCTCGCCATCTACGCCGCGCTGGAATCGGACCTGGGGCCGGCGCTGGTGCTCTCGGCGGTGATGGTGGTGGTGGCTTTTGCCCTGTTGCTGCTGGTGCGCATGGCAGCTGGGCTGCGCCAGCGGTAGAACGCAAGATGAAGATCAGGATTCAGGTGATTCGTGCCGCGCCTGGAGGAGCGCATAAAGGCCCTCGTGCGCTGGCAGCCCCAAGTGGATGACGCGGTCCGCTTCGCCGAGCAGTGCGGTTGCCAGGGCGTGAACGGACGGTTCGTGCCCTGCGCGGAGATAGGGAACCAAGCTGATCAGCACCACCACGGAGGCGTGACCCATATTCACCATTCGTAAAATTTCTCCTCGATCATCAGGGCGAATGAGTTCGCTCCGAAAACAGTCCTGACCAACCCCAGGCAAGCCTTCGCGATCACTGCGCGTAAAGCGGCAGGTGGTCGGCCAGAACCTGGCCGTGACGTTCCACATATCGTTGGGATCGGCAGCTTCAAACTCCTCTAACCCGTCGCGCAGGGCATCTGCCAGCGTCTTGACTGCATCTGGCGACACTTCATCCAGGGCCTGAAGGAGCGGGGTGGAGCGTTCAACGATGCGCCGGACAAACGCCATGAGTGGAGCCTACCGCGCCCCTGACACCTGTGAATCAGCCTTGCTGTGGCAGCGGATACGGCAGCGTGCCCTCGTAGATGGCCCGGCCCACAATGGCGCCCTCTATGCCTTCTTGTTGCAGCAGCGCCACGTCGTCCAGGTTGGCCACGCCGCCGCCCACGATCAGGGTGCCGGTCCACAGGGCGCGCACCTGCCGCATCAGCTCGCGGTCCAGGCCGCGCAGGGTGCCGTCGCGGGTCACATCGGTAAAAATCAGGGTGTGCAGGCCTGCGGCCGACAGCACCGGGGTCAGTTCGCCCACGCCCACGCCGCTGCCCTGGGCCCAGCCGTGGGTGGCGACCTCTAAGCCCCGGGCGTCCAGGCTGACCACCACGCGCGCCGGGCCGTGGGCGGCGATCAGCTCGCGCACCAGTTCCGGTTGCTTCACAGCGGCCGTGCCGATCACCACCCGCTCCACCCCGGCCGCCAGCAGATCCTCAGCCGCCTCGCGGGTGCGGATGCCGCCGCCCACCTCCACGGGCACGCCCAGTTCCCGCGTGATCTGGTGAATCACCGCGCGGTTCTCGCCGCGCCCGGTGGCGGCGTCCAGGTCCACAAGGTGCACCAGTGTGGCGCCCAGCGACACCCAGTGCTTCGCGGCGGCCAGCGGCGACTCGAAATACACCGTTTCGCGGTCCGGGTCGCCTTCGTACAGGCGCACGGCGCGGCCCGATTGAATATCCACGCAGGGAATGAGGAGGGGCGAGGGGGCACTCATGGGGCCCAGGATACGGGCCCCGGCTCGCAGGGGGGGCCCGTGAGGGCTACACTGCCCCCGTGCGCGTGGGGATTGTCACAGCAACCTATCTGCCGTCCCGCAACGGGGTGGCCACCAGTACCGCCCTGTTTGCGCGGGGCCTGCGCGAACGCGGCCACGACGTGCGCCTCTTTGCGCCGCGCCACCCCCAGGTGACGGGGCCCGAGGAGGGCGTCTACCGCCTGAATTCCTCGTTTGCGGGCGCGCGCGCCCTGGGCGCTCCGGCTGACTACCCGGTCATGCTGGCCCCAGGCCCGCTGCTGACCGCGCGGCTGCCCCTGCGCGACTTGGACGTGCTGCACACCATGCACCCGTTCCTGGCGGGGGGACTGGCCCTGAAGTGGGGGCGGCTGTCCGGGGCGCCGGTGGTGTACACCGCCCACACCCAGTACGACCAGTACCTGCACTATGCCCCCATGCCCGAGCGGGTGGGCCGCGCGGTGCTGCGCCCGCATGTCAGCGCCTTTGCGCGGCGGGTCTCGGCGGTGCTGGCCCCGGGGCAGGCGATGGTGGACATGCTGCGCGCCTACGGCTACGGGGGCCCTGTGGAGCTGTTTCCCAACCCGGTGGACCTCGCCGCCTTCAGGGCCGCCGAGGGCGCCGCCTTTCGCGCGCAGTTTCATGTGGGCCCGGGGACGCCGCTGGTGGTGTCGCTGGGCCGCCTGGCGCCGGAAAAGAACCTGGAGGTCATGCTGCGCGCCTTTGACCAGGCCCGCGCCAGCCGCCCCGAGCTGCGCCTGCTGGTGGTGGGCGACGGCCCCAGCCGCGCGGCCCTGCAGGCCCTGGCCCCCGAGGGCGTGACCTTTACGGGCCCCATTCCCTACGCCCGCGTGCCCGAAGCCCTGGCCGCCGCCGACGCGTTTCTCACCGCCAGCACCAGCGAGGTGCTGCCCATGAGCATGATCGAGGCCCTGGCCTCGGGGACCCCGCTGGTGGCGGCGCGCAGCCCGGCGGCCCTGGACCTCATCACCGAGGGCGAAAACGGCACCGTGCGCGAGCCCACCCCCGAGGCCCTGGCGGGCGGGCTGCTGGACACCCTGGCCCCGGCGCGCCTGCCGGCGCTGCAGCGCGGCGCCCGGACCAGCGCCGCCCGCTACGACCTGCCGGTGCGGGCGCAGGCACTGGAAGCGGTATACGAACGTGTGCTCGCCGGGCGGTCTTAGGCCAACCGCCCCGCCGAAGGGTCTGGAGGTCAATGGCACGCAGTCAATGGACGCACAGCTGCAGAAAGCGCCATGAGCAGCGATGGTTTGGCCGGCAGCCAACTTTCGTTTACATGCTGATTAGTCACCGGTGGGATTTAACCTATGATTGTTGCACAAAACGATGAAAATCAGGATGTTTATTGGCATTCTTCCTTATGAAGACATGCAGAGTGGTAGTTCCAGATGATTATGCTCATGTGGTTGAAAAGACATTGAAGATTATAGAAGAGGCTTGGCAAATAAGACCACAGCAAGACATCCATATTCATAAAAGCGAGAACTGGTGGCCTGGTATTTCACCCCACCTCACACCTATTGAATACATCTGGCGCAGAATCTACCGTTCGCGGGACGAGGCCATTTGGAAGAGGTCTGCCGCCTGCCACGTTCAACTGAATCGTTGCGCTCTTATCTTGCTGAGGTCTTGCCCTGCGCCCCATGTGCCAGAAGTGTCCGTAGGGAGTCGCCTCTTTCAACCGGCGAGCAAAGAGGAGCGAGAACAGTGGTGGCTGTGTCATGAACTCACCCACGCCTGCACCTCGCATCTCCAGCTGCCTTTCTGGCTGAATGAGGGACTCGCCATGCTCGTGACTGATCTCTATGCTGGGCGTCAGACCGTACAGATCAGCACGCGACCAAGCTCGCACGACGAGGCCATCCTCACCATGAACGCGGTGCACCTGCACAAGCTCTCAGAGGATGAGTGGTTCGCCATTTACGCGCAGAGTTATTGGCGCACCCAGCAACTTTTTGACGAACATCCCCAGGCTCTTCAGCAGGCCCTGTGCCATTCCGCGAGGTGCTGAAGCAGGTCGGCCAAGAATTCGGTGATGGCCGCGGCCAGGACAAAACGCGTGTCCTGCCGCGTCCCGAAGTTGATGAGCTGGCCCCCGGTTGGCCGGGCCCCCGGCGCGCGGCCAACCGGCTCATACGGATTTCGGATAATCCGTTACAGCCCCTACGCGTCGCTTCGGTGCTTTCACTCCTCTCCGTCACCGTTTTTCCTTCTCTGCTGCGCAGCTCTGCGAGTCCCTCCGGTCGGGTTAATCCGTGATGGAATAACGGATTAACCGGAATCCTTATCAATCCGTGGCGGCCACGCCCGCGCTTTCGCGGCTCCGGTCGGTGGGGTGGGGCGTTTGGCCCAGCCATTGCCCCAGCCAGCTCAGATACTCGTTCAGGCGCACCAATCGCCGGTCGGGGCGGCCAGAGCGGCTCAGTTCGTGGTCCTCGCCGGGAAAGCGCACAAAGCGCACCGGCACGCCGTGCAGGGTCAGGGCGGCGTACCACTGCTCGGCCTGCTCCACCGGGCAGCGGTGGTCCAGCACCGAATGCACGATCAGGGTGGGGGTCTGTACATTCTCCACGTACTGCAGCGGGCTCAGGTCCCACAGCTTCAGGGCGTCGGCGCGGCGGTGAAAGTTCAGGCCCAGTTCGTCGTCCCAGAAGCGCAGGCCAATGTCGCTGGTGCCCCCGAAGGAAATCAGGTTGCAGATGGAGCGGTCGGTGATCGCCGCCTGAAAGCGGGGGGTGTGCGCCGTGATCCAGTTCGTCATGTAACCGCCGTAACTGCCGCCCATCACGGCCGTCCGGGTGCGGTCCAGGGTGGGGTCGGTGTCCAGGCAGCGGTCAAAAAAGGCCAGCAGGTCGTCCATGTCCACGCTGCCCCAGCGGCCATGAATGGCGTCCACCCAGGCCTGCCCGTAGCCCACGCTGCCGCGCGGGTTGCTGTAGCACACGCCGTAGCCGTGCGCGGCCAGCAGCTGGAACTCGTGCATGAAAGCGTGGCCGTAATCGGTGTGGGGCCCGCCGTGAATGTTCAGCAGGGCGGGGAAGGGGCCCTCGCCGGCCGGGCGCAGCACCCAGCCTTCGGCCTCGCCCAGTTCGGTGGCAAAGGTCACGCGGGTGGGGGAGAGCACCGGAAAGGGCAGGGCCGCGTGCAGCTCGGTCACCGCCACGCCGTTCAACTCCACCTCGGGAAAGCGGTCGGCGCGTTCGCGGATCAGGGCCACGCCGCCGCCCCGGGCCGTAAAGGCCGCGATCACGGTGTGCGGGTCGTGGTCGTGGGGGCGCACCTTACCGTCAACGGTGGCGGTGAACAGCCCGCAGCTGCCGCGCACCGTCGAGGAAAAGAGCAGCGTGCGTTCGTCCAGCCATGTGGGCTTGGCGGGCATGGCGCCCACATGGCAGTCGCCGCCAACCAGATTGCCCACCGGGGCATCGTGGCCAGGGTCCAGGCGCTGCGGGGCCGCGCCGCCCTGCAGGGGCAGCAGGTACAGGTGGGCGTGCTCGGTGTTGCCCTGGCCCTCAGGGCGGCCCACCAGCACGAACCGCTGGCCGTCCGGGTGCGGCACCACCGCCTGCACCGCCGAGTTCCACGCGGTTACCTGCCGGGGCTTGGCCGCGTTCAGGTCCAGCTGCCACACCTCGTCCTGCCACTGGGCGCCGTGGCGCTCGCTCTGGGGGGCCACGAACAGCACGCCCTGACCGCCGGGCAGCCACGTCACGCCGCTGATCTCCACTTCGGGGGCGTACCACTCGCGCACCTCACCGCTCTCTACGTGCAGCACAAACAGGCGCGCGGGGCGTTCAGGCAGCCAGTCGCGGCCGTTAAAGCGGTAGCGCGGCTTGGTGATGATCCGGGCCTCGCCGCGCTCGTCGCGCTTGTCCTCGTCGTCGGCGGTGCTCAGGAAGGCGAGGTGGGTGCCGCCTGGGCTCCACTGCAGGTCCTGCACGCCGCCCCGGAAGTGCGTGACTTGCCGCGCCTCCCCGCCCGAGAGCGGCAGCAGGTACAGCTGCGCGCCGCCCTCACCGGCCTTGCGGGTAAACGCCAGCGTCTGGCCGTCCGGCGACCAGCGCGGCGAGCCGTCGCGGCCCTCGCCATGCGTCAGCGCGCGGGTGCCGGCCGCGTCCGCAAGCCAGATCTGGCCCTTGTAGCGCGGCTTGGCAAAGGCGGCGTCGGGCTTGTGGGGGTCCTCTTCTTCCACCCGCGTCAGCACAAAGGCGGCGCGCTGGCCGTCTGGGCTGATCTGGGGGTCCGAGGGAAACGAGAGGCTCAGCAGGGTCTCTGGGCCGGGCTGGGCCGCCTTTGGTTGCGTCATGGCCCCCAGTCAAGCACACCATGCCCCCCCGGGCCGAGTCGCCCGTCCGGCCTGGGGGGCATGGCGGTGGCTAGGCCCGGCGGCGGCTCGACAGGGCCGGTGAAGCCGCAGGAGCCAGAGACTCGAAGGGGTTCTCAGCGTCAGTGGACGACCATCAGCCCCCACCTGAACCGGCCCGCTTGGCACCGTGCGTCACCCCCGTCTTTGGGTTGCACAGAGACCCCTCCAGATGGGGGCGCTTCGGCCGGTCGCGGCGTTCAGCCAGTGGAGGAGGGGGGGCCTGCCCTTTCATCCTTTGACCGGTCTTCCAGGACCCAGGGGGCCTCAGGCAGCACCCTTCCCCCCCCTCTGACTCTGTGAGCGCGCACCCTATAGAAGCGCTTCCAAACGCGAAAAATTCCCATTCATGATGACTCGCTCAAGGCGGAGTGGAACGAGTCTCGCTATTTCCAAAGAACCTTACCTTACTCTGACTGTACCGGCCCAATCCGGTCTGTCTCTCCCCTTCTGTCGGTGTGCGCCGCACGCTGACTGTCCGCCGACATCCCTGGTTTTTACTTCTCTTCATCGTCCCTCTGGAGGTCTGCTATGCAAGAGCTGTCCTGCACCTGGGTTCCCGGCACCTTTGATGTTGTTCGCCTGAAGTTCGCCGGCCGGACCGTGGAAATGACCAGCACCCGTCTCGCCCGCCTGTTTGGCAAACAGGCCCTGCACGACCTGTACCTCAAGGGCAGTGCCAAACTCAAGGCCGATCCGCAGCAGGTGGCCCTGCTCAGCTGAGTGCTGCCGCCGCTGCCCCCTCTTCAGGCGCCCCCTTCCCCGGGGCGCCTTTTTGCGGCGCGCTAGCATGCCGCCATGACCCCACACGTCCCCGACATAGACCCTCTGGCCCTGCAGGCCGATCTGCGCCAGCTCGTGGAGATCGAGTCGCCGTCCAGCGACCCGCTGGCGGTGGCGCATGTGATGAACGTGGTGGAAGGCTGGGCGCGCGACTTGGGCGCCCAGACCCACGCCCTGGGCGGCGGCACCCGTGTCTTTCACTTTGGCGTGGACGGCACCCGGCCCCCCCTGCTGGTGCTCACCCACGCCGACACCGTCTGGCCCCACGGCACCCTGGCAGGCATGCCCCTGCGCGTGGACGGCGAACGCCTGTATGGCCCCGGCACCTACGACATGAAAGCGGGCATCGTGGGCCTGTTTCACGCGCTGCGGGCCCTGGGTGGGGCGTGGCCGCGCGGCGGGATCACGGTGCTGCTCTCGCCCGACGAGGAAACCGGCAGCGAAACCAGCCGCGCCCACATTGAAGCCGCCGCCCGCCAGAGCCGCGCCGCGCTGGTGGTGGAGCCCCCGGTGGCCGACACCCACGCCCTGAAAACCGGGCGCAAGGGCACAGGGTCGTTTACGCTGACCTTCAGCGGGGTGGCCAGCCACGCGGGCAACAAGCCCGAGGAAGGTGCGAGCGCCATCACCGCCGCCGCCGAGGCGGTGCTGGCCCTGCAGGCCCTGGCCCGCCCCGAAGCCGGCACCACCGTCAGCGTGGGCCTGATTGCGGGCGGCAGCGCCGTGAACGTGATTCCCGCCGACTGCACCCTGCAGGTGGACCTGCGCGTGAGCACCTTGGCCGAGGCCGAGCGCCTGGACGCCGCCGTGCGCGCGTGGCGCCCCAGTGACCCCCGGGTGCGCGTGGCTGTGTCGGGGGGCCTGAACCGCCCGCCCTTCGAGCAGGGCGCCGGCACCCTGGCGCTGTACGAGCAGGCCCGCGCCGTGGCCCACGACCTGGGCTTCGAGCTGCCCCACGCGGTGGTGGGCGGCGGCAGCGACGGCAACTTCACAGCGCCCATCATTCCCACCCTGGACGGCCTGGGTGCCCCCGGCGACGGGGCCCACGCCGCCCACGAACACGTCCGCCTGGACCGCTGGCCCGACCATGTTCGCCTCCTGACCCGCCTGCTGCGCGAGGTGTAGGAGAGGGGGAAGGGCGAGGTTTCTGGCGGGGCTGGCTGTTGGGTCAGCAGCCTTCGATGGGTGGTGGGAAGGGCCCAGGTGACGCCTCCTTTCTGTAGCCAGGCGCCGTCGCCAACCCCCTCCTACGCGGCCCGCCCTCAGGAGCCGGACGGGATTTCGGGCTGGGGTGCGGCCAGCAGGGCGTCCAGTTCGGCGGGGGTCACTGGCGGGCAGAGGCCGTGGCCCTGGCCCAGCGGGCAGCCCAGGGCGCGCAGCACCTCCAGCTGGGCGGGGTGCTCAATGCCCTCGGCGGTCAGCTCGGCGCGCATGTGCCCGGCGATGTCCAGGGCGGCGCGCGTCAGGGCGTGGGCAAACCCGCCCGTCTCGTGGTCCGACAGCCCGGCGATGATCGAGCGGTCCAGCTTGACCCCGGTAATCGGCATGGTGCGCAGGCGCGCCAGATTGGAGTACCCGGACCCGAAGTCGTCAATGCTGATGCGCACGCCCAGCTCGCGCAGGTCCTGCAGGGTGCGCGCCACCCGGTCGTCCTCGTACAGCACGGCGGTTTCGGTGAGTTCCAGTTCCAGGCGCCGTGCCGGCAGGCCCGTGTGGTCCAGGGCTTCCCGCACCGTCGCCACAAAGTCGGCCTGCAGCAGCTGCACCGGGCTCACATTCACGCTGACCCGCACGCCTGGCCAGCCGCGCGCCGCCCGGCAGGCTTCGCGCAGCACCCAGGCCCCCACGGGCATGATCAGGCCCACCCGCTCGGCCACCGGAATGAACTCGCCCGGGGGCACCGGGCCCAGCTGCGGATGGGTCCAGCGCAGCAGCGCCTCGGCCTTGATCAGGCGCCGGTCGCGCAGGCGGTAGATGGGCTGAAAGCGCAGGGACAGTTCAGAGCGGGCCAGGGCGTGGCCCAGGTCGCGGGCCAGCACCTGAAAGCGTTCGGTGGCGGCGTCCTGCTGCGGGTGGTAGCGCCGCACCTGCCGCCGCCCGGCGCGCTTGACCGCGTACATGGCGCTGTCGGCGTGCCGCAGCAGGTCGGTGGGGTGCTGGGCGTCGTCGGGATACAGGCTCAGGCCAATGCTGACCGTGGCGTCCACCCCCACGCGGCGGCTGGGTTCCAGCGGCGCCTGCAGCAGGTGCTGGGCCAGCGCGTGGGCCTCGGGCTCGCGGGTGTCGGGCAGCAGCACCACGAACTCGTCGCCGCTGAGGCGGTACACCTGCGCCGCTGGCCCGGCCAGGCGCTGCAGTTCGCCGGCCAGCCCACGCAGCAGGTCGTCGCCGGCCGCGTGGCCCAGGGTGTCGTTGATCACCTTGAAGGCGTCCACGTCCACGAACAGCACCGCAAAGGGCGTTTGCTGGGCGGCCAGCCGCCCGAGTTGTTCGTGCAGGCGCACGCGTCCGGGTAGGCCGGTCAGCAGGTCGGTGTACACCAACTGCTGCAAGACCCGCTGCTCGCCGTGCAGCCGCCCCAGGGCGTCGTTGCGCTGCATAAAAAAAGACGCCCCGTACAGGCTGACGGCCGCCGACAGGTTGATCTGCAGCAGCGCCCGCGCCAGATCCACCGGCAGGCCCTCTCCCTGCACCACCGGCCACAGCACGATGATCAGGCTGCAGGCACCCACCGCCCACAGCAGCGCCCCCAGCACCCGCCGCACCTCGCGCGCCAGATCGGTCAGCATGGTCCAGGTGATCACGGTGGGCAGCCACACCAGGGTTTCGAGCACCTCCAGCACCCGGGTGTAGGGATCGCGCAGCACAAAGCCCAGCAGCAGCAGCTTGACGCTCAGAAACAGGCCGCTGCCCGCCGTGACGATCAGGGTGATCTGGCGAATGGACCCCCATGACCGCGCCACCGCCAGCCAGCAGCCCACCAGCAGGACCGACATGGCGAGGTACAGCGGCGGGTCGTAATAGGTGTCCCAGGGGTCGGGGCGGGCAAACAGCAGCGCCGCCAGCACCGACAGCTGCACCACCGGCAGGCCCAGCAGCAGCATGCGCCGCCACGCTTGGTGCAGCTCGTGCGTGATCGGCGTGCCTTCTGGTTCCATGCCCGGCAGCCTATCCACCCGCGCCCTACAGTTTCCATACGCGGCCGTGCGCGCCGCGGCGCCCTTGTGCCGGGTGCGGCGCGGCCCGCACAATCACCCCATGTTCCGCCTGCGCCGCCGCCCTCCCAACCCGTATGTCAAGACCGACAGCCCCCAGGTATTCCGCGTGCGGGTGCGCACGCAGCTCCACGGCGAGGAGGTGGAGGTGCGGTTTACCAAGGGCGCGCACATCGCCGCCGAGGAAGACGGCACTTTTTTCTTCCGCAAGCCCATCGTCTCGCCCCGCCACCTGGACCGGGGCGAACTGCTGGTGCGCTTTGACCGCGCCTACCGCGTGACCGCCACCGAGGGCGAGGGCCTGACCTTTATCCCGGTGAGCGAGTGGCCGGACCCTGAGGCGTAACCGGGGAAGCGGCTCTGTCACTGCTCTGACAACGCAGCCCCTTTCAATGGGGGCGTTGCGCCCTCTGCCCCCTCAACCCGAAGACCCCCTCTGGCCAGTGTTCAGGCCCGGCCTGCTCCCAGTCCCACGGCGTGAAAGGTCTCTTCTGTGATGCGCTGGGGGAACTTGCGAATAAAGTCCACGGTGCTCAGGGCCTGGGTGCGGTGACAGGCGATGGCCTGCAGCTTGCGGGTCACATGCGCGCTGACATCGTGGCGCACATTCGGCGGCAGCCACTCGGCGCGCAGGGCCTCGTGCTCGGGGGGCACGTCGCTGGCGTAGTACCACAGCTGGGGGCGTTCCTGGGGCGGCAGCGCGTCCCAGGCCGCCTTGACGGCGCGGTGGGTGGTGACGTGGTCGGGGTGGCCGTTGCTGCCGTTGGGGGGAAAGGTCAGCACGATTTCGGGGCGCAGGCGCGTCATGGCCTCGCGCGCCGTGTCCACCAGCGGGGCGAAGGGCTGGTCCTGCAGGTACTTGTCGGGAAAGTGGTGGTGTTCAAAAACGCTGCCCGGGTGGCGCGTCAGGCCAATCACGTCCAGGCAGGCGGCCAGTTCCACCTCGCGCATGCGGGCCAGGGCTTCGGGCGAGTCGCACAGGCCCAGGGTGCGCCCGGCCTCGCCCCGGGTCAGGGTCACCAGGCCGCATGGCTCGTCCGCCGCCAGATGCGTCATCAGGGTGCCAGCGGCGCCGTACACCTCGTCGTCGGGGTGCGGCACGATCAAGAGGAGTTTCAGGCGGGGGCTCATGCCGCCCAGGATACGGCGCGCGCCGCCTAGCGCTTGGAGCGGGGCGAGCGGCTGGGGCCACCCTGCCACGCCGCCAGAAGTAGTGACACCACAATGACCATGAAAGCCAGCAGCAATTCCATAGGGCATCCTCCCTTTCTTTATCTGACGTTAATGTGACGGCACGAGGCCGCGCCGTGAAATATCCATCAACCTCAGACCAATTGTGAGTAAACGCCCAACTGTACTGCCCCCTGCGAAAGCCCGTCAAAGGGCCAGCGGGGGGGGTGGTCCAGGCAAGTGGGCCAGCGCCGTGCCGGCCGCCTGCAGCGCCGCTTCAAACTGCCCGGGGCTGACCGGCAGCACGCTCAGGCGTGATCCGCGTGCCAGCAGCGGGGAATCAGCCCAGGCGGGCAGGCCCCGCAAGTCGTCCAGGGTCACCAGCCGCGCCAGGGCCTGGACCGGGGCCACATCCACCATGCTCCAGCGCGGGGCTTCCGGCGTGGCTTTGGGGTCCAGGTAGGGGCTCTGGGGGTCAAACTGCAGGTTGTCCGGGTAGGCCGCGCGCACCACCCGCGCCACGCCCGCGACCCCGGGCGGCTTGGCCCCCGAGTGGTAAAAGAGGCACAGGTCGCCGGCGGCCATCTCGCGCAGGAAGTTGCGGGCCTGATAGTTGCGCACCCCGTTCCAGGGCTCGCGCCCGGCCCGTTCCAGGTCCGGGTAGCCAAAGACCTCAGGTTCCGATTTCAGCAGCCAGAAACGCATGGCCCCCAGGGTAGAGGGTCCGGGGCCGCGCAGTTCAGGGGACGGCCGGGGGCAGGGGCGGGAGGGGCTGGGCGTCGCCGCTCAGCTGAAGCTGTCCCCCGCCCCAGCTGTACCCCCCGTCGCCGCCGGGTGTGCGGTTCAGGGGCAGGACGGCCACGTAAACACCCCGCGCTTTGGCGCTCAGGTTGCTTGCTGGCAAGCTTATGGTGTTGGGATCGGCCTGTGGGTCCACCTGCAGCCGGTACAGCACCGTCCATTCATTCAGCCGCAGGGGCATGACCCCCCGCTGCACGAAACCCTGCCCAGCGGGCGGCACCGTATGGGTTTCCTGGGTGGGGGTCTGGGTGGACAGCTGCTGCGTGACCTGATGCAGCCGCACGCGGGGACTGTGGCAGGGGTTTTCCGTGGTGGCCAGGCCACCACTGTACACAGAAATGCCCGAATTGGCCCAGCGCGAAGGCAGACCGTACCCCGACACGAAGATGATGGCCTGAGAGGCGCCCTCGCACGTGGCGGTCTGGGAGGTCAGCAGCAGCCGTTCCTGGTAGCGGTAGCTCCCGGGCAGGCGACCTGCGAAGTTCTGCTCCTCCTGCGCGGCGATGTGGTTGACCGAGACATCCGCCCCAAGGGGTTCCCAGCCCCCCTTCGAGCCGCTGACGGTGGCATAGACCGCCGCCTGGGTGCCGCGCGGATAGGTCAGGGTGACCGCCTGGTAAATGCCTCTGGGGGCGTCTGGCCGCGCGAAGAGCGCTGAAATGTCCTGCTGGTTGGTGGCCTCAAACCGCGCGCCTTCCTGGGGCGGCAGCCACTCGCGGTAGGCCGTCCAGCCCAGACCGCCCAGCACCAGCGCACCCAGGGTCAGCCAGCCGGCGCGGTGGGTCAGGGCGTGGCCCAGCAGGCGCCGGTTGACCGGCTGCGGGTTCCCCATGGCGCGCACGGCCAGGAACTCGGCTTCCTCGGGGGAAAAGCCCTGCGCTTCGTGCTCGGCGGCGCGGTCCAGCAGGTGGGTGCGCAGTTCGGCGGCGGCGTCCAGCCGCTCGGCGGCGGGCAGGCCCCGGGTGGCGCGGTGAACATAGCCTTCCACGGTCAGCGCCGAGGAGAGAAGGGCAGGGCGCCGCAGCAGCTTCATGCGGCCCGCCGCAGCAGCAGGGCGTCGAGGGCGCCGCGCAGGGTCTGCCATTCCTGGCGCTTGTGCTGCAGGGCGCGCCGGCCGTCGTCGGTCAGGCGGTAGACCTTGCGGGGGGCGCCCCCCCGGTCACTGGGTTGCCAGTCGCTCTCGATCCAGCCCGCTTTCACGAGGCGGTGCAGCGCCGGGTACAGACTGCCTTCGCGCAGGTCAAAGAGGCCCCCGCTGCGGGCGTTGACATGGTTCAGAATGTCCAGCCCGTACCGGGGCTGATCCTGCAGGGCGGCCAGCAAGGCCAGGTCCAGCGTGCCAGATTTGAGCGGATTCATAGGGACCTCCTAAGTTGCTTGCTTTGCAAAGTAGTGCTTGGCAAGAGTCTTGTCAAGCAAGGAAGCGGACCCCCGTGCCTTTCACTACCGTGGTTCCCCGGCGCGCGCACTACACTGCCCGCGTGCGCGCCTCGCCCTGGCTTCCGGTTCTGCTGCTGCTGGCGCTGGCCGCTTACCTGCTGCCAGATGCCAATCTGCCCTTTGCGCCGCCCGCCCCGGTGACGCAGGGCGCCCTGCCCGCCCCGCCGCGCGCCCTGCCGGCCCAGTCGCAGGCGCTGTTCGAGCGCAGCCGCCCCGCCACGGTGCGCGTGGAGAGCGTGAACCCCGACACCCGCAACGCCGGCATTGGCACCGGCTTTTTCATCAGCGCGGGCGGGCAGGTGCTCACGGCCTACCATGTGGTCAGCGGGGGGCGGCTCTTTCAGGTGCGCACCCTGTCGGGCGAGTCCTACCCCGCGCGGGTGACCGCCTTTGACGCCAACAACGATGTGGCGC
Source organism: Deinococcus multiflagellatus (assembly GCF_020166415.1). Classification (NCBI taxonomy): domain Bacteria; kingdom Thermotogati; phylum Deinococcota; class Deinococci; order Deinococcales; family Deinococcaceae; genus Deinococcus; species Deinococcus multiflagellatus. Next base: position 288,654 of record NZ_JAIQXV010000002.1, read on the forward strand.
TGCTGACGGTGCGCGGCGGCGAGGCGTTCCCCTTCCTGAAGCTGGCCACCCGGGCGCCGCGCGTGGGCGAGACGGTGCTGGCCATTGGCAACAGCGGCGGCGATTTCCTGCAGCCGCGCCGGGGCCAGCTGCTGCGCCTGAACGCCGCCTCGGCCCGCGCTGATTTTCCGGGCGGCACCCTGGAAATGACCGCGCCCCTGGCCCCCGGCGACAGCGGCGGCCCCATCCTGGACGGCAACGGGCAGGCGATTGGCGTGGTGAGCTACATCAGCGTGGACGGCAGCGGGCGGACCCGGCGCAGCTACGCGGTGCCGGTGGTGGAAGGCAACGAGCTGATCGTGGCCCTGCGGAGCGGCGAGAAACGCGACGTGCCAGTGGTGGGTCTGTTCTTCGACTCGCTGCACAGCGGCCTGACCGATCCACCGGGCGGCGTGGTGGACGCGGTGGCCCGCCGCAGCCCCGCCGAGCGCGCCGGCCTGCGCGGCAGCGTGCGCGACGACCAGGACAACCTGGTGAGCCTGGGCGACGTGATCGTGCGGGTCAACGGCGAACGCACCCGGGACGCCAACGCCGTCATTAACGCCATTCGGCGCCTGAAAATTGGCGAAACGGTGGTCTTGACCTACCTGCGCGGCGAAGAAACCCGCGAGGCCCGCGTGACCCTGGTGCCGCGCGCCACCGTGCCCGACCTGCCCTGACAGCGGCGGCCAGTGCCACCCAGGGGCTCAACAACAGCCCCTCCATCGCTCTGGGTTCTCCTGAGACCTTCAGTCGCCGCCCATCCTGGTTTCACTGCCCCAGTGCAGACTGCAGGGATGTCCAGAGCCTTTGTTCGTGAAGATGAGGGGGAGCGCTGGCAGCCCCCGGCCCCCCGCCGCGCCTACCGCATTGTGTGGCGGGGCCATGAAACCCAGCCGCCGGAGGTGGTGCGCGAAACCGACGATCTGCTTGACGCCTTGCGCTGGTTACAGACCCGCGACCAGCGCCACCTGTTCGAGCTGCGCGACGGCCACGGCGTGCTGCTGGCCACCGCCAGCTGAAGGCAGGGAAGGGAAAGCCCCCGCCTCTCCTCACCTGGAGGCGCGGGGGGTTCTTTGGGGCCAGCGGGAGTGGGGGAGAGGTGGGCGGTTGCCTTCAGAACTCTCTTCAGAGTGCAGCCCTTCTGGCGAGCGCCAACCCTTTCCCCACCTTGCGGGACCACCCTCTACTCACCCGACCAGTCGCCCTCCAGCGTGAAACGCACGGTGCCGGCCAGGGTCTGCCCCGGGCTCAGCACGCGCAGGTCGGTGCCGTCCACGCCGCGCGGGGCCAGATTGACAGCGTCGGTGGCGTGTGAGACCGGCTCTAAGGCCAGGCTGCCGTCCGGCGCCGTGAACACCACGAGGTGCGAATACACGTTGTCGGCGGTGATGGTCAGGGCCCGGCGGCCCCAGTCCAGCCGCGCCACGCCGTTCCAGGCGGTGTAGGTGGCGTCAATCTGGCGCTCGCCCACGGGCACGGGGCGCCGGAAGTCCTCGGCCGGGGTGACCGGCCGCGCGGCGCCCAGCGGCAACTGGCGTTCATCGGTGTCGTAGAGCAGTTCGGCGTCCACCTCCAGCGTGGGGTCTACGCCCCCGGCGCCCGCCTGCCGCGCAAAATACGGGTGCAGGCCCAGTCCGGCCGGCATGGGCTGGGTGTCGGCATTCACGAGGCTGACGGTGGTGTCGAGGTGCGGGCCGTGCAGGCGGTAGTCCACGGCGGCGGTAAAGGCCCAGGGCCAGTTCACGTCGGCAAAGTCGCGGCTGTCAAAGGTGGCGCGCAGGTGAGAGGCGCTGGCTTCAGCCACCTGCCAGGGGCGGTTGCGCACGTCGCCGTGCTGGGCCAGCCCATTTTTGGTGGTGGGGCGCAGCTGCACCTCCTGGCCCCCGAAGGAAAAGCGGGCGTCGCGGATACGGTTGCTGTAGGGCAACAGCAGAAAGCTGGCGCACTGGCTGCTGGTCTGCACCGTGCCCAGGTCCACCGGGCGCAGCACAGGCACCCCGGCCGCCGCGCGCAGGTTCAGCACGCTGGCGCCCAGGCCCGGCAGCACCTCCAGGGTCAAGTGCTCGCTGCGCAGGGTGTGCACCGGGCCGTGGCCTGGGGTCACGCGCGGCCCCGGGTGATTTCAAACAGCAGAATGCCGGCCGCCACCGAGGCGTTCAGGCTCTGCACCCGCCCGCGCACCGGAATGCTCACCAGGGCGTCGCATTTCTCGCGCACCAAGCGGCGCATGCCTTCGCCCTCAGCCCCGATGACCAGGGCCACCTTGCCGCTGAAATCCAGCTGGCGCACGTCCTGGGCGGCTTCGCCGGCTGCGCCGTAGACCCACACCCCCTCTTTTTTCAGGGCTTCGATGAGGCGGGGCAGGTTCTTCGTCTGGGCCACGGGCAGGTAACTGGTGGCTCCGGCGGCGGTCTTGGCCACCACCGGCGACAGCGGCGCGCTGCGGCGCTCTTCCACCACCACGCCGTGCGCGCCCAGCACCTCGGCGCTGCGGATAATCGCGCCAAAGTTGCGCGGGTCGGTGATGCCGTCCAGCAGCACGATCAGCAGGTCCTCGCCGCGCTGCTCGGCCAGGTCCAGAATGTCGTCCACGCTGCCCCACGCCAGGTCCTCGACTTCGGCCAGCAGGCCCTGGTGGGCGGTGGTGCCCGCCAGCTGGTCCAGTTCTATGCGCGGCGCGAAGCGCAGCCGGACCCCCGTGGCCTTGAGCTGCGCCACCAGCGCCTCTTCCACGCCCCGCGCGACCAGGACCTCACTCACGCGCCCTTCGCGAAGTGCCTCTAGCACCGGATTCCGCCCGTACAGCAACATGTCAGGCAGTGTACCCGGCGCGGGGGCCTGGGCTATTCCGCTGCCGGGGCCACGAACGCCGCGCTGTCGTAGTAGGTGCGGAAGGCCGTCACCCGGCCGCCTTGCACCTCAATGAGGCTCACGCCCCGGTAGGCCACGTCGCGTCCGCCGGCCAGCTGGCCTGTGGTTTCCCACTCCATCACGCCCAGGCCGCCTTCTTCGTGGCTGCGGGAGAATTCGCTGTGCACCTGCGCGAAGTTGTCGAGGTAGGTCTGCCAGAACTCGCGCGCGCCGTCCAGGCCCTGCCAGCTGTGCGCGCTGAGGTTGCGCAGCGTGACCTCTGGGGCGTGCAGGGCCAGCAGGTCGTCCAGCTGCCGGGTGTTCTCGGCGGTCTGAAGCGCGGCCATAAAGCGTTGGGTGGTGCTGCCATCCGGGGCGTACGTCATGGGCCCCAGCACACCACCCGCCCCGCCCGCAAAGCGTAGGCGCGGCTACGGGCTGAAGAAGGAATGAAGGGAAAGAGCGCGGAACTGCCAAGTGGAGGTGTGGGCGGCGTAGAGGTTGAAGAGATGGACCAGGCGTGAACGAGTGGTGGGCGGCTTTGCAAGGGACAGACTCCGTTTCGCCAGAGGCAAAGGCCAAGAATTTGGTGCAGCTGGCGGCCAGGCCCCTGGGCCTCTTCAGGCAGCGGGTACAAAGCTCCAGCCCTGCGCGGTTCGTTGGCGCCACGCAGGAGGTCACGTTTATGCGGCAGCTGGCTGCGTAAGGCACATCCCCTCGTCCACGCGGAAACTTAGTGGGTGCAGCGTTGCTGGCGGCGCAAGGAACGTGGGCAGCGTTCGATGGTGAATGTGCGCGGTTGCGCAGGTGCAGAAAGTGTCAAGATGCCGGCATGACTGATCAGGTGCGGGCGAACGTGCAAGCCCGACCAGCCGAAAGGCGCGGGCGTCGGGCTGACCTTGCTGGCACACTGGACAAGACTTGCCAGAGCGTGCCCTGCCCCCTTCACGGTGGCGGAGGCAGGGGTCGAAAGGGCTCAACCCTATGAGCCGCCAGCCTCGCAAGGCCAGGGTTGCACCTGAAAGTGGAAATGGGCAGACCGGTGGGTACGTGGGCATGAAGGCTACGCTCGCCGGAGGGTGTTTAGGTCTTGGCATGACCTCTTTAATGGGCGCCATACAACAGGGGAGTGCCAGGCAAGGGGTTTTCGCCGCAGGTCTGCTCCTGGCCGCCCTTCTGATCTGGAAGAAACTCAGCGACAGGATCGTGGAAACCGTCTTTTGGTGGCTGGGGATTGCCTCTTTATGGCTGTTTTGCGGGCTATGCATCGCCATGACGTTGCTTGGCCTGGTGTACGCGGCGCTGAGCATACGCGAGGGAGACTCGGTCTTTTGGACAGCATTGGTGATCGTTGCCCTGGCCCTGCCATGTGCGCTGGCACTGGGCCGGGGCGCGCTGCAGCTTCGGCGGCCAGACACAGGTAAACCGTAATCCATGTTTAGAACTTCGAGGCGCCGCCGTGAAGTTCGGCCTTGCTTCCCCTTGGTCTGTGTGAGGGGCCCCACAGATGAAGTGCTGAGCAACGTCAGCGCACAAAGGCTGAGCGCAAAAGAAAAAACGGCGCCTGAAGCACCGTTTCTGTCTGGTGGGTCGTGTAGGAATCGAACCTACAACCCGCTGATTAAGAGTCAGCTGCTCTGCCAATTGAGCTAACGACCCAGAGCGGAGGGAAGTATACGGGCCGTTGTCCAGACTGTCAAGCCGGTCTGGTCGCCAACTGGGCCCGCACCGCCCCGGCCAGATAGAGGCTGCCGGCTACCAGCAGCGTGCCGCCCGGTGGCGTCAGTGACAGGGCGCGCGTCAGGGCCTGCGCGGGGTCGGGCACGGCCTCGCCGCCGAACATAGCCGCCAATTCGGCCGGGGGCGTGGCGAGGTCGCCGGGGGCCGTAAAGACCCGAGTGGGCGCCACCGCCAGCAGCGGGGCCAGGGTGGCGGCCGTGTCCTTGCGGGCCAGCCCGCCGAACAGCAGCACGTCGGCGTGGGGCACGGCCAGGGCCAGGGCGTGGGTGGCGTGGGGGTTGTGGGCGCCGTCCACCAGGACCGTTTTGCCGCTGTGCTCAACGCGTTCCAGGCGCGCGGGGTGGACCGCGTTCAGGGCGGCGTCCACGCCCCTGGCATAGCCCAGGGTGCGCAAGGTGGCGGCGGCCAGCGCAGCGTTCTGCGTCTGGTGGGCGCCGGCCAGCGTGGGTGGGCGCGGCAGGGCAAACAGTTCAGGGTGGCTGTGCGGGGTCAGCAGTGGGGCGCCGACCGTCTGGGCCACCTCGGCGACCACGGTCAGGGCCTCGCCCGTGGCGGTGGTCAGCAGGGGCACGCCGGGCTGGGCGGCGCCTGCCTTGTCACGGGCAATCGCGGCCACCGTCTCGCCCAGCACCGCCGTATGGTCCAGGCCCACATTGGTCAGGGCCACCGCCGCCACCCGGCTCAGGGCCTGGGTGGCGTCGCTCTGGCCGCCCACGCCGGCTTCCATCACCGCCACCTCCACCCTCTCCTCGGCAAATACCTGGCAGGCCAGGGCCAGGGTCAGGTCGAAAAAAGCCCCGTCGGGGGCGTGCGCCTTGGCCCAGGCGATAAAGGCGGCGGTGCGCGCCGGGTCCAGATCCGCGCCGTCCACCCGAATGCGTTCCTCGTAGGCGTGCAGGTGCGGGCTGGTAAAGCGGCCGGTGCGCACGCCCGCTGCCCGCAACCCGGCCTCCAGCATGGCGCAGGTGCTGCCCTTGCCGTTGGTACCCACCACGCGGATGCTGGCAAACGCGCGCTCCGGGTGGCCCAGGGCCGACAGCAGCGCCCGCGCGCCGTCCGGGCCCCGGGCGCGGCCCGCGCGGGTGCGGGCATACAGCCAGGGGTAATCGGGCCAGTCGGAACCGGGGGCAGGGGGCGGGGCGGCCATGCGCGCACGGTAAAGCAAGGGGCGGGGCCAGGGCCAGCCCGTCCAGCCCAGCCGGCAGCGCCCCCCGCCCCGGCAGGTACGATGCAGCCCGTGACCGATCTTGCCGGAGAAGGAACGCCGCGTGTGGGCGTGGTGATGGGCAGCCGCAGCGATTTCGAGACGATGGAAGGCGCCCTGACCGTGCTGCGTGACCTGGGGGTGCCCTACGAGGTGCGGGTCCTGTCCGCCCACCGCACGCCCGCGCTGCTGCCCAGCTACGGCGCGCGGGCCGAGCGGCTGAACCTCGCCTGCATCATCGCCGGGGCGGGGGGCGCGGCGCACCTGCCGGGCATGCTGGCGGCCTTTACGCGGGTGCCGGTGCTGGGCGTGCCGGTGCAGTCGCGTGCCTTAAGTGGTCAAGACAGCCTGCTGAGCATCGTGCAGATGCCCGCCGGCGTGCCGGTGGCCACCTTTGCGATTGGCGCAGCGGGCGCAAAGAACGCCGCCCTGTTTGCCGCCGCCCTGCTGGCCACCACCGACGAGGCTGTGCGCGCCCGCCTGGACGCCTTCCGCGCTGCCCAGACCCGGGCCGTACTGGACGACCCCTTCTTCGACGGCCACCCCCAGGCGGGCGAGGCATGAGCGCCCCAGCCCCTACCCTGGGCATCCTGGGCGGCGGCCAGCTGGCGCAGATGCTGGCCCTGGCCGCGCTGCCGCTGGGCGTGCGGGTCACGGTGCTGGAGCCCGACCCGGCGGCCCCGGCGCGGTTGTGCGCCGAGCACCTGCAGGCGCCCTACACCGACCCGGCTGGCCTGGAGCGGCTGGCGGCGTGCGACGCCGTCACCCTGGAATTTGAAAATGTGCCCCTGCCGGCCCTGGCCGCGCTGGAAGGCCGCGTGCCGGTACGCCCGGGGCCCGGGGTCCTGGCGCGCAGCAAGCACCGCGCCCACGAAAAGGAAGCCCTGCGCGCGGCCGGCGTGGGCACCGCGCCTTTTGTGGTGCTGGAACAGGAAAGCGACCTGCCCGGCGCCCTGGCCCAGGTGGGCGGGCAGGGCCTGCTGAAAACCAGCGAACTGGGCTACGACGGCAAGGGGCAGGTGCGGGTGAGTTCCGATGCCGACCTGCGCGCCGCCTGGGCCGAACTGGGCCGCGTGCCCTGCGTGCTGGAGGGCCTCGTAGCCTTTGAGCGCGAACTCAGTCTGGCGGTGGCGCGGACGGCAACCGGGGAGGTGGCTTTAGGGCCGCTGGTGGAGAACGTGCACCGCCACGGCATCCTGCGCACCAGCGTTTTCCCACCGGCCGCTCCGCCCGCCACCGAGGCCAGGGCCCGCGAACTGGCCCGCGCCGTGGCCGAGGGCTGGGGCCTGGAAGGCCTGCTGACCCTGGAATTCTTCCAGCTGGCGGGCGGCGAGTTGCTGGTAAACGAGGTGGCCCCGCGCGTACACAACAGCGGCCACCTCACCCAGGACGGCGGCGGGGTCAGCCAGTTTGAAGCCCAGGTGCGCGCGGTGCTGGGCCTGCCGCTGCGCGACTGGGCGCCGCTGCTGCCCTGCGCCATGGTGAACGTGGTGGGTGTGGCGGGCCCGGACGGCCAGCCGCTGCACCCCGACTGGGCCGCCATTGACGCCCTGGCCGGCACGCGGGTGCATCTGTACCACAAGGCGTGGCGGGCCGGGCGCAAGCTGGGCCACGTGAATCTGGTGGCGCCCGACGAAGCGACCTTGCAAGAACGTCTGGTGCAGCTTGAAGCCCTGATTCCCTGACCACCGCAGCCCATCAGCCTGAAGGGGGGCTGACCGCCCCAGAAACCTCAACCTTCCGGGAAGGCGGGCTAAGCGGCAGTCAAAGTCCGCCTCACGGGCGCGGGGCACGCGCCCCCTAGCCTGAAAGGCATGATCCGCTCTGCGCGTATGCTTCTTCCTCTGCTCACGCTGGCCCTGGCGGGCGGCGCGCAGGCCCAGACCTTCAAACTGGTGTTCCAGACCACCGAGGCCTCGATCCGCAAGGGCGAGGTTCGCCAGCAGGCCATCGTCAAGTCGTGGGCGCTGCCGGCCGCTGGCGTAAAGGCCAGCAAGAAATACAACAAGGTCAGCAGCACCTTCACGCCCATTCTGAACAAGATCGAAAAGACCCTGAACGCCCGCAAGCCCAAGCCCGCCGTGTTCCGCAACGTGGGCGGCAGCTGGGTGGCCCAGGGCCAGACCGGCTGGGTCTTTGACCGCGACGCCACCAAGGCCAACCTGCTGCGGGCCATCCGTTCGGGCAAGGGCACCGCGCAGGTGGCCTTTAAGCGCATTGAGCCCGCGCGCAGCGTGAAGGTCCTGGCCGGGCGCGGCGTGCTGTGGCATGTGGCCACGGGCAGCAGCAGCTACGCGGGCAGCCCCAGTTTCCGCGAGAAGAACATTCTGGTGGGCGCCAGCAAGCTCGACAACTTCTTTATTGCCCCGGGCCACGAATTCAACTTCAACGAGGAAGTGGGCCAGATTGACGCCAGCACCGGCTTCGTGAAGGGCTTTGTCATCAGCGGCGGCACCCTCACCAAGGAAGACGGCGGCGGCATCTGTCAGGTGAGCACCACCATCTTCCGCGCGCTGTACCAGGCCGGGCTGCCCATCGTGGAGCGCCACGAGCACAGCCACCGCGTGAAGTACTACGACCCTGTGGGCTTTGAGGCCACCGTGTACGCCCCGGCCAAGAACCTGCGCATGAAAAACGACACCGGCGCGCACCTGTTTATTCAGGCCAGTTGGAACAAGGCCGCCGATACCCTGCGCTTTGATGTCTTTGGCGCCAACACCGGGCGGCAGGTGAGCATCAGCAAGCCCGTGATCACCAACTTCAAGGCGCCGGCCAAGCCCAGCTACACCGCCGACAAGAGCGTGGCCCTGGGCGGGCGCCGCCTGCTGGACACCCCGGCGCAGGGCATGACCAGCGTGATTACCCGCACCATCAAGGTGAAGGGCAAAGTGGTGAGCAAAGACACCCTGAAAAGCGTGTACGAGCCCTGGGGCGCGGTGTACGGCGTGAACCCCAAGGACAAGCGCCTGAAGCGGTAAGTGTCTCTCTGGGGCGGGCGGCGCTGGGTCAGGCGGTCCGCCTTCGTGCTCGGGGCACCTTCTGACAGCGGTACTCCGTTCCGTTAAGGGGAGAAAAGCACCCCCCTCAACTCCACTCCGACCGCTGTCTGTCACGGGTACTCGCTCCGCTCGCCCCACATGACCTGAAGGTGAACCCTTCAGGTCATGTGGTTCCCGTTATGACAGCCGCCTGATGTCGTGCAAAACTTCGTCGCCCGCCACGGCCGCTTCCCGGTACACTGCGGGCGTGCTCCTGACAATCCTGCTGCTTCTGATGGCTCTGGGTGGAGTCGCGCTGCTGCTGAGCGGCGTGACCCGGGGCCAGTCCCGTTACTCGGCCATTCCCCAGGGCCACGCCCGCCGTGACAGTGCCCAGGACGTGTTCTGGGAAGCCCGCGTGCTGGCCGCCCTGCACGGCAACCGCGCGGCCCTGGAACGCCACGTCCTGAGCAAGCAGCGCAGCCACCCCGGCCTGAAGCGCTGGCAGCTGCTGCGCCTGGTGGACCTGGACCTGGCGAAGAAGGCCGGCAAAGGCCGTCACGTCCCGCGCCCCGCCGTGTTCCGCACACACTTCTAGGGCAGCCTCAGGTCGAACAGCCCCGGCTGCGGGGTGGCCCACACCAGGGCCGTGGCCGGGTTGCCTGCGCGTGGCCCGCCCCTTTTTCTCTACACTGCCGCGCAGATGACCCTGCCGCCTGTGCCCGGTGACCTCCGCACCCCCCGCCTGTGGCTGCGCCGCCCGGCGGTGGCCGACGCCCCGGCGCTGGTGGCGGCCGTCAACGCCTCGCTGCCCGAACTGCGCCGCTGGATGCACTGGGCCCAGGCGCCCCTGACCCTGGAAGGCGCCCAGGCGAACCTGCACGCCGCCGCCGAGCGCTTCGAGACGCGCGAGAACCTGCGCTACCACGTCTGGAACGCCCAGGGCACCGAACTGCTGGGCAGCAGCGGCTACCACGCCCTGGACTGGCGCGTGCCCAAGGGCGAAATCGGCTACTGGATCGCCACGGCGCACACCGGCCAGGGCTATGCCCGGGAGGTCGCGCAGGCCCTGACCGAACTGGCCCTGGGCCCGCTGGGCTTTGGCCGCCTGGAAATCCGCTGCGACCCCGACAACACCCGCAGCGCCCGCATCCCCCAGGCCCTGGGCTACACCCTGGACGCCCGCTTCGTGAATGACGACGTGCGCGCCGACGACCCGGCGCAGCGGCGGGACACGCTGGTGTTCAGCCGGCTGGGAGGCGCGGTGATGGTTGAGGGTTGAAAGTTGATGGAAAAAGAAGAGGAGCGCACGGCTCTGTGCCCTTCACCATCACCCTTCAACCATTCACCATCTACGGCGTCAGCCTCGTCCCCGCCGCTCCGCGCGCGGCCTGCGCCAGGACGCCGGCCCGCATCCCGCTGGCGATGACGGCAAAGGGCGCGCCCCGGTCCAGGGCGTCCAGCGCCGCGCGCACCTTGGGGATCATGCCGCCGGCGATCCATCCGGCCTCAATGCCGGCCTCGGCCTCGGCGCGGGTCAGGTGGGGGGCGAGGCTCTGGGGGTCGGGGTAGGCGCGGTACACGCCCTCCACATCGGTCAGGAACACGATGCCGTCGCCCAGGGCGCCTGCCACCGCGCCGGCCGCCGTATCGGCGTTCACGTTCAGGGGTTCGCCGGCCTCGTCCACCGCCACGCAGCCCACCACCGGGGTCAGGCCAGCGCCCAGCAGGGTGCGCAGCAGCGTGGCGTTCACGCCGGTCACGCGGCCCACGCGGCCTAGTTCGGGGTCCAGCAGTTCGGCCTGCAGCAGGCGGTCATCGCGGCCCATCAGGCCCACGGCGCGGCCCACGTCCTGGCTCAGCTGCTTGTTCAGGCCGCACAGCGCCAGTTCCACCACCTGCATGGCCTGGGGCGAGGTCACGCGCAGGCCGCCCCGGAACTCGCTGGGCACGCCGCGCGCACTCAACTCCTGCTCAATCACCGGGCCGCCGCCGTGGACCACCACCACCGCGTGTTCTGCGCGCAGGGCCGCGATTTCCCCGGCCACGGCCCGGCGCAGCTCCAGACTTTTCATGGCATTGCCGCCGTACTTGACGATCACCCTTTGGAGTGTAGGCGAGAACGGGGTGGGGCAGTCTTTAGGGCTAATCGTGGCTGGCGCGCAGCGGGGCCGCCGCTGCGGGCGTGGGGGGGCGGGTGCCCACCGGGCGGGCGTACCACGTCATTACCGGGCGGGCGTCCAGGGTAAACGTAAAGCCCAGGCGTTCCCAGAAGCGGGCGCCACGTGGGTTGTCGCCCAGCACGCTCGCCAGGATGCGCGTGGTGCCCGGCGGTACCCGGCCTTCAAGGTGACGCACCGCGCGGCGGCCCCAGCCCTGCGACTGACGGTCCTCGCGGATCAGCAGCAGGTTGATGGTCAGGTCGCCGACTTCGGGGAAATCGCGTTTGCAGTCGAGGCTGCCAATGACCTCGCCACTCTCGTCAAGCAGCAGTTCCAGGCTGCGGCGGGGGTCTAACAGGGCCACCTCCACGTCCCGCTGCACTTCACTGAGG